>PAVA01000045.1 GCA_002712945.1 Citromicrobium sp.
GAAAGGTTGCCGGCAAGCAGGTCGCGAAGGCGACGCCGCCGGACGGCTTGGCAAACGCCGCACCGGTTCCCTACCCGGTGGCAGACACCAGCATCACCGCCCTGCAGGTGTATCATAATCCCGATCGCCGACCGTCGGGCGACGGTCCTTGGAACAACGAGGCGGACAAGGTCTCTTGGGTAGACGCGGAGACCGGCCTTGGCTGTATCATGCTTCGCCAGAAGAACGGGACGATCTCGGGCTATGTGGGGGTTGGCCCCGAGCATCCGCTCTTCGGCTTTGAAGCGGACGCCGTGCCGATCGGCGTCTCCAACACTGTCCACGGCGGCGTAACCTACAGCAAGGCATGCGAGGTCAACCGGTTCGAACGGCGAGCCCACGGCAAGCCGCGTCAGGAACGCTACACGGTTTGCCACACGACTTGGGTCAGGACGGTGCAGGACTACCGCACGGTGCAGACCACCGAGGACGAGTTCCATGAGGATCTGTGGTGGCTGGGTTTCGACACCGACCATCCGGGCGACCTCGTTCCGGGCGGTCGATATGGCGAAGGTCGCAAGGGTGACGTCTATCGCGATCAGTCCTTCGTCTACGAGAATTGCATCGAACTGGCGCGCAAGTTGAAATCGTTGACCGACAAGGGTTCGGACATGGATACGCCGACCCGCGAGCCGCTCGGCCTTCCGGCCCCCACCGAACGCCCGAGTGAATGATGGTCAGCTCGTTTCACCCTTTCGGTGCCGGAAAGGAACGCTACGGTGATGATCGGCATCCCGATCTCCCCTGGGGATACTGGATGGTTTCGAGCGGATCGGTGCCGGGAGAACCACCCCTAATCGATGAGGACGGCCGGGAATGGGGATCGGTGCGCGAAGCATTCTGGATCGATCGCCTCGGACTGCCCTCGATCCATTCCGGGTGGATGAACGGGATCATGGAATTCATGGCGAGCTACCTCGCTATTGCTGACGGTCGCTTCGTCGCGCCGGAAGAGCGGGTCCGTGACATCTTCCTCGGCGATGGACACCTCGACCAGTTCTTTAGAGCCTACCTGCTCGCTGCCGGGCTGGTGAACGACACGGACGGACGGCCGACGCCTGAAGGGCGCTCCGTGTTGCTGATGCTGATTGCCACGCGGACGCGAGAGGATGCTACGGAAGGTGTCGGTCTCGATTGGATCATCGCGAACCGAACGGTCGGTGGTCATTCCGAGCGCATGGCTGCTGCCGAGCAGGTGGAACGGCGGGAACGCCTCGCTGCCCGCATGGCGCATCGTTTCGCGACCGATACGATCGGCAATGACCCAGTCGTCAAGCTCATCGGCTTGCGGATCACCCGCGAGATTCCGGTCCGCAGCACTCTATGGACGATGTCTTGGCCCGATGGCGATCGCTTCGCGCGCGACCGTTTCTACCTTTGGCTTCTCGAACGCATCGATCGCTGGGATGAATGGAGCGAGATGGTCAGCCGTGATGGCGCCCGCGCCTTGACCGAGCATTTCATGAAGCTCGCATTTTGCGATCGATTCGTCGCCGAGGGATTTGCTGGCTTCGATGGACTTTGAAGAGTGATCCGATTCGACGCGTCGTTCGAGGTGCTCAGGGAAGCTCACTGCGGAGATATTGGGGCGGATCTCAGCGATGTGCCTGTAAGCAATAAAAAACCCGGCGATCACTCGCCGGGCCTTATGACCTTAAGGTCGATTGCAGATCAGATGTCTGTTCCTGAATCATGAACCATCTTGGTATCTCCTACAGGGTTCTAGATAGCATCAACTTGTTTAAGCGATGGTGAACATTTTCGTTCCTTGTTTGCCGCCCTATCCCACTCTCATAGCTCTTGCAACGCTATATAGCCCCCTTGCGAACTTCATCAAGGAAAGGTGGCTTCAGGGCTTCTCCGGAAATCACTCGCGCACGCATTTCCTCCACATCGGCACAAAACTCCTCAGTTTCCTTGCGCAGGAAGGTCCAGCAACTGAAGTTCAGTTGGCCCGGGACGACCCGCTCGATCGCGCTGTCCAGTTCCTCCAGGGCCAGATCTTTCTGGCCTACGATAGCATATGCCAAGGCGGTGCATTGATGCACATTGGGATCGCCGACCTCCATGCTAGGCAGGGTGTCGGCTAGACTTTCGAACATGTGCTTGGGCGGCTTGTCCGTTTTGCCCCAATATGCGATGGCTCGATTAAATTCGACGGCTTCGGTGCCCTGAAACTCCCTGTCGCTGGTGAGGGTGAGGGCCTCGTCGAAACGGCCCGAGCCGATCAGCGCCAGCACGGCCGTCATGATAAGGTCTTCTGCCTGTTCGGGTTTTATCTCGAGGTCATCCAGTGGCTCGATCAATGTGTCAGCCACGAGATCGAGGTGTTGCCGGTCCTGCATCAGCAATGGCGCCAGTTCTAACTTGGCCCTCATCTTCACGCCTTGCTGCTGAAAGATGTCGAGTGCGACTTGGACGGGATTTTCTGCGGCACTTCGGAGCATCCGGGCTGCGGGCCGGAATTCGAACGTGCTTCCCTCGGGCGAGATCAGCACCTCCTTCAGATCGCTGAGTGCTTCGTCTTTCTTGCCGAGATGCATTCGGACTATGGCTCGCACGGTCCGCGCCGCAACGGTCTCGTAACCAGCGCCAATTGCATCGCTGAGACTGGATTCCTGGCTCTCGTAGTCCTTCGCTTCCGAAAATACCTCGGCGGCAAGGAACGCCAGCCTCCCGTCGTCGGAATGGGTGGCGGCAATTTCGCTCGCGAGGTCTTTTACATCCGTCGCTGTCTTAGCTTTCTTCTCTTTGCGAGCAGTCCTGAAGACTTCCGGCAGCCGCTTGAGAGTGAACTTAGCCCCCTCTCTATCAGTGATGTTTTGACCGATGATGGCCGACATCAGATAGCGGTATTCACTGGACAGCCGGGAGTTCTCTCTTGCCTCGACGATCAGCGGTAAATCAAGGAGGTTCAAGTTGACCCAATGGCTGATGGTCACCACCGGCGGCTCCAGCCGGTCTTTCTGCCCGTAATCTAGGACCTTTGCGGCCTGGTCCAGAGCGGCTTCCAGAATGTGGTTCTCGTCGAAGAGATCGGGGATGTTCGATGGGCAGAAGATCAGATCGATTTCTCGGCCACTCCGCTTGCGTTCTGTGCGGATAAGGTCGACGATTGGCACGAGGCCGTCGGTGTTTTGTCGTGTCGGCATGAACAGGATCGCGACAGCGTCAGGCAGCTGTCTCGTGCAGATGCCACCGATGTCCGTGTTCCCGGTCCTGCTGTCGATCAGGACGTAGTCGAATCCCTGGCCGTCGAACTCCTCCCACTGCACCTTCATGTCATCGAGCAGTTCTGCTCCCTCGCGCTCCGCGTAGAGATAGCCCCAATCGATCCTGGCGAATTGTTCGGCATATTCGGGGCGAGTGTTGTCCCCCGCGGGAAGCACCCAGATGTCGCGCCCGTTGTTCAACCGGCACGGGACGATGTAATCAGCGACTTCCGGAACCTCGTTCGTGTCGAGGTAATGGCAGACGTAGTCGACGATGCCGGGCTTTCCTGCAGCCGAGGTCAGTGATCCATAGCTGGGAACGCCCGGAGCCTCGAGATCGAAGTCGACCACGAGCACCCGGCGCCCGATCTCGGCGAGCAGAGCCGCGACGTTGGCAAGCGCCATCGTTCGACCGACACCGCCCTTGTAGGAATAGAATGTAGTAACGAACATCAGTGCATTGTCATTTCTGGTCGGAGGTCGAACGGTTTGTGTGGGCGTGAGGGAACGCGGAATTTCGGTTTGCGCCTTGCCCCCTGCGGTTTACCGGCCCTTTCGCGGGCATAATCCTCGTATCGGGTGAATGGCCTTGCCGACACTGCGGTGGGAGCTGTCTCCCTCCCCTCCATTTTTCCGGTCTGAATTGGGATCGCCACAGGACTTCCCTGAAGTTCGAAGTTCAGCCTCTGAATGCATTCAGCCTGTTCGATAGCCTCAGGCGCGAGCTTGCCGCGGTCGGCTAACCAACGTGCGACTTCCTCCCAAGACCAGAGGGGCCGCGAGCTCGTGATGCCCGCGACCGGGAGTGGGAAGTTGTCCCCCCTTCCGCCGGTGGTGTAGAGCGACACGGCCTGCCGCGTGATGCCGGCACGCTCCGCGATGTCGCTGCTGCTCACAAGGGGATCAGGCTCGATCCGCAGGACCTTCGCCCCGGCTCTCCGGATGTCGTCACAGGCACTTCTTGCTGCACTTTCGAAATCCTCGGCCTCTCGATCAAAGAACAGGATGAAGACACCTCGCTGAAGCGAAACAGTCGCATCATCACAGCCGGCTTCATAGAAAGCGTATTCCCATTCATCGGTGTCGAGCGGCAGCCCGGTCGCCGCGATGGTGAATTCGAAGCTCTTCATGTCTTTTCCTTTCGAGTGGTGGTCACACACTCACAGATCCTCAACGCTCTGCGCAGGTTTTTCGCATGGTTCTGCCCGCTCTTCGGGGTAGAATAGACCGAGACGGAACAGGCACCCCTCCGGTTCGCCGGACACTTTGCCCGACCCCAGATGTGCGCTCGTGCACCGCTCTTTTCGACACTCCATCCGGCACTTTCGAAATCCCGCAATGCATCTTCGATGTCCTTATCTGGGTGTGTCGGTCGCGCCATCTAGCCGCGATATGGCCCGCGTTGACATGAGTCAACCGCCAGAGGGTGCGTAACGAGCAAAAGATAAAAAAGCGTTGACATATGTCAACACCTTCGCTAGATCAGTCGTGCTTCGACCGGAAGCGCGATGGAGATTGTGATGAGGGACATGGCTACAGCATTCAGCCTGGAACGGTGCGCGTTGTGATCCATGATCACGAATATGCGCTACTCGGCGGTATAAACCGGGCGAAAGTGGGTCGGTATCTGAGTGTCGCAGCAGCCGCGATCTCCGCGCTTGTGATGCTTTGCGTGTTGGCGTTGTGGGATGTGGCAAAAGCGCTTGGCTTGCCGCCGAACATTCCGCCTGCGGTCCTTTCGCTGATCGGAGCCGGTTCGATATTCACCGTGCTGTATTGGTTCCTCGACCGGCATGCGTGGAAATGGGCTCCGGTCGGCGGCTGGCTCAAGGCGCCCGATCTCAGCGGCGAATGGGACTGCCAGGGCACAACGCTGGCTCCTGACGGTTCGGTGGCGTTCGAGTGGTCCGGAACGATCAAGATCGTGCAGAGCTGGGACAAGATCCGCGTGCGGCTGACCACCTCGACATCCGGATCCAACAGCCTGGCCGCAGCACTCGTGTGTGACGAGGCAGATGGGTTTCGCCTTCTCTACAACTACCGGAACGATCCGCGGGTGGGAGAGCCCGAATTGCAGACCCACCGGGGATTCGCCGAACTCGTCTTTTCCCCTGACCGCTCAACGGCGGAGGGAGAATATTTCAACGGCCATGGCCGCTTTACTTTCGGAACAATGAAACTCGTGAAGGGAGTTGCCTGATGCCCCGGGACATTAATACGCGCCTCGAAAATCTTCGCATCCGCCGTAAGGGGGTCGACGCCGCCCGATCTGGCCGGGTGACGGCGTCGGTCGCCGATGAGGTATTGCGCAAGAGCGTGATCCAGGAATCCTGGCAACGCCGTGCCACTGAACAACCTTACACTCGTTATGCACTCGGCGCCATGCAGGCGGTTGACCCCGCCTATACGCAGAAGAGCCACGACGAGGCTGATAGGGTGGCAAAGCAGCTTCGCAGTGGATTGACCATTCCGATTGAGATGCGACTGCAGGGCTCGGTCCCGCTCGACGTCCATATTCGAGGCGTCAGCGACGTGGATCTCCTGGTCATCCGGACCGATTTCCTCCGTTACGACACCTTCGGCGCGTTGGCCACGAGCGGATGGTATAGCCCATCCAGCAAAACGTCCTTGTCGGTGCTTCGCGAACTGCGCATCGAGTGCGAGGAATTGTTGAAGCGGCGCTATTGGGGGGCGGATGTCGATTGCGACGGCGGCAAGTGCATTGCGCTATCAGGTGGTAGCTTCGAACGGCCGGTCGATGTGGTTCCGTCCCATTGGCATGATACGGTTGACTATCAGGCATCCCGGTTGGAGCACGAACGCGGCGTCTACATTCTCGATAAGAAGATTCCGGACACCTTCTCGAACCTTCCGTTCAAGCACATCAAGCGAGTGCACGAGCGCGACCAATCGTATTTCGGAGGCTTGAAGAAAGCGATCCGCCTCGTGAAGAACGTGAAGAACGACGCTTCGGATGAGTCGACCGCTGCGAAGCTTCCGAGCTTTGACATCGCTGCACTGATGTATCACGCCGATGAGACCAGCCTGAAAGCCGGCTATGTCAACGAACTCTATATCCTGTCGGAGGCACAGCGTTTCCTCGATTGGTGCTATCGAAATAAGGAAGAGGCTGGTCGGCTGACCACACCGGACGGACTTCGCCGAATCTTGGATACCGAGGCCAAGCACAGCGGACTGCTCGCGATCTCCAGCGAACTCGACGACCTCGCGCAGCAGGTGGCCCGTGAGCAGGGATCGCTCGGGCCATCGCCCTCTTGGTCCAACGTATACTCGACACTTGGAAGTGCCCGAGTTCCCGATGCTGCCTGAAATTGCCGTCGACGAAGCGTCGGGAGCGGTGAGCTAGCGAAAGTCTGCTGCCCCCTAAACTGATCGAACGAACGGCTTCCGGTCACGTTGGCTATGATAGAGGATAATTATGAAGCGCCTGATTTTCTGTTTCGACGGGACCTGGAACAAGTTGCTGCCCGACGTCGCGACCAATGTGGTCCTGACCGCGGCAAGCATTGACCGTATTGATCCGGCGGGCGTCCCGCAGGTGATCCATTATGACGAAGGCGTCGGAACAGGCGACCTCGAGCAGATTCGTGGCGGGATGTTCGGCTACGGGCTTATGGACAATGTGCGCGAGGCCTATCGCTTCTTGGTGTTCAACTACGATCCTGGCGACGAGATATTCGTTTTCGGGTTCTCGCGCGGTGCTTTCAGCGCGCGAACCTTCATCGGTTTCATCAGACACGTCGGCCCATTGCACCGTCTCCATGTCGGTCGGATCGACGAAGCGGTTGGCCTCTACGAAGATCGTCTGAAGGGAAAAGATGGCTCTGCCGAGGCCATGCGAAAGTTTCGCTCAATGTATTCCGACAAGGTGTGCATCGGACAAGGTGATGAAGATTGGCGCTGTTCGAATGTTCCTGATTATATGAGTGGGAGCGCTCCGCTCATGACGATCAAGTATCTCGGCGTCTGGGATACGGTCGAGGCCATGGGGATTCCCGAGATCATTCCCGGAAGCGACTGGTTCAATCGCGAATACGATTATCATGACGCATCACTGGACACCTTCGTCGAGAGCGCGCGCCATGCGGTTGCGATCGACGAACGTCGCAAGCTCTTCCCTGTCGTTCGCTTTGACGATGTTGATCAGCTTAATGCGAGCCGCGGCTTCGATAGCAGCAACGACGATGCTCCTTATCAGGAGCGCTGGTTTCCGGGTGTTCACGGATCGATCGGTGGCGGTGGCGACATCCGCGGACTTTCCGATGACGCTCTCATGTGGGTCTTGTCGGGTGCGAAGAGAGCCGGACTGCGATTGGACACCGCCCGGGGAACCAGGATTCACGGCTTGCGGCCAGACCCTTTCGCGCCGTTGGTCAACGAAGCAGATCCGGAGTTCAGTGTAACTGGGTTGATAAAAGGCGACCGTGACGGTCCGCAGCATCTATGGCAGCTATCCAATAGCGCCATCCGCCGCTGGCGAACTCCCGCTAGTGCATTAGGTGGCGAAGCCTACCGACCCGGCACGCTCGATAATGTGAAGCAGGAACTTAACGCTTTGGGTCCTTGGAGCTTCGAGCCGCCCACCGACCTAGTGACGGAAGAAAAAGTGGGTATCGGCGATTCCCTCAGCAAGTTTGCCGATAAGCACTATGGCGATGCCGAGCTATGGCCCGAGATCTACGAGGCCAACCGAGATCGCATCCTCGACGAGGACGAGATATTTCCCGGTCTTTCAGTCCGGATACCCCGTCGCTCACCAAGCTGACGCAATTTAGAAGAAAGGCCCCTCATTCTGCAAAAATGAGGGGCTCTTGGTGCAATATGATAGTCAGAAAAATGGAGGCCCGAGCCGGAATCGAACCGGCGTGCAAGGATTTGCAGTCCTCTGCGTAACCACTCCGCCATCGGGCCCCGACTTTGCGGGCTAGGCGCGAAGCGGGGCATCTAGCGGGTCGGGAGCGGCAGTTCAATCGGATTTCGGATGGAGTTGGCGCGACCCGCGCGCACAGGGTTCCCTTAACGGAAGCTTCCTCTAAGAACGCCGCATGTCGATTGCCGCACTGCTGGAACCGATCGCCGGAAACGGCGAAACCGTAACACTCCCTGCCGCGAAATGGCTGCAGGGCCGCACGCTCTACGGGGGCGCGAGCGCGCTCGTTGCCTATACCGCCGCGATCCGCGCCTTCCCCGATCTGCCGCCCTTGCGGTCCGCGCAGATTGCCTTCGTCGCCCCCGTGGGGGCCGAGGTGACCCCGCGCGCCGAAATAATCCGCCAGGGCCGCAACGTCACTCAGGTGCGAGTCGATCTGGCGGTGGAGGGCCGCCCGGCCCTCACATCGCTGTGGCTGTTCGGTGCAGGCCGAGAGGCAAATGCGGTGCATCGGGCCGAGCCGGTTACGCCCGCGCCGATCCCGCTCAGGGATGCCGAGCCGATGATGCAGGGCCAGGGGCCGGAGTTCATCCAGAACAACTTCGAACTGCGGCGCGCCGCGCCCTCGGGCGGGAACAGCCCCGCCAGCGTGCGGCGCTGGATCAGGCTGAAGGCGCAAGACGATCTCGACCCGACCAGCCGGCTGGTGCTGCTGGGCGACGTAATGCCCCCGGGCGCGATGCGCGCGATGCAGCGCCCCGGCCCGCTCAGCTCGATGAACTGGGCGCTCAACCTGCTCGATCCCTTTGCCGAGACCCGCGACGGCTGGTGGCTGGCGGAAAATTCGAGCGACCATGCAGGCGACGGCTATTCGAGCGAGCGCCTGCGGCTGTGGGATGCCGACGGGCGGCTGGTCGCGATCGGACAGCAGGCGGTGGCGATTTTCGGTTAGCCGCAGCCGGCTACCCGGCGGGTTGGCGCACTAAATCAAGAAGCGTCCCCGAAATTGGGCGCGCGCTTCGCCATCCCGGCCATCACCGCCTCGATCTGGTTGGGCTGGCGGATGATTCCCGCCTGCTCCTCGCTCTCGGCCAGCAGCATGTCTTCCCCGCGCTCGTCGTGCATGCGGTTGGAGAGGCGCTTGGCCGCGCGGATCGCATCGGGGTTGCGCTGCGCGATGGTGGCGGCGATCGCGTTCGCCTTCGCCAGCGGATCGTCAGCCACGAAAGTCGTCAGCCCCAGCCGGAGCGCCTCTTCGCCGGAGAACTCGCGGTTGGTGTAGACCAGCTCGCGCAGCACATCGTCGCGCACGAGCCCGCGCCACAGGTGATAGCCGCCCATGTCGGGCACGAGGCCCCACTTCATCTCCATGATCGCCATGCGCGTATCGGGCGCGGCGACGCGAATATCGGCGCCGCTCGCGATCTGCATCCCGCCGCCGAAGCACACGCCGTGCACCGCCGCGATCACCGGCATGGGCAGCTTGCGCCAGATCGTCGCGACCTGCTGGTAGGCGTTGGAATCGCCGTGGGTGCGGTCGGTCAGCGCAGGCTCGTCCGGGTCGGGCGCACGCGCGAAGCTGGCGGTGTCGAGCCCGGCGCAGAAGCTGCGCCCCTCGCCCGAAAGAACCACCGCGCGCACATCCTTGCGCTCCATCAGGCTCTCGCCCGCCGCGATGATCGCCGCGAACATGGCCGGGTCGAGCGCGTTCATCTTGTCGGGCCGGTTGAGGCGGACATGCATGATGCCGCTATCGTCCAGCCGCGTTTCGACGCGCTTCTCGTCCGCCTGCGTTGCCATGGCCGCCTTCTCCTCGATCAGATAGCGATCCCCGTCGCGCATGGCAGCCGTGCTGTCCAGCCCGCACGATGGCGCTGACGCCGGATCGAGCCGGTATCCCGCCCCGTCGGTCGCGATCAGCCGTTCCAGCCCGACGGCGGCCAGCTTGCCGCGCAACCGCGCGACATGCACCGCTACCCGGTTGGTGCCCGGTTCGATCGACAGGCGCCAGACATCGGCGAGCAGCGCCCGATGGCTGACGGTGCGTCCGGGCGTTTCGGCGAGCCGCCAAAGGAGCGCGAACTCGCGCGGATGCAAGGCAAGCCAGCGGTCATCGAGCGCAGCGTCGCGGTGAAACAGGTCGAGCCGCAAGGGCCCGGCCTGCATGTGCCGCGCAATAAGTTCCTGCGCTGCCTGCACGCGCCCCCGTCGCCTTGCTGCCCGCCCCCGGGGCACCCCTGCCGGAGCAGGCTAGGCCATTGTGGCGGTGGGACAATTCAGCGCCGTTGCTTAAGCAATCGGGCCTATCGCGGAAATGCCTAGGAAGACGGGCGCGCGCCCTCCCGCTGGAGGAAGCGCTTGATGTTGCGCGCGGCCTGCCGGATGCGCTGCTCGTTCTCGACCATCGCGATCCGCACGAAGCCTTCGCCTTCCTCGCCATAGCCGATGCCCGCCGCCACCGCGACGCCCGCTTCCTCCAGCAACTGCTTGGAGAATTCGAGGCTACCCATGTTGTGAAAGCCCGGCGGAAGCGGGGCCCAGGCGAACATGCTGGCGGGCGGCACCGGGATCTCCCACCCCGCACGGCCGAAGCTCTCGACCATCACGTCGCGCCGCCTCTGGTAGCGCAGCCGGTTCTCCTCGACGATATCCTGCGGCCCGTTGAGCGCGGCGCAGGCCGCCGCCTGGATCGGGGTGAAGGCGCCGTAATCGAGGTAGGACTTCACCCGCGTCAGCGCCGCGATCAGCCGCTGGTTGCCGACCGCGAAGCCCATCCGCCATCCGGCCATCGAATAGGTCTTGGACATCGAGGTGAATTCGACCGCGCATTCCTTCGCGCCCGGCACCTCGAGGAT
The DNA here is from genome assembly GCA_002712945.1 of Citromicrobium sp. Next base: position 10,998 of record PAVA01000045.1, read on the forward strand.
CGATCGGGTCGGCTTCCCGTCGTAGTAGAGCTCCGAATAGGCAAGGTCGGACAGCACCCACACCTTGTTCTCGCGCGCCCAGGCGACCAGCCGCTCGTAGAAGGCGAGGTCGACCGTCTCCGCCGTCGGGTTGGAGGGGTAGTTGACGACCAGCACGCTCGGGCGCGGGGAGGTATAGGCCATCGCCTGGTCGAGCGCTTCCCAATAGGCTTCGTCGGGCGTCGTCGGGACCGAGCGGATCGTCGCGCCAGCGATGATGAAACCATAGGTGTGGATCGGGTAAGACGGGCTCGGCGCCAGCACCACGTCGCCCGGCGCGGTGATCGCGGTGGCCATCGACGAAAGGCCTTCCTTCGATCCCATGGTGACGACCACCTCGCGCTCCGGATCGAGATCGACGTTGAACCGGCGGCCGTAGTAATTCGCCTGGGCCTTGCGCAGGCCGGGAATGCCGCGCGACTGGCTGTAGCCGTGCGCGGATGGCTTGCCCGCGACCTCGCACAGCTTGTCGATCACATGCTGCGGCGGGGGATGGTCGGGATTGCCCATGCCAAGGTCGATGATGTCGCGCCCCGCCTGCCGGGCCGCGTGTCGCATCGCATTGACTTCGGCGATCACGTAGGGCGGCAGACGCCGCATCCGGTAGAACTGGTCTTCGCTCAAGCGTGGCTCCTGGTGCTTCTCGCGTTGCGTGCGTCTTTCTGGAACGGCGGGCGCATCTGTGCAATTGGTGGATGCAAGAGGACGCCCAGAAAATTTCCGGCCTGTCGGCCCGGACTGCCCGCCCTCCTGCGAGTCTTGAGAGGATCGATGCGATGGCCCAGAAGACACCCGAGTCCCCCGGCACCGACCCTTTTTCCGCCATGCTCGATGCGCAGGCGCGCTGGACCGAAATGATGTTCGCGCCGCTGGCCGGGCCGGCGAAGGGTGGCGAGGGCTCCACCCCCGCACCCATGGCCGATCTGCAGAAATGGGCCGAGAACGCCACCCGCCTGCAGGCGATGTGGCTGGAATTCTGCCAGACCAACGCGATCGAGGCGACGAGCGAGATGATGGCGGGCGATCCTGCTCAATGGCCGGGCAAATGGTTCGCCATGTTCGAGAGCTGGACGCAGCAGCTGCCCTTCGCCGATCCGGCGGAGCAGCAGCGCTGGTGGGCCGAAAGCGCGCAGCTGTGGCAGGCGCTGCTGGGCCAGGGCGAGGACGAGGATGGCGACGGCGAGCCCGATCTCCCGCGTCACGACCGGCGGTTCGACGATCCCCGCTGGCGCGACCAGCCGATTTTCGCGCTGATCCACCAGACCTATCTTCTGCTGACCGAGCGTGTGCTGGCGATGGTCGACAAGATGGATCATGTCGACCATGCGAGGCGCGAGCAGCTGAAGTTCGCGACCCAGGCGATGGCCGAGGCGTTGAGCCCAGCGAATTTCGCGGCGACCAACCCCATCGTGCTCGAGCGGATCATGGAAACGCGCGGCGAGAGCCTGGTCAAGGGGATGGAGAACCTGCTGCGCGACCTGCAGAAAGGGCAATTGACGCATACCGACCCGAAGGCCTTCGTGGTGGGCGAGAACATCGCGACCACTCCGGGCCAGGTCGTCTACGAAACGCCGCTGTTCCAGCTGATCCAGTACGAGCCGACCACCGAGAAGGTGCTCAGCGTGCCGCTCGTCATCTTCCCGCCGTGGATCAACCGCTTCTACATCCTCGACCTCAACGAGAAGAAGAGCTTCGTCAAATGGGCGGTCGACCAGGGGCTGACCGTGTTCATGGTCAGCTGGAAATCGGCCGATGCCTCGATGAAGGACGTGGTGTGGGACGATTACATCGCCGCCCAGATCGAGGCGATCGACCATGTGCGCAAGCGGCTGCGCCAGCCGCATGCGCATGTCATCGGCTATTGCGTGGCGGGCACCACGCTTGCCGCAACGCTCGCCGTGCTCGCGGCGCGCGGGGAAACCGAAAGGATCAAGAGCGCAACCTTCTTCACCGCGCAGGTGGACTTCACCAGTGCGGGCGACCTGCTCAATTTCATCGACGATCAGCAGGTGGCGGCAATTCAGGGGCTGGAGCACGACGGCTATCTTGACGGGCGCTACATGGCGGCGACCTTCAACCTGCTGCGCGGCAACGACCTGATCTGGAGCTATGTCGAGCGCAATTACCTGCTGGGCGAGAATTATCCGGCGTTCGATCTGCTCCACTGGAACGGTGACGTCACCAACCTGCCCGCCAAATGGCACCGCGACTACCTGCGCGATCTCTATCGCGACAACCTGCTGGTCAAGCCGGGGGCGTTGCACGCACTCGGCGTGCCGATCGACCTGACGAAGGTGGAGGTGCCCACCTATGTCCAGGCGGGCAAGGAAGACCACATCGCGCCTGCCGCAAGCGTCTGGAAGATCACCGAGCACTTCCGCGGCCCCTTGCGGTTTGTGCTGGCCGGGTCGGGCCATATCGCAGGCGTCGTCAATCCGCCCGCCGCGGGGAAATACCAGTACTGGACCAACGAGGATGAGCACGTCGATACGCTGGCGGAATATCTCGCGGGCGCGACCGAGCATGCGGGCAGCTGGTGGCCCGACTGGATCGGCTGGATCCGCGAGCAGGACGACAAGGAACTGCAGGCGCGCGGCAAGCGCAAACCGGGCAGCGGAGCGAAAGATAAAGTGATCGAGCCTGCGCCCGGACGCTACGTCAAGGCGCGCTGAGGCCCGGAAAGGCTCGATCCCGCGGCAATTTGTGCGCTGCACAAAAAACACTTGAACATCGCGCCCTCGAGGCATATTTGTGCATTGCAGCAAAAGGTGTGAGGTTCACGTTTTCATGGCTGACCAGACGACCAGCAAGGACGATGCAGCGGCGCAGAAGGCTTACGAGTCCGCCGTCGAGGCAAAGTCCGCGAGCAAGCCCGATGCCGATGCGCCGGCGGCCGAGCCCGTTGCGCCCGAAGGCGAAGCGAAACCCGCACCCGGCAAGCCGGTGGCCAAGACGGCTCCTGCTCCCAAGGCCACGAAGAAGGCGGCTCCCGCCAAACCCGTGACCGCCAAGAAGGCGCCCCCGAAGAAGGCGCCCGCGAAAACTGCCGTCAAGGCGTCTGCGAAGCGGACGACCGCGACGGCCAAGACGACGAAGACCAAGACAACCAAGACAAAGCCGGGCGCCAAGCGCGCCGCGACCCCCAAAGCAAAGGATACCACCATGGCAACCAAGACGAAGACTGCCGACATCGCCAGCAACATGGCCCACGAAATGCAGACCCGCCTCGCGGGCATGTACGAGAAGGGCACCGAAATGACCGGCGAAATGGTCACCTTCCAGCGCGCCAACGCCGAAGCAATGGCCGAAGCGAGCAAGATCCTCTTCACCGGCATGCAGGATCTCACCCGCGGTGCGGTGGAAGAAAGCCGCAAGGCCGCCGACCAGCTCAGCGAAGACGCGCGCCTGATGGCCGCCGCCAAGTCGCCGACCGAGCTCGTGAAGCTGCAGGGCGACATCATGCGCCGCTCGTTCGACAATGCGGTCGCCGCGGGCTCGAAGAACACCGAGGCGTGGATCAAGCTGACCAACGAAGCGATGGCTCCGCTGACCAGCCGCGTGAGCGAAGCGGTCGAGAAGATGAACAAGGTTGCCGCCTGAGCGCGAGCATGCCTTGCCGTGCCCCGGCCGCTGTGCCGGAGCATCGGTTAGAGAAAAGGGGGCTGGACGATCGGATCGTCCGGCCCCTTCTCATATCCATCCGTCATTTGCGGTTCGGGAGTCCCGGCGCGGCGCACAAGGCCTTTGGGGTCTCTTGCGGATCGCGCGAGGGATACGATATTGTCTCGCCATGCCTGACCCTGCCACCCCTTCCCCGCATGCCCCGATGACGTGCGTGCACGCGACTGCGTTGCCCGGCGCAATGCCGCGCCTGGGCGATGATGGCGGCGGTGATGGCGACGGCAACGGGGGGCGCCCTGCCGACCCGTCCATCGGCGTCGCGACCAAGACCCGCGCCAAGCCCAAGAAGCCGAGCCAGTACAAGGTGCTGATGCTCAACGACGATTACACCCCGATGGAATTCGTCGTCGTGGTGCTCAAGCGCTTCTTCCGGATGGATATCGACGAGGCAACGCGGGTGATGCTCCATGTGCATCAGCGCGGCGTCGGGGTCTGCGGCATCTACCCTTACGAGGTCGCCGAGACCAAGGTGAACCAGGTGATGGATTTCGCCCGCCAGAACGAGCACCCGCTGCAATGTACGCTGGAAAAGGCGTGAACACACCCCCCTCGCAAACGGGCGGATGACGTGCCCGTCCTTTCCCGCTAGGGCCTGACGCGCAGAGCCAACCACCTGCGGGACGACACTTGCCCTTCACCTCGCGACTCGACCGATACATCCTCCGGCTGGTGATCGTGCCGCTGCTGGGCGTGTTCGTCCTCGCGGCATCGCTCCTGGTGCTCGACCAGATGCTACGGCTGTTCCGCTTCGTCTCGACCGAGGGCGGCCCGGTCGGCGTGGTGTTCCAGATGCTCGGCGCGCTGCTGCCCGACTATGCCAGCCTCGCCATCCCGCTCGGCCTGCTGCTCGGCGTGCTGTTCGCCTTCCGCCAGCTTGCCTTGTCGAACGAGCTCGACGTCATGCGCGCGGTCGGCCTCAGCTATACCCGCCTGCTGCGAGTGCCCTATGCGATCACGCTGGCCCTGATCGCGATCAACGCCGCGCTCGTGTTCTACATCCAGCCGGTGTCCAAATATTACTACGAGGAACTGCAGTTCGACCTGCGCTCGGGCGCGCTCGGCGCCTCGATCAAGGTCGGCGAGTTCACGACCCTGGCGGACCGGATGGCCCTTCGGATCGAGGCGAGCGAGGATTCGGGCCGCCATCTCAAGGGCATTTTCGCGCGCATCAATACCGAGGAAGGCCAGACCCTGTCGATCAGCGCGCGCGAGGGGCGCTTCCTGTCGACCAGCGACGATCCCGATACGATCATCCTGCGCCTGTCCGACGGAACCATCGTGCAGGATCCCGAGGGCGAGAGCCCGCGCGTGCTCAGCTTTGCCATGCACGATCTGCCGATCGACCTGCCGACGATCCAGAGCTTTCGCGATCGCGGCGAGGGCGAGGCCGAATATATCCTGCCCGAACTGCTGCAGATGGGGTGGAGCGACAGCGCGAGCGAGGACAAGCGCAATGCCAGCCAGGCGAGCCTCAATTATCGGCTGGTCGAGCTGGCGATGATGCTGTTCCTGCCGCTGCTCGCGGTGGCGCTAGCGATCCCGCCGAAGCGATCGACCAGCGCGCTCGGCGTGTTCGTCGCCGTGGTGCTGGTGGTCGCCTACCACAAGGTCAACCAGTACATGCAGGATTTCGCCGCCCTCGGGCGGATCGACCCGGTGCTGGGCCTGTGGGGGCCGTTCGCGGTGTTCATCGCCTTGATCCTGTGGTGGTTCTGGCAGATTTCCTACGTGCCGGGCGGGCAGCCGATCGGTGCGCTCGAAAATGCCTTCTCCAAGCTGGTGAAGCGGATCGGCCGGCTCGTGCGGCCCCGCCGCCGCACCCGCGCCGCCGCCCACCAGGCTAGCTGACGGCCACCTGCATGACGCTCGACTTCTTCCCCTCGCGCACGCTGACGCTCTACCTCGCCAAGATGTTCAGCTTGCGCATCATCGCGGTGCTGGTGATGCTGGTGCTGGTGCTGATGATGCTCGACCTGCTGTCGACCAGCGGGGAAATCCTCGCGGTGGAGGGCAATACCGAAGCCGACCTGTGGCTCTATGCCAGCCTTCGCGTCCCGCTGCTGATCCAGCGCTTCCTGCCCTATTCGGTCCTCCTCGCGACGATCATCACGCTGGTCACACTCAACCAGAACAGCGAGGTGATCGCGATGAAGGCCGCCGGGCTTTCGGCCCATCAGGTGCTCGCCCCGCTGGTTCTCACCGCGATGGCCGTTGCCGGGGCGAGCTTCGCCTTCAACGAGCGGGTGGTGACACGCGCCGCCGCCGAACTGACCGTGTGGGAGGATTCGGAATTCGGCGCTCTGCCCGATGCACCCGACCAGCGCGGCATCATCTATCTGGTCGACGGGCCCAATATCCTGACCGCGCGCAGCTACGACAGCGGCGGCCCCGCCCCGCGCCTGAGCGACGTGACCTATTATCGCCGCAGCCCGAGCGGGGAGATCATCGAGCAGATCGATGCGGCCGCGGCCATCCGGGGGAATGACGGCTGGGCAATGCAGACCCCGCGCGTGTTCACCATCGGCACGGCGAGCGTGGCGGAGCCGCCCGAGCTCACCATCGCCCCCGGTATCACGCCCGCGCAGATCGAACTGGCGGCCGTCGATCCGACCGCGCAGCCCTTCTGGCAGCTCGACGATTCGATCGCGGCCTACAAGGCGGCGGGCCGCGACACGGGCGAGCTGGAGGCGAACTACTGGCACAAGATCTCCGGCCCGCTGTCCGCCGTGCTGATGCCAATTCTGGGCGCGGTCGCCGGGTTCGGCCTTGCCCGGTCGGGCCAGCTGTTCGCGCGCGCGGTGATCGGGATGGCGCTGGGCTTTGCCTATTTCGTGATCGACAATGCCGCGCTCGCCATGGGCGATTTCGGCGGCTATCCGCCATTCCTCGCCGCATGGGCGCCCTTCTTCCTGTTCCTGCTGATCGGCGAAACCGTGCTGATCCGCACCGAAGAGTGAACCGCCACAGCGACGAGACTTGGACGCTGCGCCTTGCGCGGCCAGGCGATGCGGACGCCCTGCCTGCAATCGAGCGATCCGCAGGGAAGATGTTCGCCAGCCTGCCGGACTTCGCGTGGGTGGCCGATCACGAGCCGATCCCGGCCGAAACCCATCGCCGCCATATTGCCCGGGGCCACTGCCTCGTCGCCTGTGCCGGGGACGCGCCCGTGGGGTTTCTCGCCAGCGAACCCTTCGGCCGCGAGCTGCACATCCGCGAGATGAGCGTCGTGCCTGAATGGCAGGGACGCGGGATCGGGGCCGCACTGGTGCGCGCCTGCATGATCGATGCGCGCAACGCGGGCTTTCTGGCGCTCACGCTCACCACCTTCCGCGAGGTGCCGTGGAACGCGCCCTTCTATCGCAGGCTCGGTTTCGCCGATGTCGACCCGGCCTCGCACGACCGGCTCGCGCAGGTGCTGGCGGACGAGACAGAGGGCGGCTTTTCGCCCGAAAGCCGCGTCGCGATGACCCTCGCGCTTGGTTGACTTTCATGCAACTCAGACTAGATACACGCCCGGTTCAGGCCGGTCGCTCCATTGGCGGCAGCCTGTTTCCCGGCAGGGTCCGGCCATGCGCCGATATTGCATCGCCCGCCAGGAAGCTTAGAAACATCCCAAGGGTACGCTAAACAGGAATTTTGCTCGTGTCGGAAACGAACGCCGCGAAATCGGACGCCGATCTGCCGTTCTGGAAACGGCGCCACTACCTCGACCGCATGAGCCTGCGGGAACTGGTCGTGGCCTATTTCCAGCACTACACGATCATGGCCTATCTCGGACTTGCGCTGGTGGCGGGGCTCGTCTTCGCGTGGCAGCCTGCGGGCCCGCTCGCAGCCATCGCGGCCTTCATGGCCGGCGTCATGATCTACCCGCTCGTGTGGCACCTGCTGCACCAGTACGTCCTGCACAGCCAATGGATGTACAAGATCAAATGGCTGTCGCCGACGTGGAAGCGCATCCATTACGATCATCATCAGGATCCGAACGATCTTTCGGTCCTGTTCGGCGCGCTGCACACCACCCTGCCGACGATCGCGCTCGCGACGATCCCGGTCGGCTATCTGATCGGCGGCGTCGGCGGCGCGGCGGCGGCCTTCGCCGCGGGCCTGCTGATGACCTGCTATTACGAATTCATGCACTGCATCCAGCACCTCTCCTTCAAGCCGAAGTGGAAGTGGGTGCAGCACATGAAGCAGCGTCACAACGAACATCACTATTTCGACGAGAACGGCAATTTCGGGATCACCAACTACTGGTGGGATCACCTGCTCGGCACCTATTACCAGAAGAAGGACCGGCCGACGCGTTCCAAAACCGTGTTCAACCTCGGTTACGACGAAGAGGTCGCCAAGTCCTACCCCTGGGTGAAGGAACTGTCGGGCGGGATCGCCACCGGCCATCCCCGCCGCCGCGCGCTTGCAAAAGACAACGACCGGGCCGCCGCCTAGTGCGGGGCCGGGTCGCAGGGAACACATGACCGACATCACCGTCTCGCCGCTCGACGCGGCGAAGCCGCGCGATCGCGCGGCTTTCGTCGATCTGGGCCGTCGCTTCGCCGCGCAGCTTCCGCATTCTGTGCCGCAGTTGCGCTCCGAACAGATCGAACTCGTCCATCCGGACAAGAACCCCTTCTTCGGCCACGCGGACGTGCAGCTGTTCATCGCCCACCGCAAGGGACAGCCGGTGGGGCGGATCAGCGCGCATATCGACAGGCTCGCTCTCGACGTTCCCGCCGAGCAGGGGCTGGGGCCGGGCACGGGCATGTTCGGCTATTTCGATGCCGATGACCGCGACGTGGCCGATGCGCTGCTGCGGCAGGCGGAAGAATGGCTGAAAGCCAAGGGCATGACCCGCGTGCTGGGCCCGATCTCCATGTCGATCTGGGAAGAGCCGGGCCTGCTGGTGCGCGGGCAGGATCATTCCCCGATGATCATGATGGGCCACCACCCGGCCCATTATGGCGATTTCATCGCCGCCAACGGCTACGAACCCGCCAAGCGGCTCTATACCTACGATCTCGACGTCGCGCAGGAATTCCCGCCGCTGGTGCGCCGGATCGTGCGTTCGGGCGAGCGCAATCCGCGCATCCGCATGCGCGAGGTCGACCTGCAGAACTATTCGAGCGAGATCGAGATCATCCTCGAAATCCTCAATGATGCCTGGTCGGACAACTGGGGCTTCGTTCCGCTGACCCAGGCCGAAGTCACGCACACCGGCAAGAAGCTGCGCCCGCTGATCCATCCCGAGCTCAACCGGATCGCCGAACTCGATGGGGAGCCGGTCGCCTTCATGATGACCCTGCCCAACCTGAACGATCTGCTCGCCTGCACGCGCGGCAAGCTGTTTCCCTTCGGGTGGATTTCGACGCTCAGCTGGCTGCGCAAGCCCAAGGGAGCGGGGATGCGCGTGCCGCTGATGGGCGTGCGCAAGCGGCTGCACAATTCGCACCTTGCCAGCCAGCTCGCTTTCATGATGATCAGCGATATCCGGCGCTGCGCAGCGGACATCTTCGGCTCGCGGCGCGGAGAGATCGGCTGGATCCTGGAAGACAATCAGGGAATGGTCGCGATCGCGGATGCGATCCAGAGCAGCATCAATCGCGAATATCTGATTTACGAGAAGCGATTATAGCGGAACGCGCGGGCGACTCGTGTCGTTCGATTGCGTAACCCTGCCGCCCGGCGGGCCCCGCGAAGGACGATCCCCTATGCCGCCGGATGGCGCTACGACCAGGAATACCCGCAAGTTCGGCCCCGTACTGGTGGTCGAGGACGACGCCGTGCTCGCGCTCGCGGTGGAGGATGCCCTGCTGGCGGGCGGTGCCCGTGACGTCACCATCGCGGCGACAACCGAGCAGGCGATCGAAACCTTGCGCGACGGAAAGTTCGAAGCAATCATTCTCGACGTGCATCTGGCCGACCGGGGCGACGGATGGGCCATCGCCGAAGTGGTCCGCGCGCTGGGCGCCGATGCGCCGAAGGTGATCTTCGCCACGGGATCGCCGCAAGACATCCCGGCCGATATTGCCGATCTCGGCCCGGTCCTGACGAAGCCCTACGATTTCGAGGAGCTGGTGAGCCATGCCCGCTCGCGCGGCCGCACCTCGCTGTTCTCGCGGCTGCGGCGCGACTGATTGGCTGCGGTCCCGGGGAGCATGGCCTGCGTGGATCGGCAACGCGGCACAAAAAAAGGCCTTCGATCCGCTCGGTTGCGGAACGAAGGCCTTCGGGATCGTATCACCTGCCGCTTGGACGGGAGGGGGGTCTCGGCGGTGATACAGGGAAAATGCCCCGCCAAGGCCTCGGTTCCACTGGCCGCGAAATTTTTTTCGCAGGCTTTTCTTTCCATGCCTGCGGTGGCCATGGAGCCGGGCATTGCATACCGCTGGCGAGGGCTTTGGAACCGGGCCCCGCGCCGCACGTTCCGCAGAAGGTTTCAGACGGGAAAGTAATTTATGTCCATTGGTGAAAATGTCGCTGCGAACCTGCCCTATCTGCGCCGCTACGCGCGCGCGCTGACCGGGTCGCAGCAAACCGGCGATGCCTTCGTACGCGCAACGCTGGAGGCCGCGCTGGCCGACGAAGACCTCAAGTCCTCGCTCGAAGGCGGACGCGTGCCGCTCTACCGCGCGTTCAACAAGGTCTGGTCGACCGCCTATCTGGAAGTTTCGGACAAGGGACCCGAGGGTGCCGACGTGCCGGGCGAGGTCGAGGCGGATCGCCTGCAGACGGTCACCCCGCTCAATCGCCAGGCCCTGCTGCTCACGACGCTGGAAGACTTCACGATCGAGCAGTCGGCCGAAATCATGGAAATGTCAGCCGACGAGGTCGAGAAGATGGTTCAGGATGCGATCGCGGAAATCGACCGCGAATCCGCCACGAGCGTTCTCATCATCGAGGACGAACCGCTGATTTCGATGCAGCTCGAAGATCTCGTCCGCGGGCTCGGGCACGATATCTGCGGCACGGCGGCCACCCGCACGCAGGCGCAGGAAGTCGTCGCGGAGAAGACGCCGGGCCTGGTGCTGGCCGACATCCAGCTGGCCGATGGCTCGTCGGGCCTCGACGCGGTCGACGATATCCTCAGCATCGGCAGCGTGCCGGTGATCTTCATCACCGCCTATCCCGAACGCCTGCTCACCGGCGACCGGCCCGAGCCGACCTATCTGGTGACCAAGCCGTTTCAGGAGGCGACCGTGCGCGCGGCGATCAGCCAGGCACTGTTCTTCAACGCCAACCGCGAAAGCGCGCCGGCCTGACGCGCCGGCCTTTTGCCAAGTGACACGAAAGGGGCGTCGCGATTGCGGCGCCCTTTTTTGTGACGAATCGCAATGAGGCTGGGTGTGCCTGCCGGTGCCGAGCGCGCCGAGGGGCGCACGCCTGCGCTCACTTGCCGGGCACGGTCTCGCTCAACTGGCTCCGGCGCGCCCGCATCCGGAACTCGGTCGGCTTGCGCACCGGCACCCGCAGCACGCAGCGAACACCCTCGGACGCGAAGGTGAGATCGACCGGGTGCTTGAGCTCGTGCGCGACGATCTTCTCGATCAGTTCCGTGCCGAAGCCGCGGGTGCGATCCTGCGGCACCGCCGGACCTTCCGCCTCCTGCCACACGACCTCTACCAGATCGTCGCGGATGCGCGTCCAGGTGATCCGCAGCTTCCCGTGCTCGACCGAGAGCGCGCCGTATTTCGAGGCGTTGGTCGCGAGCTCGTGGATCGCGAGGCCGAAGGACAGCGCATCATTGGGGGCAAGCTCCACCGCCGGTCCATCAAGGTGGACCTGGCCATCGTCCACATCGACATAGGGGGCAAGCTCCGCCGTCAGGACGGCTCGCAGGGGCGTGGTGCCCCATTCCGACTGGGTCAGCAGGTCGTGCGTGGCCGACAGCGCGCGGATACGCCCGTCCAGCCCGCTCGCGAATTCATCGAGCGAGGTGGCCCGCCGCCGGGTGAGCGCGACGATCGACAATACGTTGGCCAGCGTGTTCTTGACCCGGTGGTTGAGCTCGCGGGTCAGCGAATTGCGGATCGAGTTCTGCTCGGCATAGAAATCGAGCGCGACCTGGTCCTCGTGCGCCTGCTGGGTCAGCAAGCGGGCGACGAGCATCGAAAGACTGGCCACCGCGATCCCGAACAGCAGCGTAATCATGGAGAGCAGCGAAAGCGCATCGCCGCGCGCCGATTCGACCTCCACCGTCATCGGCCTGTCCGCCAGCCGGACCTCGATCCGGGTGACGTTGCCGGTCAGCCGCGCGGGCGCGTGCGAGGCCACGAGGTTGGCGGGGACGGGCGCGCCGTCATACAGCCGCACACCGCGCTGCCCCACCAGTTCGCGAGTCAGCACCGCATCGAGGAAGTCCTGCGAGTTGAAGGGGCTGTAGACGAATCCGCGGATCATCTCACGATCGGTGCCCGGCTCGAACACGGGCATGTAGACGATGAACCCCGCGCGCGCCGTGTCCCTGTCCTGAATCAGATCGAGCTTGCCGCTGGCCGTCGGGCGCCCGGTCCGGATCGCCTCCTGCATCGCCTCGCGCCGGGTTTCCTGCGAATACATGTTGAAGCCGACCGCCCGCCTGGTGGCATCCCCCATCGGCTCGAAAAACGTCACGGGAACCGCGAAGTTGCTTTCCTGCGAGGGGAGAGGCGAGATGGTGAAGTCGCTGTTCGTCTCGGACGCCACCCGCCGCTCGAACGCGTCGATCTGGTCGCGCGGCACGATCGGGCTCCAGCCGATACCGATCGAGCCGCGATAGTCGGCATCGAGTCTCAGCTCGGTCGCGAAGCGCCGGAACAGTTCGGCCGGCACCCGGTCGAGCGTGCTGATCAGCGAAGCGCCCGCGATCAGGTAGGAACCGCTGGTGTTGACCCGCCGGTCGAGCGAGGAAGCAATAACCTGCGCCGTCTCACCCAGGACAGCCTGTTCGCGCCGTCGCTCCCCACGCTCGATGGCGAAGACGCTGAGCGCAGCGATTGCGGCGATCAGCAGGAAGATCACTACCGGCACCGCGCGCGGGTAGTAGATCAGCCAGCGCCTGAATCGCCGTGTGGGAAGTGCGCTTTCAGACGCCACGTATCTTCCGCTTCTCCGGTTCGAGTCTGTGTCCCCGCCTGGCCGGCGGTTATGCGGCCATTCTATAGCAGGGGAACCACGGGCAGGCCGCAACGTTCCGGTGGTCTTGGATCGATAATGGGAAGGGCAGGCTTGGGTTTCGGCGCACGAAGACCCATAATGGCCGACAGGCATGAACGAAAAAGACAAAACGGACGCGAACGGCCCGCATAAGGTGCAGCCGGCCAAGGGTAACGAGCCGATGAGCAAGCCTCAGTGGGCGGACAGCCTGCGGAACATGTATGATTCCGTGGTCGACGAACCGATTCCCGACAGTTTCAAGGATTTGCTCGCCAAGCTGGACGAACCGGAGAAAGAAGCCGGGGACCGCGGAGGCGATACATGAGCACGCCCCCCGCACCCGCCGCCGATCCGGTGGAATTCAAGCGCGAGCTGACCGCCGTAGTCCCGCATTTGCGCGCCTTCGCGCGCGGGTTGTGCGGTCGGCCCGACATGGCCGACGATCTGGTTCAGGAGACGCTGATGAAGGCCTGGGCCGCGCAGGAGCGGTTCGAGCCGGGCACCAGCATGCGCGCATGGACCTTCGTGATCCTGCGCAATGCCTACCTGACCGACATGCGCCGCAACCGCTTCCGCGGCGAATACGACGAGAACGTCGCCGAGCGAATCCTGACCGCGCCTGCGGGTCAGGAAGAGCCGATCCACCTGTCGGACATGCACCGCGCCCTGCTGACCCTGCCGCCGGAACGTCGCGAGGCGCTGCTGCTGGTCGGCGCGGGCGGCTTTTCCTACGAGGAAGCGGCCAATATCTGCGGCTGCGCGGTCGGCACGATCAAGAGCCGGGTCGGGCGCGCACGCGCCACGCTCAACGCCATGCTCGCCGACGGAGACATTCCGCAGCGCTCGATCGACGACGAGACCGCGCATCGCGCGATCCTCGAGGAACTGGACGATGTCGCCGCGGGCAATGGCCTGGCCGAGCCGACCAATGGGCGCGCCTGAGCCGCGCGCCCCGGCGCGCACCCTCCCATGAGCGAGAGCGGCGGGACGCCCCCCGGGGCCGCCCCGCGCGCCAAGGGCGGCGCATCGAAGAAGCGCACCCTGCTCGCAGAACAGGAACTGCGGCTGCTCAGCACGCTCGTCCTGCTGCTGGGGATCGGCCTGTTCCTCGCCCTGCCCTTCGTCCTCTCGATCGGTTCGGTGGTGTTCCTGCCGCTGACCACTGCGATCATCCTGTCGATCCTGCTCGCCCCGCTGGCGGACCGCCTGTCCGCCTGGGGCGTGCCCAACATGCCCGCCTCGGTGCTTTCGCTGCTGATCTTCCTCGGCATCGTCGTGCTGGCCTTCAGCGCGATCCTGCAGCCGGCCTTCAGCCTGTTCGACCGACTGCCCGAGCTCGTCGAGCAGATCGGCACGCGTTATCAGGAACTGCAGGCCGAGTTCGCCTGGCTCGCCAATGCGAACGAAAGACTTACGAATCTCGTGGGCCAGTCGGGCGGGAACGAGGTGGTGCTGGCAGGCCCCTCCCTGTTCCAGCAGGTCGCGATCAGCGCGCCGGTGCTCCTGCTGGAAGTGATGCTCACCTTCCTGATGGCGTTCTTCATGATCGAGGCGCGCGGACGGCTGCGGCGCAACATCCTGTTCGGACGGACCAGCTTCGGCACCAGCGTCAAGGCGGCGCGCGTGCTGCGCGAGGTGCAGGACCGGGTGGCGGCCTATATCCTGACCGTCGCATGGATCAATCTGGGCGTCGGGATCGTCGTCGCCCTGGGGGCCTGGGCGATGGGGCTGCCCGCGCCGATCATGTGGGGCGGGCTGGCGACGCTCCTCAATTTCATCCCCTATATCGGCCCGCTCGCGATGACCGCGCTGCTGACGCTGTTCGGGCTCGGTACGGCGGATACGGTCTTCCTGGGGCTGATCCCGCCGGTCGCCTACGTGATCCTCCATGCGTTCGAGGCGAACGCGATCACGCCCGCCATCCTCGGGCGGCGCTTCACCATGAACCCGGTGATGATCCTGCTCGCCTTTTCCTATTTCACCTGGATCTGGGGCGCGATCGGCGCGCTGCTATCGGTCCCGATCCTGCTGATGCTAACCGCCTTTTTCGACCATATCGGCCGACCCAACCTGCTCGGCTTCATTTTCGGCGAGCCCTTGTTCCAGACCCCTCTGCTCGAAGCCGACGAGGGCATCGCCGAGAGTCCGCCGCCGCAATAGCAAAGGGGCCGAACCGCATGTGCGGCCCGGCCCCTCCGGTGCATCGTCAGGCGAGGCGCCTCAGTTCGGATAGGTCCAGGTCTTGCCCCGCGCGAGGTTCTCGCTCGCGAAGGCCCAGTTGAGCTTTTCCGTCGTCAGCGCCTTGAGATAGGCGGGGCGGGCGTTCTGGTGATCGAGATAGTAGGCATGTTCCCACAGATCGATCACGAGCAGCGGGTTGACCCCGTCCTGATCGGCCAGGGTGTCGCCATCGTGCGTTTCCTCGATGGTCAGCGACCCGCCCTTTTCGGCCAGCCACACCCAGCCGCTGGCGAAGTGGCCCGCGCCGCGTTCCTGCAGCTTTTCCTTGAGCGAATCGACCGACCCGAAGGCGCTTTCGATCATGCTCTTGAGCTCGTCCGAGGGCGCACTCTCTTCGCCTGCCATCGAGTTCCAGTAGAAGCCGTGGTTCCAGCTCTGCGCGGAGTTGTTGAACAGGCCCTGGTCGCTTCCGCGCGCGGCCGCGATCACCTCTTCGAGCGACTTGCCGGCATGCTCGGTGCCCTCGATCGCCGCGTTGGTCTTGTCGATATAGGCCTTGTGGTGCTTGCCGTGATGGTAGCTGAGCGTTTCGGCGGAAACCGCCGGGGCCAGCACGTCGTCAGGATAAGGCAGGGGGGTTACTTCAAAAGCCATGGTCTTCGATCTCCCGTTTTCTTGGTGAAGGGTTAGCTGTCGGTTTCTCAACGCGCCGGCGCGCCATCCGTTGCATTGTCGGCCGGATTTTCGCGGTCCGTC
>PAVA01000046.1 GCA_002712945.1 Citromicrobium sp.
CAGCTCGGCCTCGTCGGCGGCGGCCATGACGACCATGTTGGGCAGCGTGGCGAGGTAGGTGATGTCGAACGAGCCCGCATGCGTGCAGCCATCGGCCCCCACCAGACCGGCGCGGTCGATCGCGAAGCGCACCGGCAGGTTCTGGATCGCGACATCGTGGACCACCTGGTCGTAGGCGCGCTGGAGGAAGGTCGAATAGATCGCGGCAAAGGGCCGCATCCCCTGCGCGGCGAGGCCTGCGGCGAAAGTCACCCCATGCTGTTCGGCAATGCCGACATCGAAGGCGCGTTCGGGATGTGCCTTGGCGAACTTGTCGACCCCCGTGCCGCCCGGCATGGCGGCGGTGATGGCGACGATCCGATTGTCGGTCTCGGCCAGCTTGGCGAGCGTTTCGCCGAACACGTTCTGGTAGTTGGGCGGTCCGCCCTTGGACTTCTTCTGCTCGCCCGTGATCACGTCGAACTTGGAGACGCCATGGTACTTGTCGGCGGACTCTTCCGCGAACTTGTAGCCCTTGCCCTTCTCGGTCACGACATGGATCAGCACCGGGCCCTGCTCGGAATCACGCACATTCTCCAGCACCGGGATCAGGTGATCCAGATTGTGCCCGTCGATGGGCCCGACATAGTAGAAGCCCAGTTCCTCGAACAAAGTCCCGCCGGTTACCATGCCGCGGGTGAATTCCTCGGCTTTGCCAAGCGAGGAATGGACGCGGCGGCTCATCTTCTTGGCGACCTTGGAGGCGAGGCTGCGCAGGCCGAGATATTCGCCGCTGGAAACCACGCGCGCGAGATAGGCCGAGAGCCCGCCCACCGGCGGGGCGATCGACATGTCGTTGTCGTTGAGGATCACCACGAGGCGATTGCCCGCCTGCTCGGCATTGTTCATCGCCTCGTAGGCCATGCCGGCGCTCATCGCGCCGTCGCCGATCACCGCAATGGCGCGGCCCGGCTTGCCCTGCAGCTTGTTGGCCATCGCAAAGCCGATCCCGGCGCTGATCGAGGTGGAGGAATGCGCCGCGCCGAACGGATCGTATTCGCTCTCGCTCCGCTTGGTGAAGCCCGAGAGCCCGCCGCCCTGGCGCAGCGTGCGGATACGGTCGCGGCGACCCGTGAGAATTTTATGCGGATAGCACTGGTGGCCGACATCCCAGATCAGCCGGTCCTCGGGCGTGTTGAAGATGTAGTGGATCGCCACGGTCAGCTCGACCACGCCGAGCCCCGAACCCAGATGCCCGCCCGTAGTGCCGACCGCATCGATCATTTCGGTGCGCAATTCGTCGGCCAGCTGGCGGAGCTTGTCGCGCTCCAGCTTGCGCAGGTCGGCGGGCAGGTCGACCGTGTCGAGCAGCGGCGTTTCGGGGCGATTATCCATACCGATCAGTCCTACAGCGTGGAATCGCGGCTGTCGATAAAGTGTCGTTCGCGGGGGTCCTGCGTGGTTATTTGCTGCACGCGGCGCACAGGCCGCGCAGCTCGACCACCGGGCGCACCTCGGCATAGCCTGCCGCCTGCCCCGCTTCGCGCAGCGCGCCGGTCAGTGTGTCGTCGTCGACATGGTCCGCCGCGCCGCAATCGTCGCAGATCAGGAAGATGCAGTCGTGGCGGCAGCCGGGGTGCGAATTGACGAGGAAGGCGTTAGCGCTCTCGATCCGGTTCGCAAGGTTGCCCCGCACGAAGATGTCGAGGATGCGATAGACGCTGTTGGGCGCGACCCGGCTCCCGCGCCGCTTGCTGAGATTTTCGGCGATGTCATAGGCGGAGACGGGGCGCGAATGGCGGGCCAGTTCCTCGAACACTTCGGCGCGCATGCCGGTCCAGCGTTCGCCCTGATCCTCGAGCGAGCGGCGCGCGGCGTCGATCAGCGCCTCGCCTTCATGTTCGTGATGGGTGTGCTTGTGTGCGGTTGCCATGGGCAAGAGATAGCGCGGGCCGGGGCCGGTTTCCAGATCGAGAGTGGCGCTTACGGTCAGACCCCCCGCCTAACGCAAATCAATCCTTCAGGAAGCTCGCCCGATAGACGCCCGGGTAGAAGTCCTCGAGCGCGGCGACCTTGGGCGCGTCCCAGCGGACGATATAGCCGTGGCGCGGATTCTTCGCGGCGAAGTTCTGGTGGTAGCTTTCCGCCGGATAGAAGGTCTTGGCCGGGCTTACCCCGGTGACGATCGGCCTGCTCCATTTTCCGCTGCGTTTCATCTGCGCCAGATAGGCGCGTGCGACCTTGCGCTGCTCCGCCGAGACGGGGATCAGTTCGGCATTATACTGCGAGCCGGAGTCGGGCCCCTGCCGGTTGCGCAGGGTCGGGTCGGCGACAACCGAGAAGAAGATGCGCAGCAGTTGGTCGTACCGGATCTGCGCGGGATCGTAGGTGATCTTTACCGCCTCGACATGGTCGGTCACGCCGCTGGAGACGAGCTTGTAGCTTGCCTGCCGCTTCGTCCCGCCGTGATAGCCCGAGACGGCGCTCTTCACGCCCTTCACATGGCTGAACACGGCCTCGACGCCCCAGAAGCAGCCCCCTGCGAAGATCGCGGTTTTGAGGCCGCTTTCGCGCGCCTTGACCTCGGCCATCGGCGCGCGGACGTGGTTTTCCGCCGCCATCGCCTGGCTGCAGCCCGCCAACGCGAGCGAGCCCGCAGCAATCAGGCCGAGAAGCGCAGGAGAAAGCTGCCCGATCACAGGATGATCGAGGCGATCCCCTCGACACCGTCGAATCGCGTCATCGCCATCGCCACGGCAACAATGCCGAATCCGAGGCCGAAGCTGCGAAAGAGGTCTGAGCGGAGGAGTTTCATGGCGTGTCTCTGGCACTAAAGCGTTTGCGATGCCCCCGATATGGGATGCCAACGCTTTCTTGAGAGTGAATTGGGCGGGCACGCACGGTTAAGCGTGCATGCGCCGCGTCCGATCACATTTCGGGCTTTAGAATCAGTGCCGGAAGTGACGCATTCCGGTGAACACCATTGCGAGGCCCGCCTCGTCGGCGGCGGCAATCACCTCCTCGTCGCGGATCGACCCGCCTGGCTGGATCACGGCCGTCGCGCCCGCTTCGGCCGCTGCCAGCAGACCGTCGGCGAAGGGGAAGAACGCATCCGACGCGACCGCGCTGCCCACGGTGCGCGGTGCGGCCCAGCCGTATTTCTCCGCGGCCTCGGCCGCCTTGATCGCGGCGATGCGGCTCGAATCGCGGCGGTTCATCTGGCCCGCGCCGATTCCGGCTGTCGCGCCGTCCTTGGCATAGACGATCGCGTTGGATTTGACGTGCCGGGCGACGGTCCAGGCGAACAAACAGTCCTTTAGCTCCTGCTCGCTCGGCTCGCGCTTTGTGACCACCTTGAGCTCGTCGGGCGAAATGGTCGCGCTGTCGCGGCTCTGGACGAGCAGCCCGCCGGTGATCGGCTTGACCGAAAGGCCACCCCGGCGCGGATCGGGCAGATCGCCGACCGTCAGCAGCCGCAGGTTCTTCTTCCTGGCAAAGGCTTCGCGCGCCTCGTCGCTCACGCTCGGCGCGATGACGACTTCGGTGAAAATCTCGCAGATCGCGCGCGCGGTCTCGCCGTCGAGCTCGCGGTTGACCGCCACGATCCCGCCGAATGCGGACACGGAGTCGCACGCGAGCGCGTCGTTCCACGCATCGATCAGCGTGCCCGATTGCGCGACGCCGCAGGGGTTGGCGTGCTTGACGATGACGACTGCGGGCGCCCCTTCGGCGAATTCGGCGCACAGTTCCAGCGCGGCGTCGGCGTCGTTGTAATTATTGTAGCTCAGTTCCTTGCCCTGCAACTGCTCGGCCTGCGCGATCCCGCGCGTGTGCGGCCCGGCGGGCGTGTAGAGCGCGGCCTGCTGATGCGGGTTCTCGCCATAGCGCAGCACGGCGGGCGCCTTGCCGCCGACCGAGAGATAGCCGGGGAATTGCTGCTGCTGGTCGGCGAAAGCGAACCACTGACTGATCATCGAGTCATAGGCGGCGGTCGCGGCGAAGGCCTTGGCCGCGAGTCGTTTGCGGAAATCGAGGCTGGTTGCGCCGCCGCCCTGTTCGAGCTGTTCGATGAGCGTCGGGTAGTCGGCGGGGTCGGTTACGATGGTCACGAACTGGTGGTTCTTCGCCGCCGAGCGGACCATCGACGGCCCGCCGATGTCGATATTCTCGATCACTGTGGCGCGGCCCGCCCCCTTCGCCACTGTCGCCTCGAACGGATAGAGGTTCACAACCACCAGATCGATGGGGCCGATATCATGCTCCTCCATCGACGCGACGTGATCGTCCTTGTCGCGCAGCGCCAGCAGCCCGCCATGGACCTTGGGGTGGAGCGTCTTGACCCGCCCGTCCATCATCTCGGGAAAGCCGGTCAGGTCGGACACATCGCGCACCTCGAGCCCCGCGTCGCGCAGCGCCTTCGCCGTGCCCCCGGTCGAGACCAGCTCCACGCCGCGATCGGCCAGTGCGCGGCCAAGCTGCGCCAATCCCTCCTTGTCGGAAACCGAAAGGAGGGCCCTGCGGATCGCAATATCGGTCAAAATCTATCCCATCTTCTTGAACAGCCAGGCGAAGCTGCCGCCGCTGCGCGGTGCCATGCCCTGCAAAACGAGCTGCTGGATCGGCTGCGGCCGACCGTCGCCATCGACGAAGAGACTATCCTCTATCGAAAGCGTGCCCGTATATTCTCCTGCCACCCGGAATTGCCAGTGCGAACCGTCGGGCAGAGCCAGCCCCGCGCCCTTGCGATCCTCGGAAAGGCGCGCGGCGATGCCCGGGCCGAGGTGGAAGCGGATGGCATAGCCCACCTTGCCGCGCTTGCCGCGCTTGCTCGCGGGCAGCAGCACGTCCTCGCCTGCCAGCTCGGTGCCGTCCTCGCGCAGCACCAGCACGCGGCGGTGCTGGAGGCCGAAGCGGCTGGCATAGCCATCGTGGCTCGCCTCGATCCGGGTCGCCCCGCCGCGCTTGCCGCCGACCGTGCGCCGGTCGACCTCGACCTCGCCCACGCCCGAGCCGAGCTTGCCCTTGATGAGGATCGCGGTCGAATTGACGTCTTCGAGGACCAGTGTGGAGTGCGCGGCCGTGGCGCGCAGGCCCTGTTCGATCCGCGCGGGCACCTGCCCGCCGGCCCAGGCCGCGCCGCCGCAATTGACGATGATCCGCTGGCCCTGCGCCGAAAGCTCGAAGGCGAGCGTCGAGGCGCAGCCCGAGCGGGCATAACGCGCCAGCGGCGGCGGTGCCGCGTCGAACTGCAGGATCGTCTTGCCTGCGTTCGCCCGGTGATAGCCCCAGCCGCGCGGTTCCTTCAGCGGGCGGGTGCGCACACCGCTCGCGCGGATCACCTCGTCGACGCGGTCGGCGCGCACGGCCCCGGCACCCTGCCAGTTGCCCATGCCGCCTTCGCCATGCATCACCGCGAGCAGCGGCGGCACGATCAGTTCGGAGACCGCGGCGATGAACTTGGGCGGCTCGGCCTTCATCGCGCGGTAGCAGGCATCGAGTTCGGTCAGCAGCTGGAGCAGTTCCAGTTGTGCGAGCGGGCTGCGCGACTGCACGCCGCCGTCCTCGCCCACGAATTCGCCCAGCGCGCGTGCAAGCCCCGCCTCGGCATAGAGGCGGCGCGGCTTGCCTTCGGGCAGCAGCAGCCCGGCAGCAACCAGCGCGCCCCAGCCGAACACCTCGGCCTGCTTGTCGAATGCCTTGGCGACCGCCCCGTCGAGCCAGCGGGCCGCCTTGTCGAGCGCGGCGAGGGTCCGCCCGCGCACCGCCTTGTTGGACAGGATCAGCGGCGCATGGACCAGCCAGGCGAGAATCCGCCGGGCGCTGATTTCCACCTCCCACGCAGGGCCCTTGCCCGGCAGGGGGTGCGCATCGAGCCACATGCGATGGACGCGCAGCGCGGTCGCCTCCACCTGCGGGCGCGCGCCGGAACCGGCGAGATCGCGCAGCCAGGCATAGGAATGGATATAGCGCTCCATGGGCGGCGCCGGACGCAAGGAGCCGGGCGCGAAATCGAGCTGGGCGATCGGCAGCTTGACCCCGTGGACGAGGAAGTGCCCCGCCCGCAGCGCCATCCCCGCCGCGCGCTCTCCGGGCAGCGGCGGCGTGACGGTCGCCAGCACGCGGCGCTTGGCGGGCTTGGACAGGGGCGAGGTGAGCATGCGCCCGCGCACACCCGCGGCATAGGCCATGCGTACCAGCCGCTCGACCGGGTTGACGCGCGGCGCGCCGATCTCCTGCGGCACCAGCGCGCGGGCGGGGGGCAGCGCCTCGACCTCGGGCCCTTTCGCTTTCGCGGCGGGCAGCGGCGCGGGGCGCTCTTCCGCAGCCTCGGGACGGGTCAGCGCGGTCGGCTCGGGCTTGTCGGCCAGGGTCATGATGAGCTGGCGTGCCGCGCGCTCCTCGCGGTCGTCGCCCGGCCCGGGCGCCCCGGCATCCATCTCGCGATCGGGCGTTTCATCCGGGGCTGCGCCCCGCGCCGCGTCCACCGAACCATGATCCACCCGATCCACCATTATTTGTCCCCGCCCTTGAGAGCCGCGATATTCGCGGCGTAGCATTCCGGCCCGCCCCTGAATGTGGCGGAGCCCGCCACCAGCACGTCCGCCCCGGCGGCGATGCAGCGTGGCGCGGTGTTCGCATCGACCCCGCCATCGACCTCCAGGAATATGTCGCGCCCGGTCGCATCGATCATCCTTCTGATCGCCTCGATCTTGCGCAGCTGGCTGTCGATAAAGCTCTGCCCGCCGAAACCGGGATTGACGCTCATCACCAGCACCAGGTCGACCATGTCGATCAGATATTCGAGCACGCTTTCGGGCGTGCCCGGATTGAGCACCACGCCCGCCTTCTTGCCGAGCGAACGGATCGTCTGCAGCGTGCGGTGCGCATGCGGCCCCGCCTCGGGGTGGATCGTGATGTGGTCCGCGCCTGCATCGGCAAAGGCTTCGAGCCACTGGTCCACCGGGCTGACCATCAGATGCACGTCGAACGGCTTGTCGCTGTGCGGGCGCAGCGCCTTCACGACGGCAGGCCCGATGGTGAGGTTGGGCACGAAATGCCCGTCCATCACGTCGACATGGATCCAGTCCGCGCCCGCCGCGTCGATGCCGCGCACTTCCTCGCCCAGCCGGGCGAAGTCGGCGGAAAGGATCGACGGGGCAATCAGCGGTGTGGTCATGCGCAAGAGCGTTTCGCAAGGCGGGGGCAAAAGGGTCGGATTGTTCCCCTTAGCGGTTCGCGAATCGGAATGTGACGGCTGGCCGCGCGTTTTCCACCGTGCGCACCCGTGGCCCTGCGAGGAAGAATGCAAATTCAGCGGAAATTCAGCGGCTTTGCGCGAATTCGCGGATTTGACGCACACCCGCCGCACCGCGCGGGGGGCGATAAATCTGACTTGGACGGCACTGATGAACGCGAATTTTCCTGTTACCCTGGGCGCACGCGCTGCGCTGATCGCCGCATGCGGCGGCCTCGCGCTGGCCCCGGTGGGTGCACAGGCCCAGCGCTACGCGCAGGTCATCGGCAACGATATGAGCAAATGCTCCGGCAATGCCGGCCCCGCGGTGCGGCTGACGATCGAAGGGCTGAAGTCGAACGCCGGCAACCTGTTCGTGCGCACCTACCACGCCAAGCGCTCCGACTGGCTGAAATCGAAGCGTTATCTGACGCGTCTCGATACGAAGCCGCAGGCGGGCACGATGACCGTGTGCGTGCCGCTGCCCGCTTCGGGCACTTACGCGATCGCGGTGCAGCACGATGTCAACGGCAATCGCGAAACCGATTTCTCGACCGATGGCGCGGGCATGTCGAACAACCCGAAAATCGGATCCTTCCTCGGCATTCCCACCCCGCCTTCGGTCGACAAGGCGAGCTTCTCGGCCGGTTCGGGCGTCACCAACCTGCGGATTACGGTGCGCTACCGGGACTGATAACGGCGCGAGCGCGAATGGAGCGCCCCCATTTCCGACAGAAAGATCCGCGCCGTAACGCCCGGAAACGCCCCCGCGTTCGCTAGCTATCGGCGAGAAAGTCGCTGACCGCCTTGAGAAATTCGCTCGACGCCGTCTCCCTGCCCAGCAGCAGGTGATTGCGGGTGTCGAGACCGACGAACTGGCTGTCCGGAATCTGCGCGGCGAGCGCCTGGCCCTGGGCCACGGGAATGCGCTGGTCTCCGCGACTATGGACGACCAGCGTGGGCGCCTGCACGTCCTTCAGGCGATGCCGCACATCGATGCTCGCGAAGGCTTCCAGAAAACGGACCGCATTTTCCGCAGAGGTCGTGCGGCGCTGGAATTCATCGAACCATTCGAGCTCCTCTGCCGTCGCATCGGGCATGAAGGTTTGCGAGAACAGCCGGCGATAGGCCGGGTTGGACCGCCCCCATCCGCTCTTGGTGAGGGTCATGACCGCCTCGCGCTCGCTCACTTCCTCGGGCTTGGCGGTGTGGCGCCACCCCGCCGCGTAGCCTCCGAAAAGGATGAGATGGGAAACGCGGTCCGGATGGCGCGCGGCATATTCGATCGAGACTGCCGCGCCCTGGCTGATGCCGAGCAGCGGGAAGCGGTCCACCTTGGCCGCGTCGACCACCAGTTCGAGATCGTTCACAAAGCTCTCGAACGAAATGTCCTCAACATCCCAGTCCGACACGCCGCAACCGCGCTCGTCGTAGCGTATGAATTCGTGGTTCTGCGACAATTCGCGGAACAGCGGGCTCCAGATCGGGGCCTCCCAGTCGAGTTCGAGATGGCTCAGCCAGTTCGCCGCCTTGACCAGCGGAGTGCGCCCCTTGGTGCTGACCGATGCCCATGCGATCGATGCGCCGTCCCTGGTCTTGGCGAAGCGGATCGATTGCCGCGCAGGCGCCGGAGCCGTCCCCGCCGGTGGGGCGGGCGCGCGCGCGGGGCCGGGAGGCGGCGTGCCTGCAAAATCGGGAACGGTCAGTTCCGCCTCGCGGAAGCGCGCGGCTAGCCGCTCGGCAAGCTGCGATGCCTGGACGTGTTGCCCGGCCCGGCGCCGCGCCTCGACCGCCGCCTGCGCAGCGTCCGGATCGCATGCCATATCGGCAAGCCAGCGGTCCGCCCATGCGACCCGTTCCGGGTCCGGGCATGCCGGATCGCACGCGAGCCGCCTTGCAACCCGCGCGCGGGTCAATGCCAGCTTCTCGCGCTCGCCCTCGAGCCAGCTCGAAAAGGCATCCTGCCCCGAAATATCGCAATCGCACAGCAAGCCCAGATTGGCGCTTTCCCAATAGGCGGACAGATGCTGCCGGCTCAGGCTTTCACTTTCGCAAGCGCGTTGCAGATCCACCACATCGACCTGCAGACCCTTCCTCTCCAGCTCCACCCAGTCGCCATAGGTCAGCAAGACCTGCTCGCTGCGATTGAGGATTCCGCGCAACTTGCTCAGCGACCAGCGAAGGGCGCCGCGCGGATCGTCGGGGATCTCCCACAAGAGCTCGCACAGGCTTTGGCGCGAGTGCTTCTGGTCGACGAGGGCAAGGTAGCCGCACAGCGCCCGCGTCTTGCGCGACGCGGGGAGCGCCAGCTCCGTTCCCTCGTGCGATATCCGCAGGTCGCCCATGGCCCGGATTTCAATCATAGCGCTGTGCCCTGAAGCCGCGATCCCAGGAGGTATCCTTATTCTTTCGGCTTGCGTTTCTGCAATGCAGCATTTTTTCGCGGCTCGTGGCGACCGGCGCGCTCCGCCCCCGAAGAACATCCTTCGTCCTGTCATCGCCAAGGGTGGCTGGCCGGAAGCGGCGGCTCAATGGTCGGGGGGACCACCGCATCCGGCCAGCGGTCCGGTCGCCGCATCCTCGAAGCACGGCGACCGGAGGGGGCGACATCAGGCGGCCTTGCTGTGGTCCAACGCGATGTCGAACACGGTGGCGGCGAGCCTTGCTGCCACCTTGTAGGGGTCTGCATTGGCGCCCGGGCGGCGGTCTTCGAAATAGCCGCGGCCGCCCTGTTCGACGCCCAGCGGGATGCGGATCGAGGCGTCACGGTCCGCTCCGCCGGCCCTGAATTCACCGATCGAACAGGTTTTGTGCAAGCCGGTCAGGCGTTCATCCAGCCTGTCGCCATAGACCGCGATGTGCGCATCGTGGTTGCGCGAGAGACGCCGGACCGCCTCGTATATCGCATCGAGGCCCCCGTCGGTGCGCGTTGCGGCGCTGGAGAAATTGGCGTGCAGGCCCGCGCCGTTCCAGTCGCCCTTCACGGGCTTGTTGTCGAAGCTGACGACCACGCCATGCTTTTCCGCCGCACGGTGAAGGAGGTAGCGCGCGATCCACATGTGGTCTGACATGGCCAGCAGACCGGCGTCCTCGTTGTCCCGACCGCGATACCCGATCTGGAATTCCCACTGGCCGGGCATGACTTCGGCATTGAGGCCGAAGAAGCACAGGCCCGCCTCGACGCACAGGCGCGCATGCTCTTCGGCAACAGGGCGACCGAACGCCCGGTCGATGCCGACGCCACAATAATAGGGGCCCTGCGGGGCAGGCGTGCCGGTTTCGGGAAAGCCAAGGGGGCGGCCGTTTGCGAACAGGGTATATTCCTGTTCGAAGCCGATCCACGCGTCCTCCCGGTCCGCGCCGGCACCCAGCAGCTCGCGAAGGTGTGCGCGGGCGTTGGTCGGGTGTGGACAGCCATCGGCGTTGAATACTTCGCACAGCACGAGGTAGTGGCCGCCCTCGCGGGTGGGGTCGTTCACCACGCGCACCGGGATCAGCGCGCAATCGCTGTCGTGTCCTTCGGCCTGCCCGGTGGCGGAACCATCGAAGCTCCATTCGGGAAGGTCGCCCGGCTTGACCTGCGCAAGCCCGAAGTCGTCGACGAAGCGCGCCTTGGAACGCAGGCCCTGCGTCGGCGCATCACCGTCGAGCCAGATGTATTCTGCAAATGCCATGATCGCTGTTTTCCTTGTTCGGTCGAGGGACGTGCCGGACGGGGACGGCCCGCCGAAGGCCGCCCCCGCCGCACCATGCATCAGAACCCGAAGCCGATGCCGACCCGGCCGCCCCATTCGTCGTCGCCGGTATTGGTGCCGAACCCGGCGGACAGGTACACCGAGTCGCTCACCCGCCCGGCGAAGCTGCCGGCAAGGCCCTGCTGCCCGTTGTAGGTCGCCGCATTGACCCAGACCGAGACCGACTTGCCCGGGATGATCGGCGCGTTGCCCATCGCCATGGCCTGCGCGATCCCGCCGCTCATCCGCTGGTCGAGGTCTTCGAGCTGGAAAGAGAGATCGGCGAACTGCCCTTCGAGCACGCCGACCCGGCCGGTGAGCGCGGTGACATCGGCGCTGAGCACGTCGAACTGGCCTTCGAGCGTGCCGACCCTTCCGGTCAGTGCGGTCACGTCGGCGGCCAGCGCGTCGAACTGCGCGTCCTCCACGGCGAGCACGGAGGGCGAGTAGGATCGCTGGAAGGCCCTCATCGCGGCGCCCTGGGTGAACGCGGTGCGGCCCAGCGTGCCGTTCTCGTCGGCGGTGACGAGGTAGATCGTGCCGCTCTGGCCGTCTGTGCCGTTTTCGAGGCTGGCGACCTGGACCGTGTTGTCCGCCCTGCCGATGGCGATCTGATTGGTGGCGGACGTGGTCGCGCCCGCACCGATCGCGGTCGATCCGGTGAAGTCGGCTCTGGCGCCAATGCCGATCGCCGTCGCGTTGCCGGCCCGGGCAAAGGCAGAGCGACCCAGCGCCGTGGAACCCTCTCCTGTCGTCTGCGCACTGCTGCCCACCGCCGTCGCCTGCAGCGCCGGAGCGAAGCTGGAATAGCCGAGCGCGGTCGAGAAGTTACCGCGCGCCTGGCTGAATGCCCCGAAAGCCAGTGCCCCGGTCCCGGCAGCGCTGGCGCCGGAACCGAAGGCGGCCGCCTGAACGCCGCTGGCGCTCGTACCCTGACCCACAGCCGTGGTGTTGAGCCCGCTCGCCGAAGCATTCGCGCCCAGCGCCGTCGTCAGGTCGCCATTGGCAACCGCATTCGCACCCAGGCCCAGCGCGTTCGACCCGGTTGCCGTCGGGGCCGGGCCGGTGCCGTTGACCGCCAGGAAGGAAGCGCTCGCAGTTGCCTGCTCGATCGTCAGCATGGCCGCATTGAGCTGGCCGAGATTGACCGCGTCCGTATCCGCCGTGCCGTCCGCGACATTGACGATCCGGCGCTGCAACTCGCTGGACCCGACCGAAACGGTGTGTTCCTCGTCGGCGATCGAGCCGGCACCGAGCGCGACCGACGAGTCGCCGCTGGCAGCGGACCCGACGCCCAATGCCATCGCAACCTCGGTCGACGCATTTGCTCCGTTACCGAGCGCGATGGCACCCGATGCGTCCGCAAGCGAGCCGCCGCCCAGGGCCAGCGCGCTGATCCCGTTCGCCTCCGCATAGGTGCCGATGGCGATCGTGCCGTTTTCCGTCGCGTTCGTCTGGTTGCCCAGCGCCACCGCGTTCATCCCGCTGGCCTGCGTCCCCACGCCTATGGCGACGGTGAAGTGGGCGCTTGCGATGGTGTCGTACCCGCCGGCGAAGGACTGGCTGCCTAGCGCCTCCGAATGGGCGCCGATAACGGTGGAAGCATAGGCGGATGCGGATGAATCCGCACCGATCGCGACCGCGCGATCGCCCAACGCCTGCGCGCCGAGGTCATCGGAATCGTCGTCACCGCCCAGGGCGATACTGCCGCTCCCAACCGCGTCAGATTGCTCGCCGAGCGCGATGGACGTCGCGCCCTGTGCCCGCGAAAGCCGACCCATGGCGATGGACGCCCTGCCATCGGTCCGTGCATTGACACCCACCGCAATCGTATCGGTATTGCGGGCGTCGCTTTCTGCGCCAATGGCGATTGCCCCGGCGGAGAACGTCGCGGCGCGGTTGCCCACCGCTATGGAATTGGCATTGCTGGCCCCGGCATCCCGGCCGATCGCGACCGTATTGTTACCGGATGCCGATGCACCGGCGCCGAGCGCCGTGCTGCCGGGGGCAGTCGCCTCCGCCTGCGAGCCGACGGCGGTCGCGTTACCGGAGGTCGCCGTGGCGTTCGGGCCGCAGGCCAGCGCGGTATCCTCGCTGTCGCTGTCGGCGGCCGCCGTGCCATCGGCCACGCCATCGCCGTCGGTGTCGAGCACGCAGTCCTCGGCCGCTGCCGGGGTGGGGTCGAAGATCGACACGGCAAAGAACGCTGCGGTCGAAAGGAGAATGGTCCTGGTCATCATGCTGGTATCCTGTCTTGCGTGGACGCAGGGCCGGATTTCCCCCCGAATGGGGCGGACAATATGGTGGTACCGCCCGCCCCCAGGGGGCAAAAACAGCGTCCCTGCCGTTTCTGCATGACAGGCCAGCGTGTGAGCGAGCGTGCGAACGACCGTGTGAGCCCGCGTGGTAATTGGTGTTTTTTGCAGCTTGGCGCGGTTGGAGGGGCTCGAACCCCCAGGATTGCCGGTCAGGCGACTCCGGCGTCCACCAGGCCGTCACGCCCCCGTGAAAGCGCGCGCCCCAAGGGGGAGGCGACAAGAAGAGGCTTCGATGTGCAAGGCTGGCGCACCCGACAGGATTGCTGCGCCGCTACGCGGCTGCGCCATCTCCGCGCCTTCGGCGCTCCGATTCCGAACGCGGTTCGAACCGTCCTGAAACGCCAAGGGGAGCACCCCTTCGCAGGGATGCTCCCCTTGGCGCGCCCGGCAGGAAAATGATGGGCACTGTAATCATTGGGAAATTCTGGTTTCACTGCCCTCGTAACGGCAGCTGTGCGCCCCAAACCCGGTCATTAGCTAGATCGCCTTCAGTTCCCGAAAGCAGCCATGGTCGTCACGCCTAAGCAATGTCCGGTTTTTGGCGCGTCCTTGGCGACTAACGAATGTCCCGAAGGGGGTGGCTTGGCGACGGTCTGCTTTCGGCTGTACGAGTGCGAAGCTAACCGCCATTTCATGACTTCCTCAATCGTGCTTCCGACTGACCTCAGACTTTTCAGTCTGAAGCATCACGCCGCCGATCGAGCGTCCGCATTGCGTCAAGAATGTCGTCGATCGAAACTGGCTCATCCATCTCAGGCGTTTGGCGCATGGCGGGCTGATTTTCGACCGCGTTCTTGTCGGACGCCCATAATGCAAGGATCGAGCGTTTCACTTCAGGTTCCAACGACGGATGCCCGGCGACACTGAATGGATCGAGATAGCTTGGAATTGATCGCGACATTGTCTTCCTCCTTTCACTTGTGTCGCGCGCCGCAACCAAGGGTACGGCGACTTATGCTGCATGCAGGTACCGGGCAGGTGCTATTCCGCAAACTTTGCGCGGCTATTTACCTGCCCAGTAGCCTATAGTTACCCGAGTTGCGCAGTTCTTGGACCCGACAACCGCCCGCGCAATTGCCGTGGCTGCTTCATCTGCTGGAGCGCCGCTATCCGCCGGTTGGTGGCTGGGTGGGTCGAGAACAGCTCGCCCACCTGCGTCGGCACGATGTAGAGCTGCGCCGCTGCTGGGTTGCGCTCGGCGACCTCATTCGGAATGCGCTGCGCGGCGTGCGATATCTTTCGCAAGGCCGAGGCAAGCGCGTCCGGATCGCCGCAGATCTCTGCTCCGGCCTTGTCCGCACCGAACTCGCGCGTTCGGCTGATCGCCATCTGCACTATCATTGCAGCGAAGGGTGCGAGCAGAACCGCTCCGATCAACGCCAGCGGATTGTTTCGACTATCGCTCGAGAAGAACATGCCGAAATTGGCGAGCATCGAAATCGCACCTGCGATCGTCGCCACCATCGTCATGATGAGCGTATCGCGGTTGCGGATATGACCCAATTCGTGCGCCATCACCGCGGCAACTTCATCGCGCGAGAGCATTTCAAGCAGCCCAGTCGTAGCCGCGACCGCCGCATTTTCGGGATTGCGCCCTGTCGCGAACGCATTGGGATGTGGGCTATCGATCACATAGACTTTGGGCATCGGCAGACCGGCGCGCTGCGCCAGCATGGCAACAATATTGTAGAAGTCAGGCGAGGACCTCGCCGTGACCTCACGCGCACCATGCATCGACAGAACGATCCTGTCGGCCTTCCAGTACGTCACGATATTCATTGCGGCCGCCACAGCGAGCGCGATCAAGGCGCCGCTTGTGCCGCCGAACATGTAGCCGGTGCCCATGAACAACGCGGTCAGGGCAGCGAGCAGACAAAAGGTCTTTATGTAGTTCACTGTTCATCCTCCAACCAAAGTGGAACATACCAAGAATACCTGCTTGAGATTTAGGAAACCCATTGACCTGTTCAATATCTCTCACCCTCGAAAATTCGGGGGTCATATCGCTCGATGCGAATGATCGGAGTTTCCTTGTACAAGCCTGAAATCATGACGATAATTTTTGCGCTCTACCCTCTTGAAACCGCTTTTCGCCAAACTAAGTCGCTACTGCCGGGCGCTAATTCCGGGTCCGGTTGGACAGAGGGCGTCGGCTCTTTCGTTCCCCGACGCTTCTCGTGCCCAGATTGCTCAACAAGGAGGATTTGGAAATGAGAACTGCATTTGATTTTACACCTTACCGGCGTTCCACCGTCGGTTTTGACCGTCTTTTCGACGCACTCGAGCGAAGCTCTCGGGTCGACACGCAAGACGGCTATCCACCTTTCGATATCGCCCGTACTGGCGAAGAAAGCTATCGCATCACGCTTGCGGTGGCTGGCTTCAGTCCGGATGAAATCGACATCACCGCCCAGCAGAACCAACTCATCATCTCCGGTGAGAAAGCCGAGAAGGATGAAGACGGCGTCGAAGTGATCCATCGCGGGATCGCGACGCGCGCATTCGAGCGTCGGTTCCAGCTGGCCGACTATGTTGAGGTCCAGGATGCCAGTTATGAGAACGGCATGCTGACGCTTGCGCTCGAGCGCGTCGTTCCCGAAGCGATGAAGCCACGCAAGATCGAAATCGGTGCCGGCGGCAACGACAACGCGCCGCAGATCACCGACGGCAAATCGAAGGACAAGGCCGAGAAGAAAGCGGCCTAAACCTAGATCTTCGAGCAAACCCTCGCCCGGCCGGGTGCGTCAGCATCCGGTTCGGACGAGGAGGCATGGCTGGCCGGATCGACCGGTCGGGCGATGAGTGGTGCGCGATAGACGAAAGATCAGCGACCTCCGCCCATATCTGGTGATCCTGCCGCCATGCAGCTCGATAGAGTGTCGCATGTAGGACGCTCCCTTGCAGCGAACGAAAGGAGGATGATCATGCTGCGCAAATCGAAACTTTTAGCGGCGACCGCCGCTCTTTCCCTCGCCTTCCCCGTCGCCGCATGCGCTCAGGAGGCGGAAACCGAAATCGAACCGGTTGAAACCACAGAAGAGGTGGAGGCCGATGTCCAGGCGCAAACCGATGAGACCATCTCCGAACGCCGCGCCGAGCTGCTTGCAGAAGCTACCGAGGCGTTGAGCGAGACGCAGAAGGCGATCACGGCTCTCGAAGAGGAAAACACCCAGGAAGCGCTTGACGCCCTTGCGGTGGCGACTGGCAAACTCGAACTCATCTTGGCACGCGATCCGGGTCTTTCACTGGCACCGGTCGACGTCTCGATCGTCGAGCGCGACGTTCTCACCACCCCCGAAGCGGTGAGGGAGTTGCGCGACGAGATCGAGGAACTGACCGACGATGGCCGTCTGCAGGAGGCCCGCCGTCTCATTGCCGGTCTCGCAAGTGAAATCGTGATCCGCACGGCAAACCTGCCGCTGCTCACCTATCCCGACGCGATCAAGCTCGCCGCAGCGCAGCTCGATCGCGGAGAGGAGGAGCTTGCGCTGAGCACGCTGAACACGGCACTCTCCACGCTCGTGGTCACCGAGGCGACCGTGCCTCTCCCCATGTTGCGCGCGGAAGCCAGCGTCGATGCGGCACGCGCGCTTCTGGATGAAGCGGGCGGAGTGACAGCGCTTTCCAGCGAACAGAAAGAGCAGGTCGCCGTCCATCTCGGCGCGGCGCGCACGCAGCTCGAGATGGCCGAGGCGCTCGGCTACGAAGCGGGTGATGCACGTGACGAACTCGACGACGATATTGAAAAGCTCGAAGAGCAGATCGAAGCAGGCGAGGAATCTGACAGCCTGTTCGACTCGATCGAGCGGCAGTTCAATTCGTTGAAGGACCGTCTGACGACCTAACCAGGGAAGGTGCGGTCGGCGCGGTCCGACCGCACCCGACCTTCGAAAGGAGGACATGATGCTTTTCTCAACGACAACGCCCAGCGATCTCGCCCGTGCCGATCTCCATGCAGCGGGCGCCCATGCATATGTCCCGGCAACAAACTGGGGTTGGTTCATGCTGAGGGCCGCTCTGTGCCTCGCTCTGGCGATCGCGGCTTTTGTGTTCCCAACCAGCGCAGTTTTTGCCTTCACCCTCGTTTTCGCGGCTTTCGCGGCGGTGGACGGTGTTTTCTCGCTCATCACCGGAGTCAAGGGCGCGCGCTCGAAGGAGGATCGCTGGGGAATGTATATTCTGCGCGGGCTGCTCGGACTTGGCGCGGGCATCATCATCGCACTAATGCCGTTCGCAGCTACCTTCGCCTACGCGCTTGCGACGATTGCCCTCGTTGCGGCCTGGGCAATGCTGACCGGTTGCCTTGAAGTCTACGCGGCCATCCGACTTCGCCGCGAGATCGAGAATGAATGGCTGCTCGCAACCAGCGGTGTGCTCTCGATCCTGCTCGGTATTGGCGTGATGATCCTGATCGCATTGAATATCGAGACCACGATCATCGCCGCAGGCTTCCTGATCGGTGGCTACGCGCTCTGCGCTGCCATTATCTTGGGAGCACTGGCCCTGCGGCTGCGAGAATACCAGCGCGCCAGAGATCGGGCCGACAAGGATGGGCCAAATGGTGGTGAACATGCTGCTGCATCTGCCTGACACGGAAGATGGCAGCTGAAACAAGTTTGTCGGCGCCTACAGCGTCGGCTTCCCCGGAGGGATGCTCGCATAACCTCCAGACAGCATCCCTCACCCTCGTTTGTAACGCAAAGTGAAAGGAGAAGAAGATGAATGTACGTGACTTGATTCCATGGTCTCGCAACGAAGAGCGTC
>PAVA01000047.1 GCA_002712945.1 Citromicrobium sp.
CCTATCCGGCGACGGTCTGGCTCAACCCGATCCCCGAACGGCAGTGGAATTACTCGCAGTCGACCAGCATCATGAAGCAGCTGGTCAATGATCGCATGTATCCGCTCACCCTCGACGGGCTGGACGATGCGATGCGCGAATTGAGCCGCAAGCAGGGCTAGGCTATGCTCCGGGAAGAGAGGAGAAAGACTATGCGGATAGCTATCTTGCTCGGCGCGCCTTTGATTATGGGGCTCGCTCCTACTGCGGAGACACCCCCCGCTCCCCCATCCTCTTCCTTCGGAACGCCGGGCTATGGTCGCTCTACGCCGTCAGCGAGTGAGTATCCCGGCGAGTCCTGCACCGACGTGGTCGAGCATGCGCGCGAGGCCAATGGGCAGCCCCCGCTCGATGAACGCGACGGCGAAGCGCCCGAGCCGATGATGTACAAGGCGGTGGACCGCGACGTCGGTGGCTGCGACGTGCTGGTGATGGCCGACGATACGGACGATATCCGCCCCGTCCCGCAGGGCGGTCCGCTGGTGCTGCACCCCGCAGACGGCAACTGAGCGCTTCGCGCAACATTCTGGACGGGGCGAGCACGGGATGGGAGACGACGGCGAAGCATTTCTCTACCTTGCGGTCCTCACATCGATCATCCTCGGGCTGGCGATCCAGCAGGTCCTGCTCGGCTATCGCGATCTGATCCTGACGCGATCGAAGGCGCGGCTGTTTGCGCCGGTTCTCACCTGGTCGGCGATCATCCTGCTGATCGTCGCCCAGAACTGGTGGGAGAGCTTCGGCCTTATCGGGCAGCAGGACTGGAATTTCCTGAGCTTCGGAATGATCCTGCTTCAGGCGCTCATCATCTACATGCTGGCGGCCGTCGTCTTTCCCCGGACGGAGGGCGACGTGCCGATCGATCTGCGCGATCACTATTTCCGCGAGCGCACCTCGCTCTATGCGATCGCGATGGCCTACGTGGTTTCCAGCCCGGTGCGCGCTCTGATTGTCGACGGAACGCTCCTGCCCGCGCTGGACCTTGTGTTTCACGCGGTTTTCCTGGGGAGCTTCATTGCCCTCGCGGTGGTCAGGCGGGCCATCGTGCATCAGGTGCTCGTCCCGCTCGTCCTGCTCGCATTCGTTACCTATATCGCGACGATGACCCCGGTGCTGGCGGGTGGCTGAGATGCGCGGCGCGAGCCGCTTTCAGCAGATCCGCGCGCGGCTCGAGGCATTCGATCCCGGTTCCGGCTGGCGGCTTTGGCTCTACGAATTCCTGCTGTTCGGCTTCAAGCAGGGCTGGGCCTGCCTGTTCGGCGGGCTGCTGCTCGCACTGCTTCTGGCGACGCATTTCCTTTACCCCGATGATGCCCCCCTCGCCCGTTACGATTTCCTGACGCTGGCCGCGCTGGCGATCCAGCTGAGCATGCTCGCCTTCCGGCTGGAGACGTGGGACGAGGCGAAGGTGATCCTGATTTTCCATGTCGTCGGCACGGTGATGGAGATCTTCAAGACCTATGCGGGGTCTTGGGTCTATCCGGAGCCGTCGCTGCTAAGGATCGGCGGTGTGCCGCTGTTTTCCGGCTTCATGTACGCAGCCGTCGGCAGCTACATTGCGCGCGTCTGGCGGATCTTCGACTTCCGCTACACCGGCTATCCGCCGCAATGGACCACATGGCTGCTCGCCGCAGCGATCTACGCCAACTTCTTCCTCCACCACTACTGGGTCGACATCCGCTGGCTGCTGTTCGGCCTCACGGCGCTGATCTTCATCAGGACACGCATCTACTTCCGCAACTTCCGCAAGCACCGCTGGATGCCGCTGCTGGTCGGCTTCGGGCTGGTGGCGCTGTTCATCTGGTTTGCCGAGAATATCGGCACCTTCGCGCGCGCCTGGTCCTATCCGGGGCAGGAGCAGGTGTGGCGACCGGTCCACCTCGCCAAGTTCGGTAGCTGGTATCTGCTGATGATCATCAGCTTCGTGCTGGTCGCGCTCGTGCAGCCTATTCGCAGGCCGGATCAGTAAAGCAGGTGCGGCGCGATCGCCTCGCGCCATTCGTTCTCGTCGGTGGTGGCCATCCGGTCGAGGTCGACCGGCGAGGCGGATGGATCGTCGACCCATTGGCGCAGCGAGGGGCCGCCATTGATGACATCGATGGCGAGCCGCTCCAGCTCGTATTCGTAGGGAAAATCGCGCCAGATGTCGTAGTCCGGGTAGAGCGTGCGGATCGCCTTGAAGGCGAGCGCCTGCAGCCTCCACGGCCGGAACGCGGCGTGATGGTAGAACGGGCCTTCCGCGTGGATCATCAGGCCGTGACACAGCTCGCCAGAATGCTTGTGAAAAGTCGGCTCGAACCAGCATTCGCGCAGCGCGCAGCCCTTGAGCCAGTTGGGCGCGATCCGCTCCATCTCGGCCAGAACCGCCTTCGCGTCGATATCGGGCGCGCCGAACAGCACTTCCAGCGGGCGGGTCGTACCCCGCCCTTCGGAGAGCGTCGCGCCCTCGAGCATCACCGTTCCGGCATAGGCACGCGCCATATTGACGTTGGCGGCATTGGGTGACGGATTGATCCAGATGCGATCCGTGGGCCAGCCGAACCCGGCACCCTCGGGCTCCCAGCCCTCCATCGCGATCACGCGGTAATCGACGTCGAGCCCGAAGTGATCGATGAACCAGTGGCCCATCTCGCCCATGGTGAGCCCGTGGCGCATCGGCATCGGCCCTGCGCCGACGAAGCTCTCCTGCCCCGGCATTAGCAGCGTGCCCTCGACCGGGCGTCCCGCGGGATTGGGCCGGTCGAGCACCCACACGCTCTTGCCGTGCTTCGCGCCCTCTTCCAGCAGATAGAGCAGCGTCGTGACGAAGGTGTAGATGCGGCAGCCCAGATCCTGCAGATCGAACAGGAACACGTCCGCGCTCGACATCATCTGACCCGTAGGGCGGCGGACCTCGCCGTAAAGGCTGAACACCGGGATGCCGTAGGTGGGATCGGTCTCGTCCGCCGTCTCCACCATATTGTCCTGCTTGTCGCCCTTCAGCCCGTGCTGCGGGCCGAAGGCGCTGGCGAGATTCACCCCCGCCGCGACCAGCGCATCGAGGCTGTGCTGGAGAGTCTCAGTGACCGAGGCCGGGTGGGCGACCAGCGCGACCCGCCTGCCGTCCAGCTCTTGAAGCAGGTCCGGCTCGGAAAGTAGCCGGTCGATACCGAATTTCATGCGTGCTGGAGGGCCTCCTTGGGTTTGGCGGGTGCGCTGCTGCCAAACCGGATAGCGAAGCTCATCGGATCGTGGAAGTCGGGCTCGTCGCGACGGTGCGCCATCGACCAGAGCGAATGGTGCCCGCCCTCTTCCTCGATCACCGCGCACAGCGATGCCGAGCGAACGCCGTCGAGCAGGCGTGCGGGCAGGCGCACGGTGACTGTGATGACGCTGGGCCCGCGCTGGAAATCGATCTGCGGTGCCACTTCGGGCACATAGTCACCGATCAGCTTGCGGTAGGATGCGAACTGGAATGCGGCCCAGTCACCTGCGGGCGCGAAGTTGAACTCGCGATAGCGGCCGTTCTGGTCGTAGAGGAAGAATTCGAGGCAGGTGCGCCGCCACAGGTCGTCCTGGCTGCGATGTGCATAGCCGCGCGGCACCACCACCTTGCCCGACTGGTTGATCCGGTAGCGCAGCAGCAACTCGCCACCCATCAGCCGCATCATCGTAACCGAAATGCCGCTGACTTCGAGCGGCGGCGTGGTCGGATGTGGTTTCAACCTGTACGTTTGCATTTACGACCCCCCATGCTAGCGGGCCCGATCTTTCCCCCCGGAGGAATCAGTGCCCACCTATCGATCCGAACTTCTGAACGTGCTCGATGCGCGGCACTATACGCACCAAATCACGGATGCGGAAAGACTTGATTTTCTTGCATCCGAGCAGATTGTCCCAGGATATGTCGGATTCGATCCGACCGCGCCTTCGCTGCATGTCGGCAGCCTGGTGCAGATCATGCTTCTGCGTCGCCTCCAGCAGACCGGCCACAAGCCGATCGTGGTGATGGGCGGCGGCACCGGCAAGGTCGGCGATCCTTCGGGCCGCGACGAGACCCGCCAGTTGATGACCGACGAGGTGATCGCGAGCAATATTGCCAGCATTCGCAAGGTGTTCGAGCGGTTGCTGACCTTCGGTGACGGGCCGACCGATGCGGTGATGGTCAACAACGACGAATGGCTTGCAGGGCTCAACTATGTCGATTTCCTGCGCGATATCGGCCCGCACTTCACCATCAACCGGATGCTGACCTTCGACTCGGTCAAGCTGCGGCTCGAGCGCGAGCAACCGCTGACCTTCCTCGAATTCAACTACATGATCCTGCAGGCCTACGATTTCCGCGAACTGGCGGAACGCTATGGCTGTCGCCTGCAACTGGGCGGCAGCGACCAGTGGGGCAATATCGTCAACGGAATAGAGCTGACCCGGCGCACCGGCGGGCCCGAACTGTTCGGGTTCACCACCCCGCTCGTCACCACGGCGGACGGCGCAAAGATGGGCAAGACCGCGGCGGGCGCGGTGTGGCTCAACGAGGATGCGCTGCCCGCCTATGATTTCTGGCAGTACTGGCGCAATACGGACGACCGCGACGTGGGCCGCTTCCTGCGCCTGTTCACCGATATTCCGCTGGACGAGATCGAGCGGCTCGAGCGCCTCGAAGGCGCGGAAATCAACGATGCGAAGATCGCCCTCGCCAATGCGGTGACCGCGCTCGTCCGGGGCGAGGATGCGGCGGCCAAGGCAGAAGCGACCGCGCGCGAAACCTTTGCGGGCGGTGCAGGCGGAGACCTGCCGGTCCTTAACGTGGGCGACGGCATGCCGCTGCCCGCAGCGCTCACCGCGCTGGGTTTCACCGCCTCGAACAAGGAAGCCAAGCGCAAGATCGCCGAGGGCGCGGTGCGGCTCGACGACGCGGTTCAGAGCGATCCTTCGACCATCGTGACCGCAGAAGACGGCGCGCAGCGGCGGCTTTCGCTCGGTCGCAAGAAGCACGGGGTCGTGACGCGGTAAGTCACTCGAATAGCGCGTTTTCGTCCCATATCAGGACAGGGCGGCTTAACTCAAAATCAGCGAATTGCCCGCATAAGCTGTCTTCTTGGAAAGGGCCACCAGGGCCCCCGGAGGATTTGTACTGTGGCTTCGCATCTCAGCGTGACCGACCAGCGGGCAGCAATCCGCCACCCGGTCGATTACAACGTGATCGCCGAGTATTTCGGCCGGGGCGATGTGCCCTTCCATATCAGCAATGTCTCCGCCACCGGCTTCATGATCGATAACGCGACCGACTGCGCGCGCGGAGATCGCGTGATCGTCAGCTATCCGGTCATAGGCCGGATCGAGGCCTATCTGATCTGGACCAAGGAAAACCGCGCGGGCTTCCAGTTCGAGCGGATCATCCGGGTGGACGATTTTCTGGAGATGATCGACCAGCTCCAGCCCAACCCGCGCCTGCGCCGCCGCCGCTAAGTCGCGCTGCGCCCAAGCTGGCCTTTCGTCGGCCAATCGAGATTTTGCTTTAGTCTGCCCAACCGGGCTGTCATGGCCGGTGCGTGACGGTGCCCGAAACCACCCCCGAAACCACGCCGCTGCGCATCCATAACTTCCGCGCCTACCTCGTCGCGCGGTTCACGATGATCGTCGGCCAATATGCGATGATCCTGATCATCGGATGGCAGACCTACACCATCGCGCGCGAAAGCGGGATGAGCGCTTACGGAGCCTCGGGCCAGCTTGCGCTGATCGGCCTGCTCCAGTTCCTGCCGCTGTTCGTCCTCTCGCCCTTCTCGGGCCTCGCGGCCGACCGCTTCAACCGCAAGACCGTGGCGCGGCTGACGATCCTGCTGCAGATGATCGGCGCAGGGTTCCTCGCCTGGATGACCTACGCGGACCGGATCGAGCTTGCCTCGCTGTTCGCGGTCGCCGTCCTGCTCGGCGTGGTGCGCGCCTTCAACGGCCCCGCCCTGTCAGCACTCGCCCCCAATCTTGTGCCCAAGGCGATCCTGCCAAATGCCATCGCGCTGTCCTCGATCGCGTGGCAGACCGGGATGATCGTGGGTCCGGCGATCGGTGGATATGCCTACGACGCAGCGCCCGCCCTGCCCTATGCCATCGCCACCGGCCTGTTCCTCGTCGCGATCATCGCCATCAGCACCATCGGCAAGGTGCCCCGCTCGCAGATTACCGGCGCGCAGAGGCCCATCGGCCAGGTGATCGACGGATGGCGCTATGTCCTGCGCAACAAGATGGTCCTCGGCGCGATCACGCTGGACCTGATGGCGGTGTTCCTTGCCGGAGCCACCGCGCTGTTCCCGCCCTTCGCCTACGACGTGCTGCAGGTGGGCGAGACCGGCCTTGCACAGCTCGCCGCGGCTCCGGCGGTGGGCGCGGCGCTGACGGCGGCGTGGTTCAGCTTTCGCCCCCTGCGCACCAATGTCGGTCCCAAGATGCTGTGGGCGGTCGCGCTGTTCGGCCTCGCGACGATCATCTTCGGCTTTTCGCGGTTCATGCCGCTGAGTCTCGCCATGCTGGTGATCGTCGGCGCGGCGGACATGTTCAGCGTCTATATCCGCCAGTCGCTGATCCAGCTTCACACGCCGGACGACAAGCGCGGGCGCGTCTCCTCCGCCAGCCTGCTGACCATCAGCGCCTCGAACGAGGGCGGCGATGCCTTCTCCGGCTTCCTCGCCAGCGTGATCGGCCCGGTCGCGGCGGTCGTCGCAGGGGGCGCAGGCGCTATCGCGGCGGTGGTTCTCTGGAGCAGGATCTTTCCCATATTGCGCACGACGCGGACCTTCGACGTACCGCAGGACGTTATCGACGCAGAGAAGTACGACAGACAAAAGCAGGAGAGCCCCTGATGAAAGCCGCCAACATCCTCGAAACCATCGGAAACACGCCGCATATCAGGCTCTCGAAGCTGTTTCCCGATCACGATGTCTGGGTGAAGTCGGAACGCGCGAACCCCGGCGGTTCGATCAAGGACCGGATCGCGCTCGCCATGATCGAGGATGCGGAAAAGGCAGGGAAGCTGAAGCCCGGCGGCACCATCATCGAGCCCACATCCGGCAATACCGGCATCGGCCTCGCGATGGTCGCGGCGGTCAAGGGCTACAAGCTGGTGCTCGTGATGCCCGAGAGCATGAGCATCGAGCGGCGCCGCCTGATGCTCGCCTATGGCGCGACCTTCGATCTGACGCCCAAGGAAGGCGGGATGAAGGGCGCGATCTCCCGCGCGCAGGAGCTGGTCGAGCAGGATAGCAGCGCCTGGATGCCGAGCCAGTTCGACAACGAGAGCAACTGGCAGGTCCATGTCCGCACCACCGCCAAGGAAATCCTCGGCGATTTCGTCGACCGTCCGGTCGATGCGCTGATCACCGGGGTCGGCACCGGCGGCCACCTGACCGGCTGCGCCGAAGAGCTCAAGCGCCACTGGCCCGAAATGAAGGCCTGGGCGGTCGAACCGCAGGCCTCGCCCGTCATCGGTGGCGGCGAACCCGGCCCGCACCCGATCCAGGGCATCGGCGCAGGCTTCGTGCCGGAAAACCTGCATACCAAGGCGATCGACGGTGCCATTCAGGTCGATGCCGAGGATGCCAAGGAAATGGCGCGCCGTGCCGCGCGCGAGGAAGGCATGCTGGTCGGCATATCGTCGGGCGCGACTCTCGCCGCGATTGCCAAGAAGCTGCCAGAGCTGCCCGAAGGCGCACGGGTTCTGGGCTTCAACTACGACACCGGCGAGCGCTATCTCTCCGTGCCGGATTTCCTGCCGGAAGCGTAATCGGCCAGGCAGCTAGCCAAAGAAAGGGCGGGTCGGTCAAGCACCGGCCCGCCCTTTTCGTATCCGTAGTGGGTGGCGATCAGGCCGCGGTCGCGAAGGCGTCCTCGCCCAGCGCCATCAGCGAATCGCTGCCCGCCTCGATCTTGCGGCGCAGCGCGCCCGCATCGGGCACGAAGCGTTCTGCGAAGTAGCGCGCCGTGGCCAGCTTGGCTTCGTAGAACGCAGTGTCCGAACCGCCCTCGGCCAGTGCGGCCTTGGCGACGCGCGCCATCTTGACCCACATCAGCATCAGGCAGGTAATGCCCATGATGTGCATGTAGTGATGCGCGCCGGCGCCGAGGTGGTTCGGGTTGGCCATCGCATTCTGCATGAACCACATGGTCGCCGCCTTCTGTTCCCCGACCGCCTTTTCCAGCGCGTCGGCGATTTCTGCCAGGCCGTCGACGCCCTTGGCTTCGGCGACCTCGTCGTCGACCAGCTTGAAGAACGCCTGCACCGCGCGGCCGCCGTGCATCGCCAGCTTGCGCCCGGCGAGGTCCATCGCCTGAATGCCGTTGGTCCCTTCATAGATCATCGCGATACGGGCATCGCGCACGAACTGCTCCATGCCCCACTCGGCGATGTAGCCGTGGCCGCCATAGACCTGCTGCATGTTGTTGGCGACGTCGTAGCCCTTGTCGGTGCCGTAGCCCTTGATGACCGGGGTCATCAGCCCGACGAGATCGTCGGCCAGCTGGCGTTCGTCCTCGTTTTCCAGCGCATGGCTGAGGTCCTGCTGCAGCGCAGTCCACAGCGCGAAGGCGCGCATGCCTTCGTTGAAGGCTTTCGCGTCCATCAGCATCCGGCGCACGTCGGGGTGGACGAAGATCGGATCGGCCTTTTCGTCGGGCTCCGCCGGGCCGGTCAGCGCGCGGCCCTGACGGCGATCGAGCGCGTAGGTCACGGCGTTCTGGTAGGACACTTCGGCCTGGCTGAGGCCCTGGATGCCGACGCCGAGACGCGCGGCGTTCATCATGATGAACATCGCGGCGAGGCCCTTGTTCTCCTCGCCGACCATCCAGCCCTTTGCCTCGTCATAGTTCATGACGCAGGTCGAGTTGCCGTGGATGCCCATCTTGTGCTCGATCGAGCCGCACATCACGCCGTTGCGCTCACCGATCGAGCCATCGTCGTTGACGAGGAACTTGGGCACCACGAACAGCGAGATGCCTTTCGAGGAATCGGGCGCGTCGGGCGTCTTTGCCAGCACGAGGTGGATGATATTTTCCGCCATGTCGTGCTCGCCGGCGGAGATGAAGATCTTGGTCCCGGTGATCGCGTAGGAACCATCGGCCTGCGGTTCGGCCTTGGTGCGGATGAGGCCCAGATCGGTGCCGCAATGCGGCTCGGTCAGGTTCATCGTGCCGGTCCACTCGCAGGTCACCATCTTGGGCAGGTACTTTTCCTTCTGCTCCTGGCTGCCCTTGGCGATCAGCGCGGAAATCGCGCCGTTGGTGAGGCCCGGATACATGCCGAAGGACTGGTTGGCCGAGCTGATCATCTCTTCCATCGCGAAGGCGACGACATGCGGCAGGCCCTGGCCGCCGAATTCCTCGGGCATCGAGAGCGTGCCCCAGCCCGCTTCGCGGAACTGGTCGAAGGCGTCCTTGAAGCCGGTCGGCGTGGTGACCGATCCGTCATCGTGACGGGTGCAGCCTTCCTGATCGCCCAACTGGTTGAGCGGCTGCAGCACCTCTGCGGTGAACTTGCCCGCCTCTTCGAGGATCGAAGTGACCATGTCGGTCGTCGCATTCTCGAATCCGGGCAGGTTGCTGTAGCTTTCCAGCTCCAGCATTTCGTTGATGATGAAGCGGAAATCGCGGGTGGGGGCGGTATAGGTGGGCATCGGGGGATTCCTTTGCGGAAGATTCGAAATGTGCGTTTTCGACCGGGGGGTCGACGCTAGTTCTGGTCGACCTGCTCGACGTGGGCAATGAAGTCGGTGAGTTCGCTGATCGAGGAATCGATATCGTCGCGCTGCTGTTTCAGCTTTGCGACGTGCGCGCGGCAGCGCTCGATGGTGACGCGGCGCTGCTCGACGCGGCCATCGCCCAGATCATAGAGATCGATCATCTCCCTGATCTCGGCAAGGCTGAAGCCCACATTCTTGGCGCGCATGATCCACGCGAGGCGCGCGCGGTCGCGCTTGGAATAGACGCGCGAAAGGCCGTGGCGGGTCGGCGCGATCAGGCCCTCGTCCTCGTAAAATCGCAAGGCACGGGCCGTGCAGTCGAATTCCGCGGTGAGGTCGGAGATGGTGTAGGTTTCGCGCTGCTGCGCGTCGGGCCGGTCGAGATGCGCCCCGGCACCCGAATAGGGGGTCTTCACAGTGGCTTCGCTCATACCGCCTCCGATA
Source organism: Citromicrobium sp. (assembly GCA_002712945.1). The sequence goes on from PAVA01000047.1 coordinate 10,194, forward strand.
AATGCCCTTTACGTAAAGGTCAATCCAAAACCCGCGCGAGTCGGCCATTCGTGCCGAGCTTGCGGTAGAAACAACTGCGCGCCCCGGTGTGGCAGGCGGGCCCTGCCGGTTCGGCAAGGATGACCAGCGCATCCTGATCGCAGTCGACCAGAATGTCCCTCACTCTCAGCACATTGCCGCTCGTCTCGCCCTTGCACCATAGCTTGCCGCGGGAGCGCGAGTGGAAATGGGCGAGCCCCGTTTCGCGAGTCGCCGCCAGAGCCTCTGCATCGAGATGCGCGACCATCAGCACTTCGCGCGTTTGCGCGTCCACCACCACCCCGGTCATCAGCCCTTGCGCGTCGAATCTCGGCACGAAGCGGTCGCCCTGCTCGCGGTCGAGCGCATCGGAATTGCGGCTCTTGTCGCTCATTGAAACAAATCCTGTCGTATCGTGGCCTCTGGGTGGCCCTATTGTTGCCAAGTCACCACACTGGCGGGTGAATCCTTTCGCAAACACAACGGCACCGTTGCAAGCGGGCAGTGCTTTGGAAAGACTGCATTGTGTGGCCGGAGACGGTCACCCTTCAGACCAGGCGCCGCGCAGACGCGCCAGGGTTCAGGGGGCACATTGCCGGTTGGGGGTTTTACCGGCGATGTGACGACGAGGGATTTGGGTCGCCGTTCGGCTTTTCGGGGGAACGGCCTGGCGATCCATAGAGATTTCGTCACGCGGCGCCCGGGATCCTAGCGGTCCCGGGCGTTTCGTTTTCGATACCCGCCTCGCTCGCGGGATCGGGCACGCGGGCGAAGCAGGCGATCCGCACGCTCCTTGCGCCGCTTTTGCGCAATACGCGCACGCACTCGCTGCTGGTCGCGCCGCTGGTGAGCACATCGTCGACCAGAATGACATCGCGTCCCTCGATGCTGCCGCTATGCCTGCGTGCAGGCGCGATCGTGCCGCGCATCACCCGCGCGCGCTCAGCCCTGCCCAGCCCGCCGAGGCTTGGCGTCGGGCGACGGCGGCGCAGCGCGTCCACAATCACGGTGTGGCCGGTCCGGCGGGCGATGGCATGGGCCAGCAGCGCCGCCTGGTTGAACCCGCGCATCCACAGGCGCGTCCGATGGAGCGGGACGGGGACCAGCACGGCCTCAGCGGGGGCATCGGCGAGACGCGCGGCGATCAGTTGCCCCATCAGCTCGGCCAGCCCGATCCGCCCGCCATGCTTGAGCCGCAGCACCAGTTGCCGCGCACCGCCATTATAGAGCGTGGCTGCCGCTATGCCTGCGTGGAGCGGTGGATGCGCCAGGCATGCACCGCACACCTCGGCGTCTCCGGCCGAGGACAGCGGGATCTGGCAGCGCGCGCATGCAGGGTCGCCCGGCATCTCCAGCTCCGCCCAGCAATCCACGCACAGCCCCGGCCCGGCGGCGATTCCCTGCCCGCACAGGGGGCAGCGCGGCGGATAGACGAAGTCCACCAGCGGCGCGATTGCGCGGGAAAGGGTGCCTGATGCCATCGCCCTCTATGCTGCTCCCCTGCCCTTATGTAGGCAAGCGCGATGTCCGACCGTACCGTTCCATCGATCTTCTCCAAGCGTCGCAAGCGTGCAAGGCGCGAACGGGCGATGAACCTGCTGGATAGCCGCAACCTGTCGGTGTTCCTGTTCGAGCATATGGCCGACGATGTTCACGAACGGCTTGGCTTCCTGCGCCATCCGGGCGGCGATGTGCTGATCGAGGGCTACGATGCCGTTGCAGTCGCCGAGGGACGTTGGGAAGTCGGCGCGGAGTTCTCCTACGCCACGTTTGCCGACTTCGACGAGCCGCTCGATCTCTTCTCCGACAGCTTCGACCTCGTGATCAGCGTCAACAGCCTCGACACGGTCAACGATCTGCCCGGCGCGCTCATCCAGATGCGCGCGCTGCTCAAGCCGGACGGTCTTGCCATGGCCACTTTCGTCGGCGGAGCAAGCCTCCCCAAGCTGCGGCGCATCATGCTCGATGCCGAGCCAGACCGGCCCGCAGCGCGCATGCATCCGCTGGTCGACCCGCGATCCTGCCCGCAGCTTCTCGCCCGCGCGGGGTGGCGCGACCCGGTGGTGGACAGCTACGAACTCACCGTTCGCTATTCCTCGTTCGAACGGCTCGTCCAGGATCTGCGCGAGCACGCGCTCGGCAATGTCCTTGCCAGGCCTGCTCCACCTCTTTCGCGCGCCGCTTTTCTGCGCGCGCACGCCGCATTCGACGCGATGCGCGAGGAGGACGGCAAGGTCAGCGAGACGTTCGAGATCATCACGCTGACCGGAAGGCGCTAGCTACCGGCCCGCAACGCGGCCTGCGCCGCTGCTAGGCGCGCGATCGGCACGCGGAAGGGCGAGGCACTGACATAGTCGAGCCCCACCTTCTCGCAAAACCCGATGCTGGCCGGGTCGCCGCCGTGTTCGCCGCAGATGCCGAGCTTGATGTCGCCGCGCGTCTTGCGCCCGCGCTCCACCGCCACTTCGACCAGCTGGCCCACGCCATCTACGTCGAGGCTGACGAAAGGGTCGCGCGCGAAGATGCCGCGATCGACATAGGCCCCGAGGAAGCGTCCCGCATCGTCGCGGCTCAGGCCGAGCGTGGTCTGCGTCAGGTCGTTGGTGCCGAAGCTGAAGAAGCGCGCTTCTTCCGCAATCTCGCCCGCCATCAGCGCGGCGCGCGGCAGCTCGATCATCGTGCCGACGAGGTAGTCGACCCGCGTGCCCTTCTCCGCGAAGACCTCTTCCGCCACCCGGTTGACCAGCGCGCGCAGGATTTCCAGTTCGCGCTTTGTCGCGACCAGCGGGATCATCACTTCGGGAAGCGGTGCCTCGCCCGTCTTTTCCTTCACCGCACACACGGCCTCGAAGATGGCGCGCGCCTGCATCTCGTAGATCTCAGGGAAAGTGATCCCCAGGCGGCAGCCGCGATGGCCCAGCATAGGGTTGAATTCATGCAGTTCGCCGACCCGGCGCTTCAGCCGCTCGACATCCATTCCCGTCGCTTCGGCGAGATCGGCGAAGTCGCCCTCGCCCGAGGGCAGGAATTCGTGCAGCGGCGGATCGAGCAGGCGGATCGTGCACGGCAGGCCCGCCATCACCTCGAAGATCGCCTCGAAATCGCTGCGCTGTTCGGGCAGCAGCTTGGCGAGTGCGGCGCGGCGCCCTTCCTCGCGTTCGGCGAGGATCATCTCGCGCACCGCCATGATCCGGTCGGCATCGAAGAACATGTGTTCGGTCCGGCAGAGCCCGATGCCCTCGGCACCGAAACCGCGCGCGGCCTTGCAGTCCTCGGGCGTCTCGGCATTGGTGCGCACGCCCATCCGGCGCGCTTCGTCGGCCCATTCCATGACGCGTGCGAAATCGCCCGCGAGCTCGGGCTCGATCGTCGGCACCTGCCCGCGCATCACCTGCCCGTTGCCGCCGTCGAGCGTGATGACATCGCCTTCGGAAAGCTCGGCCTGGCCGATCCGCACGGTGCGCGCCTTGCGATCGATCGAGACGCCGTTGGCGCCCGAGACGCAGGGGCGGCCCATGCCGCGCGCGACCACGGCAGCGTGGCTCGTCATCCCGCCGCGCGCGGTCAGGATGCCCTTGGCCGCGTGCATGCCGTGAATGTCCTCGGGGCTGGTTTCGACCCTGACGAGGATCACCGCGTCGCCGCGGTTGGCCCATTGCTCGGCGGTATCCGCATCCAGAGCGATCTTGCCCGAAGCCGCGCCCGGCGAGGCGGGCAGGCCCGAGGTCAGCACATCGCGCGGGGCATCGGTATCGAGCGTGGGGTGGAGCAGCTGGTCGAGCGCCATGGGGTCGATCCA
>PAVA01000048.1 GCA_002712945.1 Citromicrobium sp.
AAGTTCGGCACGCAGAACATGGCGATCGACCTCGGCACGGCGAACACGCTGGTTTACGTGCCCGATCAGGGCATCATCCTAAACGAACCGTCGGTGGTCGCCATCGAAACGCTCAACGGGATCAAGCGCGTCAAGGCCGTGGGCGACGATGCGAAGATGATGATGGGCAAGACGCCCGACTCGATCGAGGCGATCCGGCCGCTGCGCGACGGGGTGATTGCGGACATCGAGATCGCGGAAGAGATGATCAAGCACTTCATCCGCAAGGTGCACGGCAAGAAGAGCCTGTTCCGCTATCCCGAAATCACGATCTGCGTGCCCTCGGGCTCGACCTCGGTCGAACGGCGCGCGATCCGCGATGCCGCCAGTAACGCGGGTGCGAGCGCGGTGTACCTGATCCTCGAACCGATGGCCGCCGCAATCGGTGCGGATATGCCGGTGACCGAGCCGGTGGGTTCGATGGTGGTCGACATCGGCGGTGGCACCACCGAAGTCGCGGTGCTTTCGCTGCGCGGCCTCGCCTACACCACCAGCGTGCGCACCGGCGGCGACAAAATGGACGAGGCGATCGTTTCCTACGTGCGCCGACACCACAACCTGCTGATTGGCGAGTCGACGGCGGAGCGGATCAAGAAGGATTACGGCGTGGCCGTGGCGCCTGCCGATGGCGTGGGCGAGACGATCACCATCAAGGGTAGGGATCTCGTGAATGGTGTTCCGAAAGAGATCACCATCAATCAGTCCCATATCGCAGAAGCTTTATCCGAGCCTATCGGTGCGATCGTCGAAGGTGTCCGGATCGCGCTGGAAAACACCGCACCCGAACTTGCCGCCGATATCGTCGACCAGGGGATCGTGCTGACGGGGGGCGGCGCGCTCATCACCGGGCTTGACGAGCACCTGCGCGAGGAAACGGGCCTGCCCGTGAGCATCGCGGAAGATCCGCTGTCCTGCGTTGCGGTGGGCACGGGTCGCGCCATGGAAGACCCGGTCTTCCGCGGCGTTCTGATGACGGCCTAAGCTACCGGGCCAATGGTTAGAAGTTACTAACCGGACGGAGGAAATATGGCCCTGTCGGGGTCGAAACAGCGGATCTCGGGGCATTCCAAGAAGGCTCAATACAGCGCCTTCACGGGCTACGTGGCGATCGTTCTGGCGATCCTGCTCGGCATCGTGCTGCTGGTCGTATCGCTGATCCAGCCTGCATCCTTCAGCGGCCTGCGCGGCCTGTTCGGCGACGCGACCCAGCCGGTTGCGAGCGTCAATGCCGGTGCGCGCAGCGGCGGTCGCGGATTTTTCGAATCGGTCCAGGGCTATCTCGAAGCGGGGCAGCAGAACGCCGACCTCAAGAAGGAGGTGGAGATCGCGCGCATCCGCCTAGCCGAAGCGCGCGCGACCGAAGAGGAAAACCGCCGGCTAAAGGCGCTGCTGGGCCTGCGCGAAACCGAGGTTGCGCCTGTCGCCGTCGCACGCCTGGTGGGATCGAGCAGCGTCAGCACGCGGCGCTTCGCCTATCTCGGGGCAGGCCGATCCGACGGCGTAAAGCCGGGCATGCCGGTCCGCAGCGAGCGCGGCATCGTCGGCCGGGTGCTGGAGGCGGCGCGCCATTCCTCGCGCGTGCTGCTGATCACCGATAGCGAGAGCGTGCTGCCGGTCCGCCGTGCGGGCGACAACACGGTGGCCTTCGCCGAAGGGCGCGGCGATGGCCTGATCAACATCCGCCTGATCAATCTCGGGATAAATCCGCTCGAACGCGGCGACGTGTTCGTCACCAGCGGCGCGGGCGGGCTCTATCGCCCCGGCATCGCGGTCGCCATCGTGACCCGCCTGACCGACGATGGCGCGGTGGCGCGGATCATCAGCAATCCGGCGGCGACCGACTACGTTGCGGTCGAACCCGTGTGGCAGCCCGATGCGCTGCGCGGTGCGGAGACCCCGATCGAGGAAGCGATCGGCTCCAACCGGACCGTTACTGCGGACGACGAGGCGGACGAAGGCAGCGGGGAGACCCGCGAACCGGGGCTGGTCACGCCATGATCGAACGGCGCGCCTACAAGACGCGGCGCGACAGGTTCGGGCGGCAGATCAACCGCGACCAGTCCCCCTTCCTGCTGGTGTTCGTGCCCTGGGCGACGATCCTTCTGGCGTCCTACCTGCAGAGCGTGCCCATCGCGACCGCAGGCCCGCTGCTGCCGCCCATCGGGTTCCTGTTCCTGCTCGCGTGGCGATTGCTGCGCCCCGGCGTGCTCCCGATCTGGTCGGGCATCATCTTCGGCATCTGGGACGATCTGTTCAGTGGGCAGCCATTGGGATCGGCTATATTGCTCTTTTCGGCGACGATGCTTGCGATCGAGATCATCGACATGCGCTTTCCCTGGCGCGGCTTCGCGCAGGACTGGCTGATCGCGTCGATCATCGTGGTGATCTACATTCTCACGGCAACGCTCGTCTCGGGCAGCCGGTTGAGCCTGCCGCTGTTCGCCAGCATCGTGCCCCAATTGCTGCTTTCGATTATCGCCTACCCCTTCGTCGCCTTCATCGTCTCGCGCCTCGACAGACTTCGCCTCATGCGTTTCCGGACCGTTTCCTGATGCCCTTCGGCCTCACCAAGCCCGTGCTCAACGAGAGCACGCTGACCAACAGCTTCGACCGCCGCAGCTTCGTGCTGGGCGTCGGCGGCCTGTCGGTCGGCATGCTGCTGGCGGGGCGGATGGGCTATCTCGCCATCGCGGAGAACGACAAGTACGCGGTCGAGAGCGAGAGCAACCGCGTCAACCTGACGCTGATCCCGCCGCGCCGGGGCTGGATCCTCGATCGCAACGGCGCTCCGCTGGCGTCCAACCAGGCGGACTTTCGCGTCGATATCATTCCCGAACGATTGCAAGATGGCGAGCGCGAGTTGCAGACCCTCGCCACGCTGCTCGAACTCGACGATGCGAAGATGCGCGACCTGCGCAAGAAGATCGACGAATCGGCGGGCTACGCGCCGATCGAGGTCGCCAGCGGGCTCGATTACGATGCCTTCGCCGCCGTCAGCATCCGCCTGCCCGAGCTGCCCGGCGTGGTGCCCCAGCGGGGCTTTTCGCGCTACTACCCCACCGGCCCCTCGGTCGGGCACCTGCTCGGCTACGTGGGCGCGGCGAGCCGCGAGGAGTTCGAGGAGGATCGCAACCCGCTGCTGATCACGCCGGGCTACAAGATCGGCAAGGACGGGGTCGAAAAGCAGTTCGAGCAGACATTGCGCGGCAAGCCCGGCGCGCGGCGCGTGGAGGTGACCGCCTCGGGCCGGATCGTGCGCGATCTCAGCACCCGGCCCGACGTCCAGGGCGACCCGATCCAGCTGACCATCGACGGCCCGCTGCAGGACTATGCCGCGCGCCGCCTCGGCCTCGAAAGCGGATCGGTGGTGGTGATGGACTGCCTCACCGGCGACCTGCTGTGCATGGCCTCCATGCCCAGTTTCGACCCGAACAGCTTTTCCGACGGGATCGGCAGCGTCGAATACGCGATGCTGAGCGAGAACGAGCGGGTGCCGCTGCGCAACAAGGTGCTCAAGGGCCTCTACCCGCCCGGCTCCACCGTGAAGCCGATGCACGCGATGGCGTTCCTCCACGAAGGCATTGCGCCAGACGAGGCCATCATGTGCGGCGGAGGACGGCGGATCGGCAACCGCTTCTTCAACTGCTGGAGCAACCATGGCCGGGTCGACATGGCCAAGAGCGTCTACCAGTCCTGCGATAGCTACTATTACCACTTCGCCCAGCAGGTCGGGTTCGACAAGGTCGCCGCCTACGCCCGCCAGTTCGGCCTCGGCCAGGAATTCGATTTGCCGGTCGCCAGCCAGTTCTACGGGACCGTGCCCGACCCGGCATGGAAGCTGAAGAAATACGAGCAGGAATGGCAGCCCTACGACACGGTCAATGCCTCGATCGGCCAGGGCTATTATCTCACCAATCCGCTGCAGTTGGCCGTGATGGCGACCCGCATCGCGACCGGGCGCCACGTCGAGCCGGGGATGATCAAGACGAACGAGCGCAAGCGCTTCGCCTCGCTCGACTTCAACCGCGAACAGATCGCCTATATCCGCCAGGCGATGAGCGACGTGGTCAACGGCCCCGGTACGGCCGGGCGCGCACGCCTGCCGATCGAGGATGTGCTGATGGCGGGCAAGACGGGGACGGCGCAGGTCGTCTCGCTCAGCGTGTCGGACGGCAAGAGCGGCCCGTGGAAGTATCGCGACCACGGTCTGTTCGTGTTCTTCGCGCCCTTCGACAATCCGCGCTACGCAGGCGCGGTGGTGATCGAGCATGGCGGCGGATCGGGCGCGGCCTACCCTATCGCGCGCGACGTGATGACCTTCCTGTTCGATCCGCAGAAGGGCATGGACGCCCTCAGGGCGCTCGAAAAGGAATGGGGCGGAACCGCACAGGAGCGCCTGCAGCGCCGCTACGAGGAATATGCGCGCGCGGCGGGCGAGGCCATCCCGCCCAGCGCACCGCTCGACCGGGAAATCCAGGCCCGCGTGGATGCCGAGGCACGGATCGAGGCGCAGCGCAGCGAGGCCTTCGCGCGAGACAATCCCCGCCGTGCGCGGCGCACCGATTTCGATGCGCCAGCCGACACACCGGCCGCTGGCGCAACTACAAGGCAGGGTGAGACGCAATGAGCTCGGTAATCCCGGCCCCTATCGCGCGCCAGCCGTGGGCGATGCTGACCCCGCTGATCCTGCTCACCTGCTTCGGAGCCGCCGTGCTCTACTCGGCGGCGGGGGGCAGCTTTTCGCCTTTTGCGTCCTCGCATCTCATACGCTTCGGCGTGTTCATGGTGGTCGCGCTCGTCATCGCGGGCATGCCGCGCGACTTCGTGAAGCTGGTGGCCTATCCCGCCTATATCGGCATCCTGCTGCTGCTGGTCGCGGTGGAGGCCGCGGGCGCGATGGGCGGCGGGAGCCAGCGCTGGCTCGAAGTCGGCCCGATCCGCATCCAGCCGTCCGAGCTGATGAAGCCGGCAGTCGCCCTCGCCCTCGCCCGGTTCTACGACACCCTCCCCACGGGGATGATCGACTCGTGGCGCGCGCTGGTGCCCGCAGGAGTGATCATCGCGATGCCCGTGGGGCTGGTGCTGATGCAGCCCGACCTCGGCACGGCGCTCGCCATCCTGTTCTCGGGCGCGGTGGTGATGTTCCTCGCCGGACTGCCGATGAGCTGGTTTCTGACGGCGGGTGCGGCAGCAGCGGTCGCCGTGCCGCTGGCCTATAGTTTCGCGCTCAAACCCTATCAGCAGCGGCGTGTGACGACCTTCCTCGATCCGGAAAGCGATCCGCTGGGCAGCGGCTACCACATCACCCAGTCCAAGATCGCGATCGGATCGGGCGGGTTCTCCGGCAAAGGCTTCAACGAGGGTTCGCAGAGCCATCTGCAATACCTGCCCGAACCACATACCGACTTCGTCTTCGCGACGATGGCGGAGGAATGGGGCTTCCTGGGCGGCCTGTTCGTGATCGTCTCCTTCGGCCTGATCCTCTACTGGGGGCTCAAGGTCGCGCGCGCGGCGCAAACCCGGTTCGACCGGCTGCTGGCGGCGGGCATGGTGGCGACCATGTTCTTCTACATCGCGATCAACCTGCTGATGGTCATGGGGCTGGCGCCCGTGGTGGGCATTCCCCTTCCCTTCATGAGCCACGGCGGGTCTTCGATGATGACCAACATGCTGTGCATCGGCGCGCTGATGATGGTCTATCGCTGGAACACGCAGGGGCGCGGCGGCGGGCTTCTTTCGACCTGATGCGGATTGATGTGCCGGAAGGGCTTGCACCTTTCGCCACAGGCCCTATGTGACCGCCTCCCGCTGGCGAATCGCACCTCGAATCGCTGGCGCGGCCTCCTTTCCTGCAGGCCGGTGTGGACGCATAGCTCAGTTGGTAGAGCAGCTGACTCTTAATCAGCGGGTCCTAGGTTCGAGCCCTAGTGCGTCCACCACCTTCTCCTAATGAAAACAGTGGCTTGTGTGGCAATGCCGGTAGGCGTTCGCTCGACCATGCCTAGCGTTCTACCACATTTCTAACGTGTTCGCGTGCCGGGGCAGTAGTCGACGGCAGGGTGCGATTCGGCGCGGCAAGGTCGAAAAATCGGCGAACCCACCGGGTGTTCTCGTCCGGTACTCATGGATACTCGTTCGTACCGGATGAACGTGTGCTGCGTGAATACGTGCTGCTTTAGTAGATCATTCTCGCCAGTAGCACCGGGCGTCAGGCTCCAGAGGGTCTGGCGGGATTCTGCTCGTCCCCTACCCTTCCAAATCCGCGATTTAAGCGTAGATATGATGCACAACGCCAATCGACGCGAGACTATCATGACCACGAAGAAGACCGCAACCGTTTTGAAGATGCCCGTCAGCAAGCGCAAAGCCGACAGCACATCCGAGAGGAAGTGGGGTAAGGCCGTTCTCGCGCAGGGCTTCTCCATCGTGCCCTCGCTCCTGTTCAAGGCGCAGCGGCGGCTCCAGCTCAAGCCAATTGAACTTGCTATCCTCGTTCATCTTGCGGATTTTTGGTGGGACCCGGAGCGGAAGCCCTACCCCAGCAAGCAGAGGCTGTCGGAGCGGCTCGGCATCGGACCCCGGCAGGTGCAGCACTGGATCGCGAACCTTGAGAAGGCAGGTCTCTTGAAGCGCAACCAGCGTTACGCCACGCACGGCGGCAAGCTGACGAATGAGTATGATTTGTCCGGCTTGGTCGAGCGGTTGAAGGAACTGGAGCCTGAGTTCCGCCAGGTCGAAGAGGAGGTCACCGCCAAGCGCCGTGCCGTCGGCAAGCCCGGCCTGCGTAAGCGCAAGGCGGACAAGGGTTGACGAGATTGCGGCGTAGCTCAGCTGGATAGAGCATCCGAGGCGCTACGTATTCGGTGGGTCGCACTGCCGAATGTACGGCCTGGAGGGTCACGGGTTCAAGTCCCGTCGTCGCACCAACCCTAAATTCCCTGTTCCTCGAGGCGGCGACACCCGGCTCCGCCGCTCGTGCACAGGCGCAGCCGCACAACGTCGTCCGACCAGAACGGCCTGCGGCACCTCATGCACCGCTGCCATCCCACCCGCCTGACCACGCGGGGCGGCGTCACGTCATGGTCCAGCACCGGCTCTCGGCGAAGGCACCCGTCGTAGGGCCACTCGCGCGGCTCGGCGTAGCCCTGACTGTCGGCCCGCACCGTCGGGGCCGTCCGCATAACCGGGGCGGGTGTGGGTGCCGGGTCGGGCTTGTCCGCCACGGACACCCCGTTTGCCGCGCGCCAGTTGGCCAGCCAGGTTGGTACCGGCTCTCTCACCGATTGTGGCCGCTCTGCCAGTTGCCCGCCCGCCGCCAGGCACCCCAGGCACCGTCCCGCTCCCACCGTGCCAGAGCGGCGAGGATCGAGCGCCCATCGGCGCGGTCCAACCTGCCCGCTTCCATGTCTGCCTCGCACCACGCTGTGAAGGCCTCGAACGAACCGTAGGCGGCGACGAAGGGCGACGGACGGTCCCCGACCTCAAGACGCGACACGCGCGCCAGCATGGTGCGGACACGGGCCACCGTGGTCAGCCCCGAATGACGCCGAAGTCGACCAGCACAGCATGCGCATCGGCCCGAACGCGACGGTCGTGGCAGTCACGCATGATACCCACGAGCATGGTCACCACCTCGCGGCGAAGATCACCACGCTGCTGCGGGGTTAGTTCAGCGAAGGCCTTCTGCACCTTGGGCTTCTGTAGAACCTCCGGCCCGGTCATTGGGAGCACGTACAGCGGGTGAACCATCTGCTCGGCCATCTCGCAGGCCCAGGCCACCGCCTCCTCGTACTTCTCGATTGGCTCCAGCGGTCCCTCAAAGACCGTCCTGTGGATGCCGTCCTTGGGCGGGCCGAACCACACGACCTGAACGTGCGTGTGGTCATCTTCCGGCTCGTCGGCGGCCACGCGGTTGGTCCCGCACTTGATTATCGGCACGTCGTCATCTCCTCGGTGTTCGTGGTCACTGCTTGGCCTCCAGCGCCGCGAGTCGAGCCTCCAACTCCTCGACGGCTCGAACGTCCGCCAGCGCCTTCACGGACTCAATTAGCTGCTTGCCCAGATCCACGGGGACGCCACCGCTGGCGACTGCCGCCAACACGGCCTCGACCTGCGCCACTGTGCTGGCGGTCGGATCGAACTCGAACTGCACCGGCTGCGCCTCGGGACGCAGGGCGGGCGCGATGCGGGCAAGGATGATGTTGCAGGCCTGTAGGTCGCCTTCGAGAGCGGCGTCGATCACGACGCGGGCGACCGCGTGTCCGTCGTCCAGCAGCGCGCGTGTGATCTTCGTCCGGGCATCCGGTCGCCCAGGGGGTCTGCCACGGGGGTTGCCACTCTGCCCCTTCTGCCAGCGGCCCTTGTTGGCCACGGGCTTGGGGACGAAGTTCTTCATCCAGTCGGGTTTGGTGATCTCGGTCATGGGAGTCGTGTTCTCATCAGGGTGGGAACAGTCAGACGGCGAACGCCTTGTCGGAGCGGTCCTTGGCCTCGCGCAGCAGTCGAACCTCGTGCGGTGGCCTACCGACTGCGTTCTCCAGCTGGGAGTGCAGCAGCCCTCCCCGCTCAGCGATGAGGGCCCTGGCACCGAGCATCACCTTCAGCTTGGCAGCCTCATCCGGGGCGTTGTGCTCGTGGTAGGTCTTGAGCAGCACACCGTGCATCTCGTCGTTCAGGCCGCTGAGATACGCGGGACCGCCCAGGCAGGCCGTGGCCGTGATGTCGTCGCCCTTGCGAATGGCCGAGCGGATGAAGAACGCTCGGTCGTTGTCCGGCATCTCACGCACGAATGCGCGGACCTCGGCTGCCAGGTAGTGCGAGGCCTTTGCCTGCACCGGCGCGGACAGCTTCTCCTCCTGCAGCGCGATCCCCTTGTCGAGCCGCGTGCTCTCGGCGTCGAACAACTTGGCGAGCCGCTGGAAGGTGCGCTGCGCCAGGTCGTCCACCTTGATGACGCGGGCCGCGTCGTTGAGCGTCGGGTCCTTCTTCGCCGCGTCCATGGCGGCGTGGACCGACGAGATGCCGCTGTAGGCCTCGTGTAGCGCGCGCTCGGTTCCGGCAATGTAGCCCCTCGTCTCTTCCGAGAAGCCGTCGATCTTCGTGACGGTCTGCGGGTGGAGGGAGAGCGATACACGAGTGTTGATGTCTGTGGACATATTGGTGCTCCGAAGCCTGATCGAGGTGTGAATGTGGTCGAACCTACCCTGTTCGTTATGCGTCAAGCTCGCATTTTCTTTTCGGAACAGGTGCTTACGTCTAGCTGACGAACAAGGACCCGATGATTGGTAATCAGATGCACCGCAAAGCTGCGCGGTGACACGCTGACCACACGGTGCCAGGGAGCAGGGATGATAAACCTAGACCCAGTCATCGAGCGGATTGACGCGCTGCTGGATGAGGACACCGACCAGAGCGTGACCTATGCTGCCTTGGAGGCTCGGTTGGCGCTGGAGCGGGTCTGCTACGACCGTCTCCGCCAGCGGCACGACTACATCTCGCACGAGCAGTTGCGGCGCTGGCAACCCGGCGCCGTCGTCAACACGCTCATCAAGGAGGTGGACGAGCATCTCGGCAAGACCCTCACCCTTAGTATCAGTAAGTCACCAGCCCGCCCCGGTGTGAAGTTAGAGGACGAGGAGTACGTGGAGGTTGGGACGGAGATCGGCTTCAACCCGAAGAAGATTGCTAAGCTCTGGAATGCGCTGGCCAAGCTGGCGCTCCATGCTCACCTGCCCGAACACCGCAACGACGACATACCAGCATACGGCGATCGGGCGCGCATCCGTGCGAAGGTAAAGGAGGTGCAATCGGAACTTCGGCGGCTTGCCAAAGGGACCATGACCTTCTCCGGCCTCGGCGAGGAGGTGAAGTTCGAGTGCTCGTGTGGCGAATTGAACAAGCGGCGCGCAGGCCTCTTGCGAGACGGGCAGCACGTCCACTGCTTTAATCCCGAGTGCAAGCAGACGTGGAAGGTCACGCGGGAGGACGACGGCTTCGGCTTCGAGCAGGTGACCGTCCCTGTGAATTGCGAGGCGTGCAGCGCCGCTAACCACATGCCCTGGCGTTTCTTCCTCGATATGAAGCACGACCAGGTTGGGTCATTCTCGTGCCATTCCTGCCGCCATAAAAACTACGTGCAGTGGCGATTGATGCAGGTCCACCGTGAGGGCGGCAAAGAGACCCAAGCCGACACGTAGAGGTTTAAGATTTTAAGGCTTAAACCCTGCCCCACCCCTATGGCGGAAGGGTAGTAGGTAGGGGTCTCTTAAAGTCTTAAAGTATTCAAATTCCCCCTACACTCCCCGGATTTCCGCGCTTTCCGGCTTTAAGGGGTTCCCCTCAATTGAAGGCGTCTTAAGGCGTCTGTTCGGGCAAATCGAGAATCCGGTAGGTCACCCCGTGGTGCCCATAACCGTCCACGACCGAGGTCTTTCTGGCCTCCATCAACCATCCGTTGGCCGTCATGCTGCGGAGCGCCTCGTCGAGTGCCTTGCCCGCCCCGAACCTGTGGTTACTGAAGGCGGGTAGCGTGGAACTGCGCTGCTGTAGGTAGGACCGGGGCACCAGCCCGTCCCTGTGCATCTTAGGGGGAACCTTGTAGCCCGCTGGAATGCTCGGTCGCGTGAGGTAATCCCTGAGGATGGCGACGAGCTTGCGGGTCCGGGCATCGTCGTCCGCCCCGATGTTCCCCTCCCGCTGGTTCCGGCGGAACGTCTCGATGTCACGACCGACCAGGGCGAGCGCCCAGTCCACGTGATCGACCCCCACGACCGGGTGCAGGTAGTTGTCGGCCACGGCCAATAACCCCGCCACCTTGAGCGCCTTCAGGTGTGCTCTGCTCCAGACGGGACGCTCGCTCTCGTCCTCGGTGGCGTTCAGTCGGTCGCGGGTATCATCGTCGAATTTGTCCAGCATGGCCTCGGCGTCTGGGTCGGGTGTCGCCACTATGGCATCCAAACCTGGAGGAGCAGCGAAAGCATCGGTGAAGCTGCAAAGTGTTGAGTACTTTACCGCGTGGTCAACTAGGTCGCGCCACGCCAGTAAATCGCCCGGTGCTAGCACGGCGTCCCGCTGCCGGTTTGGTCGTGGCTTGCCGCCTTCGTAGCCGACGATCAGGAAGCGCGAGAGGAACCCGTCGGCCATCATGTCGGGGGTGAGACATTCTAAGAACGTGGCAGGGGTGGTCTCGCCCAAAAACGATAGCGCGGGCCAGTCCACACCAGTCAGACTGTCCTCGGTGCGGCTGTAAGTCTTGCCCTCCAAATGCTGCTTGGCGAAAGCGTTGGTGAGGACGGTCCGGAACGTCTGCATGGGAGAATCTTGGACGTTGCCCATGCGCTTCAGCTTCCGGCCGAACTCGCCCTGAAGGTACAGGAAGCCCGGTTCGCGCAGAAGCTCCTTGTGCAGCGCCTCGCCGCTCACGAAGTCCTGAGCGCGCAGGAAGGCCCGTGCTCTCGGCTGCTCGGCGAGATCGAGCATCATGGGGATGCCGTCATGCATGGCATCCTTGCCGACCCCGCTCTTGGCGACCAAGATCATGTAGAGTGCCAGGTCGCGGTCCGTGTGCGTCCGGTACGCACGACCGCACACCCCGGCTAGCAGACCCAGCGTGGCCGCAATCGCAACCTCTTGGATTGGCGAGTAGCTGGTCTGAAATAGGAACCGGGCGATGACACCAGCCCTGCCTGGGGGCCATGACAGGGCGTCCGCAGCCGCTTCCGGCACCTTGGGGGTGGGAAGCTCACTGGAGGCCGAACGTGCGATCTGGGCGCGCCTGGCAGTGTTCTGGGCCTCCGTCAGTATGGCGGTCAGGTCGAGGTCGAGATGGCAGTGGCCCCGGTAGGTGGACCAATCGGTATCGCCTTCCCCCGCCTCGGCTTGAGAACCTGGGGCCGTAGGTGGTATAACGCTCGTGTTCATGATCACTCCTGGGCGGCGGGGCGTACGTGCGTTCCGCCGCCTTTTCCTTGCGCGGTGTTCGGACGTTGGTCGAAGCCTCCCACCGGGTCTGTGGAAGTGACTCAGATCACGCCGCTTTCCGACGAGACCCCGCTGATGATTGGTTCGGTGGACGGCCCTCAGGCCGCGACCGGCTCGCTGGTGCTGCGCTTCGCGCCGGATGCCAGCCACGCCAAAACGTCGCTCTCCGCGTACCAGACCCGGCGCGTACCGGGTGGCGAGAAATAGCGTGGTCCGGTTCCTCGCAGACGATGCTGAGACATGGTGCCGGGGTGGACGCGCAGCAGGTCCGCTACCTCGTCACTGTCGAGGGGGCGGCCTTTCGGCGTGTAAGCGAACAATTCGCACAGTTGGTCGAAGTTGAGATCGGGCATGGTGGGCCTCTATGTGGGACAATGACCGACCTTTCGTCGGTGACACACCCGCGACCGCCCGAAGCGATGGACTTACCGAGCCGGCCCGTGCCGCCCGATAGCGAGTGATCAACAGTGCCCCGTGGCCCCGCTGGTGCCTACCTTATGCCAAATAAGGGTAGGACATACAACGCCAAAACCGCGTGCTGTAGGCAGACATCGCGAGTCGCCTCGTCCACACGTCTGGGCCTGAGACTGCTAGGCAGCACTCGCGGGTCACGATATGTTTCAGCCTATGAAGTGGAGACCTAGAAACCTGCGGGCCTTGGCCGACATCGTTTGCGGCAACGACCAATACTTCCATTATCGGTCGAGTATGTACATCACCGAGTTCTTCGAGGACTGCGACCTCGAATTCGTCCACGATGGCTCGACCCGCTGGATGTGGGTGTCGGACCGGCTGGAAGAGGTGCTGGCTATGCCTCACCCCAGCCCTTCAATACCGCCCGACGCATTTATTCGCGTCATCCGGCGCGTGCTCGACAAAGCAGAAGCGGACGATGACGATCCGGAGAGGAGCAAGGCGCTAGATGCCCTTAACGTCGTCCTCGCCCGCGAAGGATGGCAAGCATTCTACGACGAGAATAATGTCGGCCAGCTTCGTCATATTGCGACCAACACGCTAGCCGAGATTGCAAACCCGCACCGTCCCCTGACTGCGGCGGAGGTAGAAAAAAAGGAGCAGCTGGTGGCGTACCTCGGGAAATGTTCCGAGGACGAACTTATTGAAGACGTCTTACTTCCTTTGTTCCGGCAGTTGGGATTTCATAGGATTACTGCGGCGGGTCATAAGGATAAGGCGTTAGAGTACGGCAAAGACGTGTGGATGAAGTACACGCTGCCGACGCTTCATGTCCTGTACTTTGGTATTCAAGCGAAGAAAGGGAAGCTCGACGCATCGGGGGTGAGCAAGAGCAACGTCGCCGAGATACACAACCAGGTCACAATGATGCTGGGTCATGAGATCTTCGACCCCGAGACGAGCCGTCGGGTTCTGGTGGACCACGCCTTTATTGTGGCAGGCGGCGAGATCACAAAGCAGGCTCGAAACTGGATTGGCAACAAGCTGGATGCGACGAAACGCTCGCAGGTTATGTTCATGGACCGGGACGACATTCTCAACCTGTTCGTCGTGACGAACCTTCCACTACCGAAAGGTGCCCTGCCCCCTCCCCCGTCGTCTTGGGATGACCTTGATGACGACATTCCGTTCTAAGTGTCGCGCTATGCCCGCAGGGCCACCACGTTCGCCCCCGCCGCCACGGCGGCCTGTTCCTCGATCCAATCGCCAATCTTCTGCACCTCGGGGTGCAGCCAATCCAGCTTCTCTAGGTCCAGATAAGCCCGCGCTGTGATGTCCTCGGCGGAGGGTTTGTGGCCCGTGAGCATGTCGGTCTCGAACTTGCCGATGCGGCACTCCCGCATGGCGTAGTTGGAAAACGATCTGCGGCAGTCGTGAAGTGAGAGATGTTTTCTCGCGATCTGGCTCACCAGCACCATCGGGGACCGGGCGTCCGCAATGTGGCCATTCTTGCCCCAGCTGGCGAAAACGAACGGGCTGTCCGTGTCGTCCGCCAGCTTCCGGCGGGGACGAGCCTTGAGGAGCGCCGCAGCCTGCGACGACAGGGGGAGCGTGAGGGGGTCACCGCGCTTTCGCTCGTCGATGTGCCACCAGCTATTGGACGGCTCGTCCTCGTCAATGTGGACCCGGTCCCAGGTGAGCGTGGCCATCTCGTTCCGCCGCGCACCCGTTAGCAGGGCGAAGATCGTCAGGTCGATGGCGGACAGGTGGTCGCGGTTCTTCGGAGCGGTGCGCGCGGCCTGTAGGGCGTTCCAAACCTCGCCAATCTTGCCCCGGTCCACGTAGCGGTCGGTGCGGGGCTTGAGGGGTGCCCAGTGGTCCTTGAGGACGCCGACAGGGTTGTGGGCGATGAGCGGGGTGCCGTCGGCGCGGCGGTACTGGCGACTGGCGTAGTTCAGCAGAATGCGGAGCGCCACGCAGGCCGCGTTGGCGCTCCCCGGCGCGGGGCGCTTTCCGTCTAGCCCGCCCTCGACCATTTCCCGGTGACGCTTGCGAACGTCTGCCTCTGTGATCCCCACTATGGGCTTGTCCTTCCACGCCGCGAACACCGTGTCCACGAAGCGCCGATACTCGGCGGCGGTGCTCTCCCGCAGCTTGCCAGGACGGTTGACGTAGGACTCACACACCTGCCCCAGGGTGACGGCCATCGCCTCGTCGGCCCGGCGGGTGTCGCGTGGGTCGATACCGTCCCGCATCTGCTGGAGGATCGACCGCGCCTTGGACCGGGCCTCGTCCTCGGTGAACTGGCCGAACGGCCCGATGGTGTATTGGAGCTGGCGACCGCACACCCTACCCGCTGCAATGAAGACCCGCTTGCCACGGGCCGTGACGCGCAGGCCGTAGCCCTTCACCGCCCGGTCGTGCCCGCCATCCCAGTGGACGACGTGTCCGGTCTCGGGCGGCTGCACCTTCTCTACGAACGCCTTCGTTATCTTCGCCATCAGAGTGTTCTTTCTACCAGATTTCTAACAACCTGGGACGAACCTCCATTATCTGTAACAAACTAGCAAGTCACTAAATGTCTGATTTTGCGACGTAAAATAAGGTCGAATAAACTAGCGTAATCTCGGCTGGACGGCGGCTGGCCGAACTCTTAATCAGCGGGTCCTAGGTTCGAGCCCTAGTGCGTCCACCATTACTTTCGCGAACCGCTGCGACCGCTGCGCCACGGCTCCGCGAGCAAAGGTTGGCGTCTTTCGGCCCGCATCGTAGCTTCATCGTCATAGGCGAGCCCCCTTGCGATCACATCGGAATGTGATACGTCGCCCGGATGAGCGACACTACGATAGCACGCGTCCGCACCGCCGTCTCTTCCGGCGTCATGACTCGCGCCGCCCTTGCCCGCGCGGCGGGGCTTCATGCCAACACGCTGCGCGACTGCGCCGAGCCGGACTGGAACCCCACCGCCGAAACGCTGCGCAAGCTCGACGCTTTTCTCGACGCGCAGGACGATGCGCCCGTCCTCGTGGGGATCGAAGAGATCATCGAGGAGGCGCGTAACGGCCGCATGTTCGTGCTGGTCGACGACGAGGATCGCGAGAACGAGGGCGATCTGGTGATCCCGGCGCAGATGGCCACGCCCGATGCCGTGAACTTCATGGCGACCCATGGGCGCGGCCTTATCTGCCTTTCCCTGCAACCCACCCGGGTCGAGGCGCTGGGCCTCGAACTGATGAGCCGCAGCAACGGATCGCGCCACGAAACCGCCTTCACCGTCAGCATCGAGGCGCGCGAAGGGGTGACCACCGGCATCAGCGCGGCCGACAGGGCCCGCACGATCGCTGTCGCCATCGATCCGACAAAGCATGCGCAGGATATCGTTACGCCGGGCCACGTTTTTCCGCTTATCGCCCGCGACGGCGGTGTGCTGGTGCGCGCCGGCCATACCGAAGCGGCGGTCGACATTTCCCGCCTCGCGGGGCTCAACCCCTCGGGCGTGATCTGCGAGATCATGAACGAGGATGGCACGATGGCCCGCCTCGAGAACCTGATCGACTTCGCCCGGCGCCACAAGCTCAAGATCGGGACGATCCGCGACCTGATCGAATACCGGATGAAGCACGACCACCTCGTCGAACGGGCGGGCGAAAGCAGCTTCACCAGCATCAATGGCGGCGAATGGCGGGCGATCAATTATCGCAGCACCGTCGATGGCAGCGTGTCCGTCGTCCTGCAGAAGGGCCGCGTCGTGCCCGACAGCCCCACCCTGGTCCGGATGCACCGTATCTCGCTGTTCGACGACGTGCTCGGGCGCGAGGGCGACAAGCGCGATACGCTGCAGCGCGCGATGCGGGCGATCAGCGAGGAAGGGCGCGGGCTGATCGTGTGCCTCTTCCCCGGCCAGTACGAGGATCTGCGCCGCGAGGTCGCAGGGGCGACCGGAGGCGGCGACACGCTGCGCGAATATGGTATCGGTGCGCAGATCCTCGCCGATCTCGGCGTGTCCGAGATGACCCTGCTTTCCAACTCCCACCGCAATGTCGTCGGCATCGAAGGCTATGGCATCTCCGTGGTGGGTGAACGCCCCATTCCGGAGTGACCCAGTGGCAAAATTCCTGATCGTCGAAGCGCGCTTCTATGCCGAGCTCAACGACAAGCTGATCGAAGGCGCGCGCGCCGCGCTGGCCGATGCGGGCCACGAGGCGGATGTGCTGACCGTGCCGGGCGCGCTCGAAATCCCCGGCGCCATCGCACTGGCGGCGGAGAGCGGGCAGTATGACGGCTTCGTCGCCATCGGCGTGGTGATCCGCGGCGAGACCTACCATTTCGAGATCGTCGCGGGCGAGAGCGCGCGCGCGATCATGGCGTTGACGATGGACGGGATCGCCATCGGCAATGGCATACTGACGGTCGAGAACGAAATCCAGGCGCAGGTGCGCGCCGATCCGGCACAGAAGAACAAGGGCGGAGAGGCCGCGAAGGCCGCCATCGCCCTGCTCGATATCGCGCAGGCCTACGCGCCGCGGCACTAACTTTTGCTGGGAAGCGAAACCTATCTGCCCGCCCGAGCATTGCCCCGCGCATGAACGGACCGCTGGACTGGATCGCCTCGATCGGCACGATTATCGCCGCATCGCTCATCGCCTTCGACCTTGGCCGCCGGGCCACGGCCTGGGGCTTCGTGCTCTTTTGCGCGGTGGCGATGCTGTGGATCTATATCGGCCTGACCAGCAATGCGCTGCCGCTGGCCGCGATGAACGGCGTGCTGCTGCTCATCAACGCCTGGGGTGTGTGGCAATACTGGTTCCACCCGAAGAACCGGCAGCAAGATGCCCCTTCCGATACGGTGGGATAAAGGATGTCTTCCGGCGTTGGGTGTGCGATACTAGGCGGCTGAGGAGAATGCCCTATGGCACGCAAATCGATCGGCGAGATCAAGCTTGCCAAGGTCTACCCGATGTACGTCGCGAAGGTCGAGCGGAAGGGGCGAACGGCGCAAGAGGTCGAGCAGGTGACGTGCTGGCTGACCGGATACGACCGCGAGGGGCTTGAACGCCAGCTGGAAGCCGATGTCGACTTCCATACCTTCTTCCAAGAGGCTCCCGTGCTCAACCCGCATCGCGACAAGATCACCGGGGTGATCTGCGGCTACCGCGTCGAGGAGATCGAGGATCCGACCGAGCGCTTTGTACGTCAGCTCGACAAGCTGGTGGACGAGCTGGCCAAGGGCAAGGCGATGGAGAAAATCCTGCGAGGCGCCTAGCGCGCATCTCTTGCCACGGAAGGTGCCCTAGCGAGAAAGGCGCCCGAAGCAGGCGTGACCCGCGTAATGCGCGCTGTCGCCCAGCTCTTCCTCGATCCGGATCAGCTGGTTGTACTTGGCGAGCCGGTCCGACCGG
>PAVA01000049.1 GCA_002712945.1 Citromicrobium sp.
TCACATCCGAAATGAGGATCGGGTTACGCAGGTCCGGCTTGTCGCTGCCGTATTTCAGCATTGCCTCGGCATAGGGGATGCGTGGGAATTCGCCCGCAGGCGTCACGCTCTTGCCGTCCGCGAACTCCTCGAACACGCCGGCGAGCACCGGCTCGATCGCCTGGAACACATCTTCCTGCGTCACGAAGCTCATCTCGAAGTCGAGCTGGTAGAACTCCGGCGAACGGTCGGCGCGCAAGTCTTCGTCGCGGAAGCACGGCGCGATCTGGAAATAGCGATCGAACCCGGCGACCATCAGCAACTGCTTGAACATCTGCGGCGCCTGCGGAAGCGCGTAGAAACGGCCCGGATGGAGGCGACTGGGCACGAGGTAGTCGCGTGCGCCTTCGGGGCTGGAAGCGCCCAGGATCGGCGTCTGGAATTCGGAGAAGCCCTGGTCGATCATCCGGCGGCGCAAGGACGTGATGACCTTGTTGCGCAGCATGATGTTCTTGTGAACCCGCTCGCGTCGCAGATCGACGAAGCGGTACTTGAGGCGGATGTCCTCGGGATATTCCTGCTCGCCAGCGACCGGCAGCGGCAGTTCCTCCGCCGCCGACTGCACCGTGGCGGACTTGGCGAAAACCTCGATCGCGCCGGTCGGCAGGTTGGCGTTCTTCGTTTCCTCGGATCGCGCCTTCACCACGCCGTCGATCGTGATGACGCTTTCGGACTTCAGCGAATCCAGCAGGCCCAGCGCCTCGCTGTCCTCGTCGGCCACGATCTGCGTGATGCCGTAATGGTCGCGCAGGTCGATGAACAGCACCCCGCCATGGTCGCGCTTGCGATGGACCCAACCCGAAAGGCGAACGTCCTCGCCAACATCGCTTTCGCGAAGCTGTGCGCAATTATGGGTGCGGTAGGCATGCATCGTGGAAACTTTCCGGTTCGGGGATTAAGGCGCGTGGGGCGTGGCCGCGACATGTCGGCAAAAGCCCGAGGTTCCGCGCGCGCTAACAGGCGATAGGCCCGCTTTTGTCAAGCGGGGCGCGCTTCGCAACAAGGGGGCCACACGGCCCGAGGGCGGTACTCCGCCCGGCAGGGAAAGACGAGAGATGAAAATCCACGACCTTATCACCACCACCGACAAGCTGGCCGATCTGTGCGAACGCCTGGGCAAGGGCGACTTCGTCTGCGTCGATACCGAGTTCATGCGCGAAAACACCTATTGGCCCGAACTCTGCCTGATCCAGATCGGCGACGAGGAAGAGGCCGCGGCCATCGATCCGCTGGCCAAGGGGATCGATCTCACCCCGCTGCTCGACCTGCTGACCGAGAACGAGGACGTGCTGAAGGTCTTCCACGCAGGCGGGCAGGATGTCGAAATCTTCTACAACCTCACCGGCAAGACGCCGCACCCGATCTTCGACACGCAGATAGCGATGATGGCGATCAGCCAGTCCGAACAGATCGGCTATGCCAATCTGGTCGAGTCCTGGCTCGGCATCAGCGTGGACAAGGGCGCGCGCTTCACCGACTGGAGCCGCCGCCCGCTGACCGACCGCCAGCTGGAATATGCGATCGGCGACGTGACCCATCTGGCGAAGATTTTCCCCAAGATCCTCAAGAAGCTGATGAAGACCGGGCGCGGCGCATGGCTCAATGCCGAGATGGAAAAGCTCGCCGACCCGGAAAACTACGCCATCGATCCGGGCAAGTCGTGGAAGCGCATCCGCGCGCAGGGGCGCAATCCGCAGGTGCTCGGGCGGCTGAAGGCCATCGCCGCCTGGCGCGAGGGCGAGGCGCAGCACAAGGATATCCCGCGCGGCCGTATCATGCGCGACGAAACGCTCGCCGATATTGCCGCGCATCCGCCGAAGAAGCAGGCCGACCTTGCCAAGGTGCGCGGGCTGTCGAATGCGTGGAAAGACAACGAGATCGGCCATCGGCTGATGGAGGTGCTGGAGGAAGCCGAACCGCTCCCCTCCTCCGAAATGCCCGAGCGCAGTAGTCGCGGCGCACCGCTGGGCAAGGAAGGCGCGCTGGTCGCGGACCTGCTCAAGCTGCTGCTGAAAATCCGTGCGCGCGAGATCGACGTTGCTCCGCGCCTGCTGACCCGGTCGGACGAGCTCGAACAGCTCGCGGCGGGCGTGCGCGATCTGCCGATCCTCAACGGATGGCGGCGCGAAGTCTTTGGCAGCGATGCGCTGGATCTGGTCGAGGGCAAGCTCGCCTTCGCGGTCGAGAAGGGCAGGCTGAAGATGACGCATATCGACGAGGTGGAAGGTTGAGAAATTCACGTCCCAACCCCTCATCCTGAGCTTGTCGAGGGATTGCATTTTCTTCTAGCGCCGACCCCGAAAGGAAGGACAGCCCTTCGACAGGCTCAGGGCGAGCGGGTCTGGGGCGAACCACAATGAGCACATACCTGCCGACCATCCGCCAGCTGCAATATCTCGTCGCGCTGCACGAGCACGGCCATTTCGGACGCGCGGCCGATGCCAGCTTCGTTTCGCAGTCGACCCTTTCGGCGGGCATTCGCGAGCTGGAAACGCTTCTCGGCGTGACCCTAGTGGAGCGCAGCCGCCGCGTGGTCCGCTTCACCCCGCTGGGGCATCAGGTGGTGGAGAAGGCGCACGCGCTTCTGCGGCAGGCGGAAGACCTGTCGGACCTGGTGCGCGCGGCGGGCCAGCCGCTGACAGGCACCTTGCGGATGAGCGTGATCCCCACGATCGCCCCGTTCATGCTGCCGCGCATCCTCCCGCGCCTGCGCAAGGAACGGCCCGATCTGGAGCTCTTCCTGCGCGAGGAGACGAGCAGCGATGCTGTCGAATCGCTCCACCACGGGCGGGTCGACTGCGTGCTGCTGGCACTGCCCTTCCCCACCGGCGAGGTCGAACAGGCGATCATCGGGGAAGACCGGTTCTTCGTCGCCTATCCCGGTGACGAGCCACGCGAACTGCCGGAAGAGATCCGCCCCTCGATGATCGAAGACGGACGGCTGCTGCTGCTCGAAGACGGGCACTGCCTGAAGGAGCATGCGCTGGCCGCCTGCACCCGGCCCGAACTGCGCGCCGCCACCACCATGATCGGCACGAGCCTGCACACGCTGGTTCAAATGGTCGACAATGGCCTGGGGGTCACGATGCTGCCCGAAATGGCACTGGAGGCGGGCATCCTCAAAGGCACGAACGTAATCGCACGCCCACTCGACTCGCCGGCTGCCACGCGCGACATCGCCTTGATCTGGCGCAAGAATTCCCCGCGCGAAAACGACTTCAAACTGCTCGCCGAAGAATTGCGCGCGGGCTGAGACAGCCCCGAACGCGCGCGCCGAAACAAAAAAATCTCGAAAAACCGCGACAAAACCCGTCTCCTTATGGCACATAGCATGGGCCGATGACGAGGTTCATCCGAAACAATGCTGCGCAAAAGGGGCCGCGCGACAGCACAAGTTGCAGAAATCACGATCATTTCATTACGAGCCGGAGCAAAACGGGGGGACGTACGGGATGACAGCGATGTGGAAGGATACGGGCGCAAGGAGTGCGGTGGCGCCCAGGATCAGCCCACGCTGGATCGACGAGGAAGCCCCCCGAAACGTGATCGGCGATCTTGCCGCGCGCCCCAGGCTCCACCCCCATGTCATCACCTTCGCGAACGAGAAGGGCGGCGTCGGCAAGTCCACCCTCGCCTTCCATGTCGCCATCGCGCTGGCCCATGCCGGGCAGCGGGTGCTCGCGATCGACCTCGACCGGCGCCAGCGCACGCTCGAGCGCGGGCTGAGCTATCGCGAGGGCACCGCGCGCAATCTCGACGTCGCGTTGCCATCGCCGCAATATTCGGTGCTGGACCAGCCGAGCACGGCGATGCTCTTCCAGACGATCAACCGGCTCGGCGGGGGTGGCGGCTTCGTGATCCTGGACGCAGCGGGAGCGGACTCGCCGATCTTCCGCCGGGTGGTCGCGCTTGCCGATACGCTGATTACGCCGGTCAACGCCTCGTTTCTCGATCTCGAGCTGCTGGGCCGCCTCAACCCGGTCAGCGGCGTGCCTGAGACGCCCGGCTGCTTCGGACAGACCGTATCCGCGCTGAGGGAGGAAAAGCTCTCCCGCGAGATGGGGCGGATCGAATGGATCGTGGTGAAGAACCGCGTCCGCGCTGCAGAAAAGCGGCACATCGGGCGGGTCGACGATGCGCTGGAACGCCTTTCCGTCAGGCACGATTTCCGGATCGGCCAGGGCCTGAGCGAGCGGGTTGCCTTCCGCGAACTGTTCCAGTTCGGCCTGACCCATCTCGATCTCGAGCTGCTCCCGGACATGATCCGGCCACAGGATTCGAGCCGCAAGGAAGTATCGGCACTGATCGCGGACCTGGGGCTGAAAATCGAGCCGCGCGAATCGGGCGGCGAATCGACCCGCCGCGGCGCGCACGTGCTCAGGCAGACGCGACAGGATTTCCGTGCTGCCCTCAACGCCGCGCTCTAGCGCTGCGACCGAGCCGGGACGAACCTAGGCAGCCATGTCCGTGACATCGGCCAGCCTGATCTGGTTGCGGCCACCTTCCTTGGCGCGATAAAGCGCCTCGTCCGCAGCGGCCAGAGCCTCGCGCGGGTCTTCGTATTGCGCAACATCGGCGATCCCGCCGGAGAACGTGACGATGCCGAAGGGTTTGCGGGTCCGGCGATTGATCATCCGGCGCTGGGCCAGCTCCTCGCGCACGCCATCCAGCTTCGCGAAGGCGTCGCCGGGCGCCACCCCGCGACACAGCATCACGAATTCCTCGCCCCCGTGTCGGGCGATGTAGCAATTCTCGTGGCACGCGGCGGTCAGCGTTTCGGCGATGGCCTTCAGGATCCGGTCGCCCGCCTCGTGGCCGTGCGTGTCGTTGATCGCCTTGAAGCGGTCGATATCGCAGAAGGCCACGCTGAGCGGCTCCCCGGCAGCCAGCGCCTCCTGATGGCTGGCGAGCAATATGCGCTCGAACGCGCGCCTGTTGGGCAGGCCCGTGAGATAGTCGACCTCGGCATCGCGGCGCGCGCGGTCCAGATTTTCCCGCAACTGGGCCGTTTCGCGCTCGCTGGCGCGCAGTTCTTCCTCGGTCTGGCGCGAGCGGGCGAGCATCGCCTTGGCGAAGTCGGCCAGCCCGGCGATCACGTCCTCGGTCCCCGGAAAGGCGGTGAGATCATCCACCTGCCGCTCCAGTTCGTCGCCATATTGCGAGGTGACGCGGCGCACGGTTCGTGTCGCGCGGGACAATTCGTCGATCCCCAGTTCCAGCTTGTCCGCGAGCTGGCGGACCGCCTTGTCCTCGCCGCGCGGATCGCCCCCGGCCGCCTCTTCCAGCCATTCGCCGGTGATCGGAAGGCCGTCGCGCGCGCGCTCCTCGAGACGGCGCGAAAGGTCCGGATTGGAGCCCGTGCACGCCTCGAAGGCGGTCATCAGGGTGAAAGGGGTGATGTCCAGCTCGTTCCCGAGGAGGAAGCCACGGATGTTGTTCAGCTGGCGACGGCGGAACCGGGCAGCGGCCCGGGGCGAGGCGGATGGCGAAGCATCGTTCGCATTGCTTGCCTGCAGCGAAACGCCGCGCAGAAAACCCATCCTGTGCAGGATGGACCCGCTCCTCGCCTCTGCTTGTTCTGCCGGTCTCGTCGCCATGGCCCCTACTAGGCCGCAGAATCTTTATTCACTGATAAAAAGGCGAAGAATATTTTTCACTATTCTACGCTGCGGAACCCGCAGGAAAATTTCGCCGGCCTCGCGCGCCGGACACAGGCGGACGCCCCTTCCCCCGGTCAGGTGTCCATGTGCTTCAGCCCGACCCGCAGATAGCCATACCCGGTCATGCAGGTGAGGATTGCGGCAAGCCACAGGGAGACAAGCCCGATCCACCGGATCGGCCCGATCTCCGGCAGGGCACCCGACAGGATCAGTAGGCCGAGCGCGATCATCTGGAGCGTCGTTTTCCACTTGGCGAGCCGGCTGACGGGCACCGACACCTGAATTCCGCCCAGAAATTCGCGCAGGCCCGAGACGATGATCTCACGCATCAGGATGATGAGGCCCGCGATCACGTGGGCATCGCCCACGAGGGGGCCGGTCAGCCCGCCCTTGGCAGTGAGGATCAGGATCACCGCCGCGACCATGATCTTGTCCGCAATGGGATCGAGAAACTGCCCGAGCTTGGAGACCGTACCTTTCGACCGCGCCAGCAGCCCGTCGAAATAGTCGGTTATCGCCGCTGCGCAGTAAAGCACCAGGCCGATCGCATAGCCCATCTGCCATTCCGGCCACCACAGGAAAAGAACCAGCAGGGGCACCGCGAAAATGCGCGAAAGCGTGAGGATGTTGGGGAGAGTCAGCATTTTGTCAGGAATGCGCGTAGACCACCTCGGGTCCGAGAAAAAGGGCCATGCGCCCTTTGCGTGGAATGGCAGGCTGCTTTATCGGGGCGCAAATATCGGCGCGGGTGCTCCCTGCGCACCGGAGCGAATTTATGACTACGTTGAGATTGCTGCGACGGCGGCGCTTCCTGCCGCTGTTCTGCACCCAGGTGCTCAACGCCTTCAACGACAATCTCTACAAGACCGCGATGGTGCTGTTCGCCGTCTACGCAGTCTATAGCGATCCGGACGCGGAAACGGCGTTCAGCGCAGTGGCATCGGCGCTGTTCATCGCGCCCTTCATCATGGTCTCCGCCATCGCGGGCCAGCTGGCCGACATGCGCGACAAGGCCAGGATCATCCGCACGGTGAAGCTGTGCGAGATCGGCCTGATGACATTGGGGGCGACCGGCCTGTTCCTCGCCTGGCAGGGCCTGCTGGTGAACGCTGTCGCGATCCCGCTGATGCTGTTCGCGCTGTTCCTTGCCGGATTGCAGTCGACCTTTCTCGGGCCGATCAAATACGCGATCCTGCCGCAGCATCTGCGGCCCGGGGAGGTGCTGGCGGGCACCGGCCTGGTCGAGGCGGGGACGTATCTCGCGATCCTGTTCGGCACCATCCTCGCGGGCTGGATCCCGGTCGAGGCGGCAATGGTGCTTGTGATCTTGACCGCGCTGGTAGGCTATACGACCAGTCGCCAGATCCCCAGCGCCCCCGCCCTTGGCGATGTCGAGCCGATCGACTGGAACATCCTGCGTTCCTCGGTCGCGCTGGTCCGCTCGGTCATGCAGGACCGGGTGATCTACCTCGCCACTCTCGCGATCAGCGTATTCTGGACCGTCGGGGCGATTCTGTTCATTCAGTTTCCGCCGCTGGCGAAGAACGTGATCCATGCGAGCAAGGAAGTCGCCACGCTGTTCATCGTGATGTTCTCGATCGGCATCGCGATCGGGTCGGTCGTCATCAACCACCTGCTGAAGGGCGAGGTGTCGGCACGCCATGCCCCGGCGAGCGTGGTAGGCATGGGCTTCTTCATCGTGCTCTTCTATCTGTTCGTGCGCCAGTGGCCGACGGGCTTCGAGGGCAGCTTCCTGACCGTGCCGGAGTTTCTCGCCTTCCCCCTCGCGTGGGTGTTGCTGGGCATCTTGCTGTGCATCGCGATTGCGGGAGGCATCTTCGTGGTCCCGCTCTACGCCTTTCTGACGACACGCGTTTCGGGCAACCGCGCCTCGCGCACGATCGCGGCCACCAACATGGTCAGCTCGACCTTCATGGTCGGCGGTGCGGTGCTGGCCCTCGGCATGACCGCCGCCGGCCTCGCCATCGCGGAGCAGGTGCTGGCCAGCGTCGCGCTTTGCCTTCTCACCAGTTGGGTGGCGCGCAAGCTCCATGCCGAGGAGCACTTGCCGAGCGTTCACCTCGACTGAGAAATCGCGTTTTCAGAAGATGAAGACGAGCGCGCCCACCAGGCACGCCACATAGGCGCCGAGGAAGCCCATCCAGTCGTTCCTGGCCCACGCCCAGCGGGTCGTCCCCACCATCCGGTCGCGGTGCAGATCCGGGCGCACCATCAGCGATGCGCGGAAGGGATGGCGGGCCGATTCGTCGGTAAGGACAAGCGAACGTCTCATGGGGAGCGAGGCTTAACTTTTTGGTAAGCATTGGCGAGCCCGGCGCTGGCCTGCGTCCGCGGGTGGGACAGACGCGGGGAAAGACCCTTAACGGCAGCACCCGATTGCCGCGCGCAGCGCACAGCATTAGTGGCAGCCTCATGGCCAATCCCGATACCCGCCCCACGCCTCCGGATGCCGCGCGCCTCCTCGTCGATTGTCTTGCCGTGCAGGGCTGCGACCGTATCTTCACCGTGCCGGGAGAAAGCTTTCTCCCCGTGCTCGACGCGCTGGTCGACCGGCCGGAAATCGATCTGGTGACCTGTCGTCAGGAAGGGGGCGCGGCGTTCATGGCCTGCGCCGACGGGGCTATGACGCAAGCGCCGGGGATTGCCTTTGTCACGCGCGGTCCGGGGGCGACCAATGCCAGCATCGGCGTGCATGTCGCCCATCAGGACAGCCAGCCGATGATCCTGTTCGTCGGCGACGTGTCGCGCGAGATGCGCGACCGCGAGGGCTTTCAGGAGATCGACTTCCCCGCCTTCTTCGCGCCGATTTCCAAGTGGGCCGCCCGGATCGACCGCGCCGACCGTATCCCCGAATATGTCGCGCGCGCCTATGCCACCGCGATCTCCGGCAGGCCGGGCCCGGTGGTCCTCGCCCTGCCCGAGGACATGCTCTACGACGAAACCTCGGCCAGCCCGCGCGCGCAGGTGTCGCGGCCCGCGCAGGCGCCCTGCCCCGATGCGATGCAGGCGATGATGGCGCTGATCGGCGATGCCGCCGCGCCGCTCGCCATCGTCGGCGGGGCAGGCTGGAACGCCAAGGCACGCGAATATTTCCAGCTATTCGCCGAAAGGCTCGGCCTGCCGGTGGCGACGGCGTTCCGGCGTCAGGACGCGATCTCGCCCTCCTCGCCCGTCTATGCGGGGAACCTGGGCTACGGGCCCAACCCGAAGCTGGTCGAACGGGCGAAGGCGGCGGACCTGCTGCTGGTGGTCGGCGCAAGGCTGGGCGAGGCGACGACGGATGGCTACCGCGTGCCCCCCCTGATCGACGGCGAACGCACGCTGGTCCACATCCATCCCGATCCCGAGGAACCGGGCAGCGTTTACCCGGCCGACCTCGCGATCTGCGCCGCCATGGACGAATTCGCCGAAAGCGCGGCGCTGTGGGCGGGCGAAGACCCGCTGCCCTTCGATGCCGGGGGCGAAGCCCATGCTGAGTGGGAAGAATGGGCCACTGCGCATCCGAGCGAGACCTACCCCCTCGACCTCGCGCAATGCGTCCAGTTCATGCGTGATACGCTGCCCGCGGATACGATCATCTGCAACGGCGCGGGCAATTTCGCGGGCTGGTGGCACCGCTACTGGCGCTATGCCGGATACCCGAGCCAGCTCGCGCCGACCTGCGGGGCGATGGGCTACGGCGTGCCTGCCGCCGTGGCCGCAGCGCGGCGATTCCCCGACCGCACGGTGGTTGCCGTCGCGGGAGATGGCGATTTCCTGATGAACGGACAGGAACTGGCGAGCGCGGCGCAGGCCGGGTGCGACCTGATCGTAATCGTGGTCGACAATAGCGGTTATGGCACGATCCGCATGCACCAGGAGCGCGAGTTTCCGGAGCGCATCTCTGCAACCCGGCTGGAAAATCCGGACTTCGCGGCATTCGGGGCAAGTTTCGGGGCGTGGTCCGCCACTGCCGAAACCACCGACCAGTTCAAGGATGCGCTTACAGCCGCCGAGGGCCGCACGGGCCTGCGGCTCATTCACGCGAAGATCGATATCGAACAGCTCGCCGCCAGCGGAGCAACCGTCAGCGGGCTGCGTTCCAAAGGCTGACATGAAAAAAGGGCGGCACCGCGCAGGTACCGCCCTCTTTTATCGGTCAGGCTTGGCGATCAGATGTCGTCACCGAGCGCGCCTTCGACTTCGCCCTTGGTCTGCTGGGCCTTGCCCTTGACCTCCTGCCCGCGGCCTTCGGCGCGGGTTTCGGGATCGTTCGACTGCTGCTTGGCTTCGCCGATCGCTTCGTTGACGTTGCCTTCGACCTTGCTCTTCAGTTCACCCATCTCGATTCTCCGTTTTTCATGCGTCGGCGTGATTGCCGATGTGCAAAAGAAACCGCGAAACAGGGACTTGCGTTCCGCATCGAGTGGGCCAATGCGCCAAAGCGAGTGGCGCTTGCGACCAATCAGCGCTCGATGCCGTCGGACCGGCTAGACGCCCGCCATCGCGAGGATGACCGACCATTCGTCGGGCATCACCTCGCCCACGGACAGGCGTGAAAGTTTCACAAGCTGCATTTCCGCCAGCCTGGGCTCCGCCTTCACCTCCTTCAGCGTGACGGGATGGGGCAGCTTGGTTTTCGGCTTCACCCTCACCGCAGCCCACTTGCCGGTCTCGTCGGTCGGGTCGGCCATTCCCGCTTCGACGATTTCCACGATGCCGACAATCTCGCGCCCGATGTTGGAATGGTAGAAAAACGCCTGATCACCGACCTCCATCGCCAGCAGATTGTTCTTCGCCTGGTGACTGCGCACGCCGTCCCACACGCCTTCGCCATCGCGTTCGAGGTCGTCCCAACCGTAAACGTCGGGCTCGGATTTCATCAGCCAGTAGCGCAAGGTTTCGCTCTCCCTTTCCATTCGATTGCGAACCGCATGCCATGAGGCCCCGCCCTTCCACGAGCACGCAAGGCGGCATTTACCCGATTTTCAACACCGCGTGGCAGATAGGCCCGGAGACAGAACACCAAACCAGCCACGGGACGATCGATGAACCGGCGCACGGGGGACCAGAAGGACAAGCTGCCCAGCCTGAAGAAGGCGGAGCGGGATATCGTGATGCTCGGCATTGCGACGGCGGCGATCATCATGTTCGTCGGGATCGGCGGCACGGTAATGCCGCAGGTCACGCAGCACCTGCTCGATGGCGACGTCTCGCCACCGGAGACGGTTCTGGTCAACGCGCTACTGCTGAATATCGCGCTGATCATCTTCGGGTGGCGCCGCTATGCCGATCTGCGCGAGGAGATCGAACAGCGTCGCCAAGCGGAAGAGCAGGCCCGCCACCTGTCGCAGATCGACCCGCTGACCGGTTGCTATAACCGGCGCTGCACAACCGAGAAGCTGATGGAAGAGATCGATGCTCCGAAGGCGGCCAATCACGCCGCGGGCTTCGTGATGATCGATCTGGACGGGTTCAAGGAAATCAACGACCGTCACGGCCACCAGGCAGGGGATACCGTGCTGCTCGCGATCGCCAACCGACTGCGCGAGATTGCCCCCGAAAACGCGAGCGTGGCGCGACTGGGCGGAGACGAATTCGCGGTCATCCTGCCGATCGAGGGCGAAAACCTCGATCCGGTGGAAGAGTGGGCCGGCAATATGATCGCCGCGGTCGCGCAGCCGATCGAGACCGACATGGGCGAGCTGGAAGTGACGATTTCCGCGGGGATCGCGATCCACAAGCCGGGCAAGCCGGTCGAAAGCCTCGAGGGTGCGGCCCGCGAACTGATGCACCGCGCCGACCTCGCGATGTATCATGCCAAGAAGGAAGGCCGGAACCGCTATTGCTGGTTCGACAAGGCGATGGAGGTCGAGGCGCGCATCCGTCGCGAGATGGAAAGCGCGATCCGCAAGGGCCTCGACCGCGGCGAATTCGTGCCGCACTACGAACAGCAGATCGATCTCGAGACGGGCAAGCTGGTCGGCTTCGAGATGCTGGCCCGCTGGCATTCGTCCGAACTGGGCGAAGTGGCGCCGGACATCTTCATTCCGGTCGCGGAGCAGTGCGGTCTCATCGGCACGCTGTCCGAATCGCTCATCCGCCGGGCGCTGGTGGACGCGCAGAGCTGGCATCCCAGCCTGACACTGTCGGTCAATGTATCGCCGGTCCAGCTGCGCGACCCGTGGTTTCCGCAAAAGCTGCTCAAGCTGCTGGTAAGCAGCGAGTTTCCGCCCGCACGGCTCGATGTCGAGATTTCCGAAAGCTGCCTGCAGGAAAACCTGACCGCGGTGCAGACGATGATCGTCAGCCTCAAGAACCTGGGCGTGCGGGTGAGCCTCGACGATTTCGGCACCGGGTTCGCCACGCTGACCCAGCTGCGCACCCTGCCCTTCGACAGGGTCAAGATCGACCGCAGTTTCGTGGGCGAACTGCGCAAGGTCGCCGAGGCCGCGCCGAGCCTGATGGCGGACCACGAGTACCGCGACCATATCGTCAGCACGCTCGTCTCGCTGGGCAAGGGGTTGCAGATCCCGGTGACGGCCGAAGGCATCGAGGATGATTCGATCCTCGAAACGCTGCGCCAGATGGGCGAGATGAAGGGCCAGGGCTATCTCTACGGCAAGCCCGAGGATGCTGCTGCGGTGGTCAAGCGGCTGGGCGAACTCGACATGCTGTCGACTCCCCCTGGGACCGACCCGATCCAGCGCAAGAGCGCCTGAGCTTCACGCCCAACCTTTACCTGA
>PAVA01000050.1 GCA_002712945.1 Citromicrobium sp.
CGGGTCGCCCAGCCCGGCTCGTCGCGCAAATCGAGCGGGGCCCACGGATTGTGGCCGGGATGGGCCATCAGCCAGGCATGAGAAGCCAGCACCAGCGCAGCGAAGGCGAGCAGCGCCAGCACCGCCTTGTCGGCAGCGAAATCCGCCGGAGCGGGCGAAATCCGCAACCGATGCCTGAGATCGGGCGAAAGGCGGGTATACCCGGCCACCCTAGTGGAAATCCCGCGACTTGGGGATGATCCGCAGATTGCGCGGGTGGCCGCCGGTATTGGGCAGTTCGTCGATCATGTCGCGCGGACGTATCGCATGCCCATTGGCAGGCCCATTGGTAGAGTCGTCCACCCCCTTCCGCAGGTCATCGCGCGGATTGGCTTTCCCGGATGGAAGCGGCGAGTTGACGTGGTCCGCGCGTGCCAGCTCATAGTGCAGCGTCTCGTCGGAGAGGTGCGCGAGCATGTGGGTCGCATCGGTCATATGGTGCGCGATGACGTGGATCACCTCGTCGTCATACTCCACCCGGCCGCGCACTTCCATCAGCCGGGCGCCCATCACGACCTTGCGCTGCTTTTCCTTGAGGTCGGGCCAGACGACCAGGTTCACCACTCCGGTCTCGTCCTCCAGCGTGATGAAGCACACGCCCTTGGCGCTGCCCGGTCGCTGGCGGATCAGCACCACGCCCGCCACCTGCACCATGGAGCGGAACTTGCGCTCCCGCAGGTCGCACGCGCGCACGAAGCCGCGCTCGGCCAAGCGCGCGCGCAGGAAGGCCATCGGGTGCGCCTTCAGGCTCAACCGGGTGGTCTGATAGTCGGCGACCACTTCTTCGCTGAGCGGCATGGTGGGCAGGCGAGTTTGCGCCCTTTCCGCGCCCTCGTCGCGTTCCTGCGCCGCGCGGAACAGCGGCAGGTCGGGCGAGGCGATCAGGCTGCGCGCGTCCCACAGCGCCTGGCGGCGGGGCAGGTTCAGCGACTGGAACGCATCGGCGCTGGCGAGCCGCTCGATATGCGAGGGGGAGAGCCCTGCCCTGTCGCGCAGCTGGGCAACATCGCGGTAGGGACCGTTCTCGACCCGCTCGGCCACAAGCCTTGCGGCGACATGCTCGGGCAAGCCATCGATCTGCCGCAGCCCGAGGCGCAGCGCGATGTGTTTGTCGAGGCGGCCCTTGTCCTCTTCCCCGTCATCCCTCCTTTCGTCATCCCCGCGCAGGCGGGGATCCAGATAAGGTTTGCGATCATCGGAAACGGCATCTGGGCCCCTGCCTGCGCAGGGGCGACGACTTGCGTTAGCGGCAGGCTCGCTCCGCACATCCTCCAGCGTGCAGTCCCAGTCGGAATGGTTCACATCCGCCGGCAGCACGGCGACGCCATGCTCCGCGGCATCACGCACGATCTGCGCAGGCGCGTAGAAGCCCATCGGCTGCGAGTTGAGCAGCGCGCAGGCGAAGGCGGCGGGGAAGTGGCATTTGAGCCAGCTGGAGACGTACACCAGATGCGCGAAGCTGGCCGCGTGGCTTTCCGGAAAGCCGTACTCCCCGAAGCCGCGGATCTGGTTGAAACAGCGTTCGGCGAATTCGCGGTCGTAGCCGCGCGCCACCATTCGCTCGACCATCATGTCCTGCAATTCGTCCACCATCCCCCGGCTGCGGAAGGTCGCCATCGCCTTCCTGAGCCGATTGGCTTCGAGGCTGGAGAACTTGGCGGCGTCGAGCGCGATCTTCATCGCCTGCTCCTGGAAGATCGGCACGCCCAGCGTGCGTTCGAGGATGCTGGAGAGCTCGTCCGGGGGCCCATGCTCGGGCGATGGCGCGGGGATCACCACCTGTTCGGCGCCCCGGCGACGCTTGAGGTAGGGGTGCACCATGTCGCCCTGGATCGGCCCGGGCCGCACGATCGCGACCTGGATGACGAGGTCGTAGAATTCCCGAGGCCTGAGCCTCGGGAGCATGTTCATCTGCGCGCGGCTTTCGACCTGGAACACGCCGAGCGAGTCCCCCTTGCGCAGCATCGCATAGGTTTCCGGGTCTTCGCGCGGCACGGTGGCGAGCTGGAGCGGGCGCTGGTGGTGATCCTCCAGCAGGTCGAAGCACTTCTTGATGCAGGTCAGCATGCCCAGCGCCAGCACATCGACCTTGAGGATGCCGAGCGCCTCGATATCGTCCTTGTCCCATTCGATGAAGCTGCGATCGAGCATGGCGCCATTGCCGATGGGCACGGTTTCGATCAGGTCGCCCTGGGTGAGGATGAACCCGCCGACGTGCTGGCTTAAATGCCGTGGCATTCCAATCATTTGCTGGGTGAGTTTGAGAACGCGTTTCAGGTGCGGGTCGCTGACGTCCATACCCGTTTCCGCCACGTGGTTCTCGCCGATCTCGCGCCCCCAGCCACCCCATACGGTGCGCGCGAGCGACGCGGTGACGTCTTCGGAGAGGCCCATCGCCTTGCCCACTTCGCGGATCGCCATGCGCGGGCGGTAGTGGATCACCGTGGCGCACAGCCCCGCACGGTGGCGGCCATATTTGCGGTAGAGGTACTGGATCACCTCCTCGCGCCGCTCATGCTCGAAATCGACGTCGATATCGGGCGGCTCCTTGCGCTCTTCGGAGATGAAGCGGTCGAACAGCAGCTGATGCTTGGCCGGATCGACGCTGGTGATGCCCAGCACGTAACACACGGCCGAGTTCGCCGCGCTGCCCCGCCCCTGGCACAATATCGGCGGATCGACGCTGCGCGCGTAATCGACGATATCCTTGATGGTCAGGAAATAGCGCGCCAGATCGAGCTTGCCGATCAGCGCCAGTTCGCGTTCGAGCGTGATACGAACAGTTTGTGGCAAGCCACTGGGATAACGGGATTTTGCACCCTCCCAGGTTTCCTGTTCGAGGAAGGCCTGCGGACTCATTCCCTCGGGCAGGATCTCCTCGGGATATTCGTATTGCAGCTCGTCGAGGGAGAAGGTGCAGGCATCGGCGATGGCGCGTGACGCCACGATGGCATGGGGCCAGCGCGCGAACAGGCGCACCATCTGCTCCGGCGATTTCAGGTATCGCTCGGCATTGGCGTGAAGCAGATGTCCGGCGGCTTCCACGGTCGTCTTGTGGCGGATTGCCGTCATGACGTCATTCAAGGGCCGTCGCTCTGGCGCGTGGTAATGCACGTCGTTGGTCGCCAGCAGCGAGAGACCGTGGGCGCGGGCCATGGCGTCCAACCGATCGATCCGCGCGATGTCGTCGCCGCGATAGAGATAGGCGGCGGCAAGGTGGCGCAGCGTCGGCAGTTGCGCTGTCAGATGGGGGAGGAGCTTGGGGAAGGGAACCGTGACCATCATCGAATTTTCGTCACCCCGGCCCCCGAGCCGGGGTCCCGCTTCTTCTGAGCGGGTGCCGGGCGAAAAGCGGGATCCCGGATCAAGCCCGGGATGACGGAAAGGAATCACATTGCTCGGCACCCCAATCGTGAACCGCGCATCCAGATCGTCGGGCGGCAGCAGGATCAGCTGCACATCCTCGGAATGCGCGGCGAGCATTGCGAGATCGATCTCGCACACGCCCTTGTCCTGCCATCCGCCATCGAGCGTCTGCATCCGTCCGGTGGAAATCAGACGGCACAGCCGCCCGTAGGCCGCACGGTCGCGCGGAAAAGCGAGGAGGGCGAGGCCCTCGACCGTCTCGATCCGGCAGCCGATCACCGGGCGAACCTTCAGCGTCTTCGCCTCGGTGTGGATGCGCACCACCCCCGCCATCGTGTTGGCATCCGCGATCCCCAGCGCGTCGTAGCCGAGCGCGCGCGCCGTCAGCGCCAGATCGACTGCATCGGAACTGCCGCGCAGGAAGCTGAAACACGAGACAAGCCCGAGTTCGACGAAGGGTGCGCGCGGTGGCGGGTCTATGCCAGCGGGATCGAGTTCGATCCGGCGCTTGTCGGGGGTGAGCGGTGCGTCGGGCATGGCAGTTTCCTTGCCCCACCCGTTCGTGGTGAGCCTGTCGAACCGCGAACGTCGCACCCCGTTCGCCCTTCGACGAGCTCAGGACGAACGGTCATGGGACACCGCCCTCCAGCTCCGCCAACCGCTCTCGCACCGCAGCAAGGTCCGCGTCGAACAGCGCGGCCTGCTTGTCGCGCGCTTCGCCATCGAGGCGCAGAAGGTAGGAGGGGTGCGCGGTGACCCACAGCTCGCTGCCGTCTTCCAGCGCGATCGGTTGGCCGCGCACCTTCGAAATGCTCACCGTCTTGCCCAGCATGCCGCGGGCCGCACTGGCGCCCATGGCGAGCACCAGCTTCGGCTTCACCCGTTCGCGCTCGCCCTCGAGCCACCAGCGGCAGGTGTCGATCTCCTTGGCAGTCGGGCTCTGGTGCAGCCGCCGCTTGCCGCGCTGGACGAACTTGAAGTGCTTGACCGCATTGGTGACGTAGGCGCGGGTCCGCTCGATCCCGGCGCGCTCCAGATGCACGTCGAGCAATTGCCCGGCAGGCCCGACGAAGGGCCGCCCCTCCTGATCCTCTACATCGCCCGGCTGTTCGCCGACGATCATTAGCGAGGCATCGGACGGCCCCTCCCCCATCACCGCGCGGTTATCGAGGCAACCGATCGGGCACTTGCGGCAGGCCTCGAGAGCCGCGCCGATCGCCTCCAGGCTCTCGGGCCGTTCCTCGAAGGTCAGTTCGCCTGCCGCCACCATTGCGCTTTCCCGTTTCTGTGCCCCCGCGACCAGCTCGGGAATGAGCACGGCTTCGGGCAGGTTCTTCCAGTACTTGCGGGGCATTTCGGAGAGCATCGCCCCGACCTTCAAACGCGCCGGGTTGAAGATCGACGCATAATAGGTGCGCCACAGATCCTCGACCGGGTCGCCTTGCGGCGCGTCGCTCTTCTGGGCGGGCGGGCCTTCGCGCATCGTCTCGCCATCCCAGTGCAGGCTGCCCTGCGGGGTCAGGATCGACCAGCGCATGCTCGCAAAGCGCCGTATGAAGAAGCCCGCATTGGCGCGCAGGATGTGATGCTCGGGCTCGAACCAGGCGATATAATGCTCGCTCCCATTCTCGGCTTCGACCTGCCGGAAGCGGACGAAGGCGTGCATCTTGTGGCTGTCGCGCCGCACGTTCTTGTCGAGTTCCTCGAGCCGTCGCACGTCGGGATCGGCCTTGTCCTCCATGATCCGCGGGTTGCGCTGGAGCCGCCACAGCAGACGGTAGAGCAGCGCGAAACGGGCCGGATCGCTGTGCAGCGCGGCGTTCTGCGCAAGGCCGAGGTAACGCTTGCTGGCGCGGACCGGCGGAGCGTCTTCCGGAGGCTCGGGCAGGGGCATGCCGCCGCTCGAAAAGAGATCGTCGGTTCCGCCCGGCTCCACCCATGCGACCTTGTCCGGCGGGATATCGCACTGGATCAATGCCCGCGCTCGCTCGCGCCAGAAGGCGAAATCGTCGCTGCGGGGCAGCTGGACGGTGTAATGCGCGTGGGGGCGGACATTCTGGAGCGCGGTCATGAAAGATACCATGAGCCGTCACCCCAGCGAAAGCTGGGGTCGCTGGCGGCAGGCCCATGCTTTGCCGGACCCGATCCCAGCTTTCGCTGGGATGACGAGACAAGAGCGAGCTTCATGCCGCAAACAGCTCCAGCTGTTCCTGCCTGGGCGCGAGCAGGCTGCGCAGATCGGCCCGGTCGGTCAGCAGCGTCGGCCGCCAGTCGACCGGGCAGATGAAGGGCCGCACCCTGGCAAGCGACACGGTCAGCCGCGCCACATCGTCGAGGCGCAAGGTGCGGTGGCGGCGCGAGGCGAGGATGCGCTGCACCGCGGTCACCCCCAGCCCCGGCACGCGCAGCAGCTCCTCGCGGCTCGCGCGGTTGACGTCGACCGGGAAGCGGTCGCGGAATTTCAGCGCCCAGGCGAGCTTCGGGTCGATATCGAGCGGCAGGTTTCCGTCGGCTTCGGTCGCCTGCATGATCTCCTGCGGGCGATACTGGTAGAACCGCATCAGCCAGTCCGACTGGTAGAGCCGATGTTCGCGGATCAGCGGCGGGCGTTTGAGCGGTAGCACCGCGGAGGCATCGGGGATCGGCGAGAAGGCGCTGTAATAGACGCGGCGCAGGCCGAAACTGTCGTACAACCGGCTCGCCCGGCCCACGATATCCGCATCGCTCGCCGCATCGGCGCCGACGATCATCTGGGTCGATTGGCCGGCGGGTGCGAAGCGCGGCGCATGGCGAAACCGCTTCTTCGCATCCTTCGCTTCGACGATGTCGTCCTTGGTCTTGCCCAGCGCGCCTTCGATCTGGCGCGCGTTCTTGTCCGGCGCCAACCGCGTCAGCCCGGCATCGGTCGGCAGTTCGACATTGATCGACACGCGATCGGCGTAGAACCCCGCGCGGTGGATGATCTCCGGGTCCGCCTCGGGGATCGTCTTCAAGTGGATATAGCCGCGAAAATCGTGTTCCTCGCGCAGTATCCGCGCGGCCTCCACGATCTGCTCCATCGTGTGGTCGCTGCTTTTGACGATGCCTGAGGAGAGGAACAGCCCTTCGATATAATTGCGGCGATAGAAGCTGAGCGTCAGGTCCGCGACCTCCTGCGGGGTGAAGCGCGCGCGCTGCACGTTCGAGCTCTTGCGGTTGATGCAGTAATGACAATCGAAGATGCAGTGGTTGGTCAGCAGCACCTTGAGCAGCGAAATGCAGCGGCCGTCGGGCGCATAGGCGTGGCAGATTCCCATCCCCTCGGTCGATCCGATCCCCCCGCTTTTGCTGTTGCGTCTTGCGGTCCCCGAGGAAGCGCAGGAAGCATCGTACTTCGCCGCGTCGGCAAGGATCTTCAGCCTTTCGAGGATCGGGGCACGAGTCATTTGTTCCTTATATGTTCTCGCGCACAAGCTGACTAGTCCTTCGCGGTTTCAGGGACGAAAAAATCCTCTTTTCAGAATCTTGCGATTTATGCACAACCCGCAGAGCGATCTTGCGCTCAGTCCCCGAAAGGCGCATGATCCTGATCGAAGGAGAAGACGCATGGACGATCTCTCGATCACTTCCGGGCTGACCAACCGCCTCTGGCGTGTCGCGTTGTGGGGCTCGGTCATCGCCATTCTCATCGCCCCGCTGGTCGCCATGCAATTCACCGGCGAGGTCCACTGGACCCCCTTCGATTTCGGTGTCGCCGCGATCCTGCTGGGCACGACCGCGCTGGCGATTGAATTCGCGCTGCGCAATCTCGGCCGCCCGACCTGGTGCGTGGCCGCCGTGCTCGGCATTCTCGCCGTTCTGGTGATGGTGTGGGCGGAGCTGGCGGTCGGCGTCTTCGGTACGCCTTTCGCAGGCACCTGACGGCTCACGCGCAAAGCCCCTGCAGGAACCATTCGGGCGCGCCGCCGCGCCCGTCGCCCGCAATCCCGTAGCGATAGATCCAGTAGCGCCGCCCGGCATCGTCCTCGATCCGGTAATAGTCGCGCAGGCGCGCGGTGCCGCGCTCGCGCCACCACTCGGGCGCGATCCGCTCTGGCCCTTCGACCCGCGCGATCTCATGCACCTCGCCGCGCCAGCGGAACCGCTGCGGCAGGCCATCGGGCGTCGCGTAGAGCACCGCGATCGGCTCTGCCCGGTCGAGCAGCTTGAGCGGCCTTGCATGGAAGCGGAAGGTTTCCTGCGAAGGCGGCTCGGGCTCCAGGGGTGGCTGCCAGGCTTGCGAACGTTCGGGCACATGGCTGCCGCGCAGCACCGGGCGGCGCACCGCTTTGGGCCCGAGCCGCGTGGTCAGCCGGTCGACGAAAGCGGAAAGCGAGGTGCCGTGCCGTTCCGCCGCCGCCTCGATATCCGCCTGCCCGGCAGGTAGCGGCTCTGCCCAGCTGGCGCGCAGGCGGACCAGTTCGATCCCGAAGCCCGCATCGACATCGCCCAGCTTCTCCCCGAACAACCGCACGATATGGCCCGCCTCGCGGGTCGCGGCGGCCAGTTCGAGCGTGCGCATGATAACCTCTCCGTCGACGCGCCACATGCCGAGGTCGAGCCGCCGCGCGCCGCTCCCCTGCCCCTCCAGCTCGCGCACCATGTCTTCGGCAAGGTCGGCCAGCACGGTATCGAGCAGGTCGCGATGGCGGATCGGCTCCATCAGCCGCCGCTGCACCAGCGGGACGGACTGCGGCACCACCGGCAGAAGCGGCTCGGGCACACGGCCGAGCAACTGGTCCATCCGGATCAGCGGGTTGGCGGCGGGCGACTTGCGGTTGCGGAACCGGCGGTGGAGCGCATCTCGGCCTACCGTGCCGAGCTCGCCCAATCGCTTGAGCCCGAGCCGTCGCAGCACGGTGAGCACGTCCGGATCGAGCCTGAGCGCGGCGACCGGCAGGTCCGACAGGCGCGCTTCCATGTCGTCCCCGGGCGCGAGAATACTCGCAGACGCCCCGTAATGCGCCAGCGCCCACGCTGCCCCGGCCGTGGGTGCAATGGCGGCGCGGATCGCGAAACCGCGCATCTCGAAAGCGCGGTGAGCATCGGCGAGCAGCTTCGCCTCGCCACCGAAAAGGTGCGCGACGGCGGTGACATCGACCAGCAGCCCATCGGGCGGATCGAGCGCCGACCACGGGCCCCAGCGCCGGGCCCACACCGCCAGCTTTTCCAGCATGTCGAGGTCGCCCGCCGGATCCCCCGGCACGGCCTTGATCGAGGGACACAGCGTGCGCGCATCGGCCAGCATCGTGCCGGTCCGTGCGCCCGCCATGCGGGCTGCCACGTTCATCGCCTCGATCCGGGGGCCATGCGCGGTTTCCGTAATCAGGACGAGCGGCGCGGCATCGGCACCCTCGCCCCGCTGGCACTCTTCACCGAGCCGCCAGCGATCGATCGCGAAGGCCGCGAGCCATATCGAGAGGATGCGGCGGGGCGGCATGCTCAGCCAAGCACCCTCTCCCCATCGGGGGAGAGGACGGCGGCGCTTGCTCCGAAGGAGCTAGCAGAGCCTGGAGAGGGGGATGCCGCATCCGCCACTTCAAGCCACCCCTCTCCAACTCCGGCTAGGCCGCTACGCGACCAAGCCTTCGTATCCTCTCCCCGATCGGGGAGAGGGAGATTCCGTTCCGCCACCAATTCCCCCGCGCCCTCACGCAAAAGCCAGCTGCCCGGCGGATGGCTGCGGGCGCGGAACAGCTCGGCATGCCAGGCGGGCGGACCGGGCGCATCGCGGTTCCACCTCGGGCGAGCCGAAGGCGCGGGCCTCACCGCCCAGCGCTGGCGGGCCGAGGAGAGATCGCGCGTCCCGTCGAGCCGCACCAGAGTCAGCGGCACGCCATGCTTTTCGGCAGCAAGCGTCAACCGGCGCGAGGCAGTGAAATCGAGCGCGCGCGCAGCTCCCGCAAGCTCGCCGATCACGAAGGCGACATCGCGGCAGCGCACCGCCTCCTCCAGAGCGAACAGCGCGTCCTCGTCCTTCTCGGCAAGGACATGGATCAGCCGGTGGCGGATTTCGGGTGGCAGACCGGCGCGGAAAGGGCGCCCCCCGGCGCGCAGTGCGGCGCGGGTCTGCACCCACACCACCACGCGGCGATCCTCCGCTTCCTCGCCCTCGCCTCGCTCACGGTTGCGCCATGCATCGAGCGCCAGTGCCAGCGCCGCGCCCGCTCCGCTCGCCTCGCGCGAGGAGGCGAACACCTCGGCCTGCGCAACCGCGCCCAGCCCCGGCCGCCAGCGTTCGGCGCGGGTGGCGGAGGAAGCGGTGGCCAGGTCGGCGGCCGTCTGGAGGGCATCGGGGATCATGGCGAAACGACTCATCTGTTCTCACTATGTTCCCATTTATCCGCCCTCGCAAGCCCCCGCCGGATACGGGCGATGGGCCATGCCCGAAACAAACGCCACGCCCCGCACGTTCGCCCTGCAAAGGAGAGACATCATGCGATACAAAGAAGGCAAGGCACCAGAACTGCGCGAGAAATTCTGGACCGAACTGGCCGACCGCCCGTATATCTTCCTCCAGCTCGATGGCGACCCGACAAGCGCGGTCCCCATGGCCCCGCAGCTGGACAAGGATGCGGACAGTGCGATCTGGTTCTTCACCCACACCAGGAGCGATTTCGTCCGCCTCGGCCCCGTCACCGCGACCTTTCAGGGCAAGGACATGCTGTTCGCCCGCTTCCACGGGACGCTGGTGAAGGAAGACAGCCAGGAGCGGTTCGACCACTTCTGGAACAACTTCGTGAAGGCCTGGTACGATGGCGGCAAGGACGATCCGGATATCGTCTTCCTGCGCATGGATCTTGGCGAGGCCGAGATCTGGGACGGCGACATGGGCGTGCTCGACGTCGCGAAGATGGCGCTGGGCATGACGGTCCACGACGAGGCCGAGAAGGACCACGTCAGGCAGACCAAGCTGTAACCCGGTTTCCTACCCGCGATACGAAAAGGGGCGCGACCGCAAAGGCCGCGCCCCTTTTTCGTGCGCAACCGCAATCAGGCGCCGAGGATGCTCGGGAACAGGCCGGTCACGAGGATGATGGTCACCGCAATCGGGCACAGCCACGCGATCAGGAAGCGCCACAGGGCGAACCACCCACCGCTCAGCCCGGTCACTTCCTGCACCATCCGGCGGTCCGCCCGCCAGCCGACGAAGATCGAGGTCAGCAGCGCGCCGACCGGCAGCATCACCTTGCCGGTAAACCCGTCGACCGTATCGAGAATGTCGGTCTCGGCGAAGAGC
This sequence comes from Citromicrobium sp., assembly GCA_002712945.1. Next base: position 10,664 of record PAVA01000050.1, read on the forward strand.
GGCCAGAAGCCCAGCGGGCGCACATCGGACCATACGTTGTAGCCGAGCAGGCAGAACACGCCGATGATGAACGCACCCACGCCGAACACGATGGCCGAGAATCCGCGCTTCCAGCCCAGCTCCCCGATACCCCATGCAGTGGGCACCTCGAGCAGCGAGATCGAGCTGGTCACCGCCGCCACCAGGATGAGGACGAAGAACAGGAAGCCGATCAGCGCCCCGGCAGGCATCGACTGGAAAGCGAAGGGGAGGCTCTGGAACACCAGCGTCGGCCCCGCCGCCGGGTCGAGCCCCACCGCGAACACCACGGGGAAGATCATCAGCCCGGCCAGCAGCGCAACGCCGGTATCGGCGACCGCGATCATCGCCGAGGTGCTGCCCAGCCCTTCCGACCCCTTGATGTAGGAGCCATAGGTGATGAGCCCCGCCACGCCGAGCGAGAGCGAGAACAACGCCTGGCCCAGCGCCGAGTTCATCACCGTCGGCGTCAGCTTGGACCAGTCGGGCGTAAACAGGAAGGCAAGCGTATCGCTCATGTCGCCCACAATCGCGCCGTAGATCGTGATCCCGACGAGCAGCACGAAGAAGATCGGCATCAGGATGGTGGCGGCCGCCTCGATCCCCGAATGAACCCCGCGCGCCACGATGAACAGCGTCAGCGCCATAAAGGCCAGATGCATGGCGAGCAGCAGGCCGACATTGCCGAACAGGTTGTCCATGCGCCCCTTGATCATCTCCTGGCTCTCACCCATCAGCGCTCCGCGGAACGGATCGCCCGCTGTGATGGCCTGGAACAGGTCCGCCCCGAACACGCCGACATAGTAGAGCACCCAGCCCGCGACGACCGAATAGAAGGACAGGATCAGGAAGGCCGCGATGGCGCCGATCCCGCCGAAAATGCCCCACCCTTCCGAAATGTTCGAATCGCGCGCGATGCGCCGGATCGAGCCGACCGCGTCGCTCTGCCCGGCGCGGCCGATGAAAATCTCGGAAAGGACCAGCGGCAGGCCCAGCAGGAACACGCAGGCGATATAGAAGATCACGAAGGCACCGCCCCCGCTCTCCCCCGCCAGGGTCGGGAAACGCCAGATATTGCCGAGTCCGACTGCCGCGCCGATCGCGGCGAGGATAAACGCCGAGCGCGAGGACCAGCCTTCGCCCGTGCTCTTGGATGTTGCGACCATGAAAAAACCTCTCCCTGCCGCGCGGCACCGCGCGGGTATCCCGTGTGATTGGTCACGCTTCTGCAATGATTCTGGCGTTTCGTCGAGGGCTTCGCTTTGCGTTCTTCCCAATCCGGGGCTAGCACGCGGTCCATGTCCACGACCTTCCAGATCGATACGGCGACAAGCCGCGCCACGCCCACCCCGCAGCCGATGAAGCGGCTGACCGTGCCCAAGATCCAGAACCGCAAGAAGGACGGGCAGACGCAAGAGCCGCTCGTGATGCTGACCGCCTATACCGCGCGACAGGCACAGCTGCTCGATGCGCATTGCGATCTCCTGCTGGTCGGGGATTCGCTGGGCCAGGTAATCTACGGCCTGCCCTCGACCTTGCAGGTGACGCTCGACATGATGTGCGCCCACGGCGCGGCGGTCGTGCGCGGCAGCTATCACTCGGTGGTCGTGGTCGACATGCCTTTCGGCGCTTACGAAGCGAGCCCCGAGAAGGCGTTCGAAAGCGCGAGCCGGATCATGGCCGAAACCGGCTGCGCGGCGGTGAAGCTCGAAGGCGGAGAAGCGATGGCGGAGACCATCGCATTCCTTTCGCAGCGCGGCATTCCCGTGATGGCGCATGTCGGCCTCACCCCGCAGGCCGTGAATGCGCTGGGCGGTTACGGAGCGCGCGGGCGTAGCCAGGAAGAGCACGCCAAGATCATTTCCGATGGCAAGGCGGTGCAGGCGGCCGGGGCCTTTGCGGTCGTTGTCGAAGGGGTGGTCGAGCCGATTGCCGTGGCGCTCACCCAGGCACTCGAAATTCCGGTGATCGGCATCGGCGCATCGGCGCAGTGCGACGGCCAGGTGCTCGTCGTCGACGACATGCTCGGCATGTTCGAGCGGGTGCCCCGCTTCGTGAAGAAATACGGCAATCTGGCGGACGAGATCACCGACAAGGTGGAGCAATACGCCAGCGAAGTGCGTGCGCGCACCTTCCCGACCGAAGATCAGACCTATCAACCGAAATAGGCCGGCCTCCGCCCGGCATTATCCACGGACAACGCCTTCGTGAACACTCTCCTGAAACATTACTGGGGCTCGCTCGTCTTCACGGCGGTCTGCTTTCTGGCAGCGGCGATCTATGCCTGGAACGGCAGCGGCACGGCTTCGGGCGTCGCCGAAGTCCTGTGGATCGTGCTGGTCCTCTCGATCCTCGAAATCTCGCTCAGCTTCGACAATGCCGTGGTCAATGCCACGGTGCTGCGCGAGATGGACGAGAAGTGGCAGCGCCGCTTCCTCACCTGGGGCATCCTGATCGCGGTGTTCGGCATGCGGATCGTCTTCCCGCTCGCCATCGTCGCCATTGCCGCCAATCTGGACCCGCTTTCGGCGATTCACCTCTCGCTCAACGACCCCGAGCGCTACGAGGCGATCGTATCCTCCGCCCATGTCGGCATTGCAGGCTTCGGCGGCGCATTCCTGGCGATGGTGGGCCTCAGCTTCTTCTTCGACGGCGAGAAGGATGTCGACTGGATTCGCGGGCTGGAACTGGCGCTGCGCCGCTTCTCCGAGATCAAGGCGGCGGAGATCGGCATCCTGTTGCTGCTGCTCTATGGCATTTCCACCATGCTGCCCGATGCGGACGCGATGGTGTTCCTCACCGCAGGCATTCTCGGCCTCGTCACCTATATCGCGGTCGATGCCGTCGGGACGGTGCTGGACAAGCTGGAGCGCCGGAAGCTGGCCGAAGGCGCGGTGCGCAGCGGCCTGGGCGGGTTTCTCTATCTCGAAGTGCTCGATGCGAGCTTCAGCTTCGACGGCGTGATCGGGGCCTTCGCGCTCTCCAACAATATGATCATCATCGCGATCGGGCTCAGCATCGGCGCGCTGTTCGTGCGCTCGATGACGGTCCACCTCGTGCGGGCGGGCACGCTGACCAAGTATCGCTTCCTCGAGCACGGGGCCTTCTGGGCGATCATCGCGCTGGGCCTGATCATGCTGCTGTCCGCGAATTTCCACATTTCGGAGAGCATCACCGGCCTGATCGGCGCGGTGCTGATCGGTA
>PAVA01000051.1 GCA_002712945.1 Citromicrobium sp.
GCCGAACCCTCCCCGGCGCCCTGCCGGGGCGGGCGCCCGGAGCCGATGGCCGAGACGCTCGCCGCGTCGACCGCACAGATCGTCGAGGGCGAGGATTTCGTGCAAGGTCTGGCAGAGGCGGTGAGCGAAGAATGAGCGAACACGAGAGCAGCCAACGCAAGGCGATCTTCATCACGGGTGGCGCGTCCGGCATCGGGCGCGCCATCGCGCAGCGCTTCGCGAAGGGCGGCTGGTTCGTCGGCATCGGCGATGTCGACGAGGCCGGCATGACCGAAACCGAGCACCTGATCGCCAACGGCTTCACCTTCTCCCACAAGTTCGACGTGCGCGACCGCGAAGCGTGGGACGAAGCGCTCGATGCCTTTTCCATGGCGGCGGGCGGGCGGATCGACGCGGTCGTGAACAATGCAGGCATTCCGCTGGGTGGAAGCCTCGACCAGAACAGTGTCGCGGAGATCGAGCGCTGCCTCGACATCAACCTGAAGGGCGTGCTGTTCGGCGCGCAGGCCGCGCTGCCGCACCTGAAGAAAACCGCGCCTGGTTCGTGCCTGCTCAACACGGCGAGCGCGGCGGGCATTTACGGCACCAGCGGCGCCAGCGTCTATTCGGCGACCAAGTTCGGCGTGCGCGCGATCACCGAAAGCCTCGACGGCGAATGGGCCGATTACGGCATCAAGGTTCGCTCGATCATGCCGGGCTTCATAGAGACTCCGCTGATCGACCAGGTGCCGAACGCCCAGAGTAACGAGGCTATCCGAGACCGCGTGAAAGCCGCCGGGCTGGAGATCACGCCGGTCGCCGAGGTCGGCGAGGCGGCGTGGCAGGCGGTTCATGGCGACAGGCTGCACACGCTGGTCGGCAAGACCGCCAAGCGGGCGGCCTTTGCCGCACGCTGGATGCCCGGCAAGATGCGCAAGATGGCGCGGTCCCGTGCCGAGGGGCCGATGGGCGGGAGGTAGGGCAGCGCGGGTAAACAGCTAACCTCGCGCTACCTCCGTCTTCATTCGTTTTGCGGCAGCCATCCGCCAGCCTTCCCAGGCGGGCGGGCGACGGCCCGTGACTCAAAGCGCGTTGATCGCCTTCGCCATCTCGACATCGCGGTGCGACAACCCGTCCGCATCATGCGTGGTCAGCGCAATCTCCACCGTATTGTAGACGTTCGACCATTCGGGATGGTGGTCGTGCTTCTCGGCGAGCAGCGCGACGCGGCTCATGAAGCCCCACGCCTCGCTGAAATCGGCGAACTTGAAGGTCCGCTCGATCGCATCGCGGTCGGCCGCCATGCTCCAGCCTTCGAGCGCGCCCAGCGCGCTCTTGCGTTCTTCCTCGCCCAGTTTCTCGACCGCCATGGCAAAGTCCTTCCCGTGTTTCGCGATATTGCCGTGACGCGCCCCCTCGCCTAACCCGCGCAGCCATGCAAGCCCGCCTTACAGCCAAGGACCTCGCCTGCCGCCGGGGCGAGCGGCTGCTGTTCCGCAAGCTGAGCCTCGATCTCGGGTCTGGCGACATACTCCAGGTGCGCGGCCCCAATGGCGTGGGCAAGACGAGCCTGCTGCGCATTCTCGCCGGGCTGGCCCACCCCTACGCGGGCACGATCGACCGGAGCGGTGAGATCGCGCTGTTGGACGGTAGGCACGCGCTCGACATGGACCGCACGCTGGGCGATGCCCTGGCTTTCTGGGCGCGACTGGACGGATGCGCGGATATTTCCTCGCCGATGGCCCGTCTGGGGATCGATACGCTGGGCGACATTCCGGTCGGATATCTGTCGACCGGGCAGAAGCAGCGCGCGGTAATCGCCCGGCTGCTGTTACGCCCCCGCCCCGTCTGGCTGCTTGACGAGCCCTTCGCCGGGCTCGACACCGCTTCGCAAGGCCTGCTGGCCGACCTGATCGGCGAGCATTGCGGCGATGGCGGAGTTTGCGTCTTCGTCTCGCACCAGCCGGTCGACCTGCCCGCACAGGTGCTCGATCTGGCGGAGTATGCCGCGTGAGCGCTTTCGCGAACCTCCTGCGCCGCGACCTCGCAATCCTGCTGCCGGGTGGCGCGCGCGGCTCCGCCTTCCTGCCGCTGGTCTTCTTCCTGCTGGTCGCGGTGCTGTTTCCCTTCGCCATCGGCCCAGAGCCGAGCCTGCTCGCCCGGACCGGCGGCGGGGTGCTGTGGATCGCCGCGCTGCTCGCGAGCATCCTCCCGCTCGACCGGCTGGTCGCCGCCGACCGCGAGGCGGGCGTGTTCGAGCAGCTGAGCCTTCGCGGAATCAGCGAAGAGGTGGCGATGGCGGCGCGGCTGCTGGCGCATTGGCTCAGCTTCGCACCGCTGATCCTGATCGCCTGCCTTCCGGGTGCAGCTCTGCTCTCGCTGACGGGAGCGACGTTCTGGCGGCTGATGCTCAGCCTGCTCGCCGGCACGCCGGGGCTCGCAGCGCTTGGGCTTATAACGGCCGCGCTGCTTGCGAGCTTGCGCGGAGGCACCGCGCTTGCCGGGCTGCTGCTTGCGCCGCTGGCGGTTCCGCTGGTGATTTTCGGCGCGGGGCACCTCGCGCGCGACGATATCAGCGGCGCGCTGTTCGCCGGTGCCTTCAGCCTGCTGCTGTGCGCCATCGCACCCTTCGCCGCCGCCGCTGCGATCAGGGCTGCGCGGGATTAGGCGCAACCGTCACCCCGGGCTTGACCCGGGGTGGTGCTTTATCTTCTGAAGAAGCCTTGCCCCGGATCAAGTCCGGGGTGACGAGTGACAGTAGTGGCTCAATAAGGCGGCTTGTGCCGCTCCGTCGGGCTGAGCGTGAAGATCTCCACCCCGTCCTCGGTGATGCCGAGCGAATGCTCGAACTGTGCGGAGAGCGATTTGTCGCGGCTCACGGCGGTCCACCCGTCGCCGAGCACCTTGGCCCACGGCTTGCCTGCATTGAGCATCGGCTCGATGGTGAAGAACATGCCGGGCTTCAACTCCGGCCCCGTGCCCGCAACGCCCACATGGACCACTTCGGGCGCATCGTGGAACAGCCGCCCCAGCCCGTGCCCGCAGAACTCGCGCACGACCCCGTAGCGATACTGCCTCGCGTGGGCCTCGATCGCGGCGCCGATATCGCCCAGCCGCGCGCCAGGTTTGCCCGCCGCCTCGATGCCGAGCATCAGGGCCTCGTGCGTCGCTTCGACCAGCTTCTTCGCCTTCAGCGGAGGATCGCCTGCGAAGAACATGCGTGAAGTATCGCCATGCCAGCCGTCGAGCAGCGGGGTCACGTCGATATTGACGATATCGCCGTCCTTGAGCGTCTTTTCGCTCGGGATACCGTGGCAGATGACGTGGTTGACCGAGATGCAGCAGCTATGCGTGTAACCGCGATAGCCGAGCGTCGCGGGCACCGCGCCCGCATCGAGCATCATGCCCCGCACCGCATCGTCGATGCTGGCGGTGGTGACGCCCGGCTGGACCAGTTCGGGCATCGCATCGAGGATTTCGGCGGCAAGGCGCCCGGCCTTGCGCATCCCCTCGAAGCCTTCGGGCCCGTGGAGCTTGATCGTGCCGTCGCGATAGACTTCGGTCTCGCTGTCGATGGTCTGGTATTCGTTCATGAGGGCTAGATACGCATCGACGCCGCAAAAAGCGAGATCACGAGATGAAATCCTCGCGATAGCGGGCTTTTACCGCCCCGCGGATCGCATCGTCCACGCTCAGTTCGACCTGATAGTCCCCTTCGGCATAGGGCCCAGCGACGTAGGGCGCAGCATAGAGCATCAGCCGGTCGAACTTCTCGCCGTTGGACAACAGCACCAGTTCGAGTTCTTCCAGACCGGGGCAGCGATCGAACATGTCGTCGCTGTCGCCCAGCTCGCCGCCGCGCCGTGCCATGCGTTGTGCGTCCAGCGCATCGCAGAAGCGCGTACCGAGCGCCTCGGCCAGCGCCTCTTCCGATTCGAACAGCATGATCGGCTCGAGCAGACGCTGCGAGCCGACGTTCCAGAGCACGCTGCTGAGCCCGTAATTGCCGTGCGCCCCGCCGAAATAGGTCGCCCCGTTCTCGACCAGGCTCAGCCAGTCTTCGGTCTTCCCCGCCAGTCTCCATTCGATCGTGACCATGAAGCGGTTGTAGGGAAAGCCCTCCTCGCGCGCCTCGCGGCTGGCATCGCGCGCGGCGCGCTGCAAATCCGCCTCCTCGCGATTGGCCTGTTCGTCGAGCCGGTCCTTGAGGGCGGGGATAGCGCCGAGCGTCTCGGGATAGGAGAAGGAAAAGGCATAGAGATCGGTCTCTTCGGAGATTTCGCGCGCCGCGCCATCCGTGTCCGGAACCGCCGCCTCGGCAGAAGTCTCGCCGGTCTCTTCCTCGTCGACACCTGCCTCCTGCTCCAGCTCCTCGGGCGAGGTGCAGGCGGCAAGCCCGATACATGTTGCGATCAGAAGTTTCGCGAAACCTCCGGCCATCTTGTCCAAATCCCTTACAATCGCGCGAATCCGGTTGAGCCGAAGCGCCAACCTCGCCATGCACGATATAATGACCGAGACTGCTTTGATACAGCCCGATAAGGGCCAGGACGCCACTACCCTCCACCTCGTCAACGAAGCGGGTTTCGCCGACTGGACGAAACAACTGAGCGACATCCAGCGCGCGATGCTCGACGCGCAGGGGTTCGCGGGCAAGGGTTACGAAACCGCGATCGTGCCCGCGACGCCGGGCAATGGGGCACAATGGTTCGCGGTGGGCGGCGTGGCCGACCCGGACTCACTTTCCAGCTGGTGCCTCGCGCGGCTGGCGGAAGTTCTGCCCGCAGGCACCTATCGCGTCGAAGGGCGCGAACCGGGGCCCGCACTCCACGGCTGGCAGACCGCACAATACAAGAACCTCGCCTATCTCAGCGATCCCGAGCCCAAGGGCCCGCGCATCCTTCTGACCAAGGACGCCAAGGCGATCGAGCCCGCCATCGCCGAAGCGCAGGCGGTCAATCTGGTGCGACGGCTGGTCGACACCCCGCCCGAGGACATGGGGCCCGCTGCGCTGGAGGACGAGATCGAGGCTCTGGCCAAGGCGCACGACGCCAAGCTGGAGGTCACGCGGGGGGATCGGCTGGAACAGCACTATCCGCTGGTCCATGCAGTCGGCCGCGCCGCCGCGCGCCACCATGCACCGCGGATCATGCATCTGAGCTGGGGCAAGAAGGACGCCCCCGTTCTGGCGATCGTCGGCAAGGGCGTGACCTTCGATTCGGGCGGGCTCGACATCAAGTCGAGCACCGGGATGGCGCTGATGAAGAAGGACATGGGCGGATCGGCCCATGCCATCGCGCTCGCCAAGCTGGTGATGCAGCACAACCTGCCGGTGCGGCTGCATCTGCTCGTCCCCGCGGTCGAGAACGCGATTTCGGGCAATGCCCTGCGCCCCGGCGATATCGTCAAGAGCCGAAAGGGGCTGACGGTCGAGATCACCAATACCGACGCAGAGGGTCGGCTGATCCTCGCCGATGCGCTCGACCGGGCGAGCGAGGAGAACCCCGATCTGCTGATCGACTTCGCCACGCTGACCGGCGCGGCGCGGGTCGCCCTGGGCCCCGACTACCCCGCACTGATGACCCGGCGCGACGAAACCGCCGAGGCGCTGATCGCGGCGGGCAAGGCGCATGACGACGAGCCGTGGCGCCTGCCCCTGCCCGGGATCTACAACGAATGGCTCGAATCCTCGCTCGCCGACTGCGTCAACGCGCACAAGAACGGCTTCGCGGGCGCGAGCGTGGCGGGGCTGTTCCTCGACAAGTTCGTGGGCGAAGACATCGATTGGGCCCACTTCGATACCTATGCCTGGCGTCCGACGCCCAAGCCCGGGCGGCCCAAGGGTGGCGAAGCCTATGGCCTGCGCGCCAGCTGGCACATGCTGCGCGAGCGTTTCGGGGCATAAGCGGCGGTGACAGACGAGTTGAAACGGTGTTGAGGTTGTTTGGCGGGCGGGCACGGGCTAAGCGCGCAAACCATCCGGATGACAATCGACCTTCCCGAGTGACCGAACCCGCATCTCCTTCCGTCGAAACGGAGCCCCTCGCCCTGACCGGGCCGGTCGAATGGCCGGAAAAGGGCACGCTGCCGCTGCGCCGCGATCTGGCGCATATCGCGCTCGCCCCGCGCTTCCTGGTCGCGAATTACGCGCAGCCTTCGGTCATGCATATCGGAAGCGAGCCCGCGCCGCTTGTCCGCTCGACCAAGGACGAAAGCGACGTGATCGCGACCTTGCCTGCCGGTTCACCCTTCGAGGCGCTCGACGTCACCACGACATGGGTGTGGGGCTGCATCGGGCCCGAAGGCCCCTCGGGCTATGTCAGAAGGTCCGCATTCGCCTGATGGCGACGCAAGTCTTCGTCGACGGGGCGGCGGGCACCACCGGCCTCGAGATCGTCGCAAGGCTGACGGCGCACCCCGAGTTCGAGCCGTTGGTGCTGGACGAGGCACGCCGCAAGGACCAGGCCGCGCGGCGCGAAGCGCTCAACGATACGCCCTTCGCAGTGCTGTGCCTGCCCGACGATGCTGCGCGCGAAGCGGTGTCGCTGGTCGATCCGGCAAGCGGAACGCGGATCGTCGATGCATCCTCCGCGCACCGCGTTGCGGATGGCTGGACCTACGGCTTTCCCGAAATCGTCGGGCGCGAGGCAATCGCCTCTGCCGACCGGGTGAGCAATCCGGGCTGCTACCCGACCGGCTTCCTCGCCCTGGTGGCTCCGCTCGTGCGCGCAGGCCTGCTGCCCGCCGACTGGCCCTACACGATCAACGCGGTCAGCGGCTATTCGGGTGGCGACAAGGCGCTGATCGAGCGGTTCGAGGCCGAACCCGACATCGCCTTTCGCACCTACGCGCTGAACCTTGCACACAAGCACCTGCCGGAAATGAAGGCGCACGCCGGGCTGAAGCACCCGGTTCTGTTTGCCCCTTCGGTCGTTCCCGCGTTGCGCGGCATGCTGGTGGAGGTTCCACTCCATCTCGGGGCGATGGAACCCGCTCCCGATGCCGATGCACTGCGCGCGGAGCTGGAGAAATTCTACGCTCAATCGCCGGTCGTTCTGGTGCAATCCGGCCCTGCCCCGGCCGAGCTGTTGCTCCATCGGGACGCCGCGCCGTGGGATGGCATGGAGCTGTACGTCTTCGGCAACGAGGGCGGCTGGAACGCCCGGCTCGTCGCTCGGCTCGACAATCTCGGCAAGGGGGCAAGCGGTGCGGCGATCCAGAATCTCAACCTGATGGCCGGCTTTCCTGAAACTGCTTCGCTGCAGCTGCACTCGTCATAATCGGCGCGTGCCGGGCCGGTTTGGAGTAACGAACTTGCCCCTTTATCGCAGTGCAACATTGCAATAGGCTCATGTGACAATTCGCCGACTCGGCTTGGCGAGCGTCCAGAAAGGATCGATCCCGCCCGTGAAGAAGATCGAAGCGATCATCAAACCCTTCAAGCTCGACGAGGTGAAGGAGGCGCTGCACGAGGTCGGCGTATCGGGCATCACCGTCATTGAAGCGAAGGGCTTCGGGCGCCAGAAAGGCCATACCGAGCTCTATCGCGGGGCCGAATACGTGGTCGACTTCCTGCCCAAGGTGAAGCTCGAGGTCGTGGTGCCCGATGCGCTCGCCGAACGCGTGGTGGAAGCCATCGCGGGGGTCGCACAGACCGGCCGCATCGGCGACGGCAAGATCTTCGTCTCCACCATCGATTCCGCCATGCGCATCCGCACCGGCGAGAAGGACGACGACGCGCTGTAAGTTTCCCCCGGCACGAAATTCCCCCGGCATCCAACACGCCCAATAACCATCCGAAAGGAGCATCATGTCAACTGCCAGCGAGATTCTGAAACAGATCAAGGAACAGGACATCGAGTGGGTCGATCTGCGTTTCACCGATCCCAAGGGGAAGTGGCAGCACCTGACGATGGTTGCAGGGATCCTCGGCGAGGATGAACTGGAAGACGGCCTGATGTTCGACGGTTCGTCGATCGCCGGATGGAAGGTCATCAACGAAAGCGACATGATCCTGCGGCCCGACCTGTCGCGGACCTATATCGATCCGTTCGCCGCCACCCCGACGATGATCGTCTTCTGCGACATCGTGGAGCCGGCGACCGGCGAATGGTACGCGCGCGACCCGCGCTCGACCGCCAAGCGCGCCGAGAACTACCTCAAGTCGACCGGCATCGGCGATACGGTGTTCGTCGGCCCCGAAGCCGAGTTCTTCATGTTCGACGATGTCCGCTTCGAGGACGGCTATGCCGGATCGGGCTTCGCGATCGACGATGTCGAACTGCCGACCAATTCGGGCAAGGAATACGAAGCGGGCAACATGGCCCACCGTCCGCGTGCCAAGGGCGGCTACTTCCCCGTCGCGCCGGTCGACAGCGCGGTCGACATCCGCAGCGAGATGGTCTCGACCATGATCGAGATGGGCCTCAACTGCGACAAGCATCACCATGAAGTCGCGGCCGCGCAGCACGAACTGGGCCTGACCTTCTCGACGCTGACCCAGACGGCCGACCAGATGCAGATCTACAAGTATGTCGTGCATCAGGTCGCGCATGCCTACGGCAAGACGGCGACCTTCATGCCCAAGCCGATCAAGGAAGATAACGGATCGGGCATGCACACCCACATGTCGATCTGGGCCGACGGCAAGCCGACCTTCGCGGGCACCGGCTATGCGGGCCTGTCCGACAACTGCCTCTACTACATCGGCGGCGTCATCAAGCACGCACGCGCGCTAAATGCCTTCACCAACCCGACCACCAACAGCTACAAGCGGCTGGTGCCGGGCTTCGAGGCGCCGGTGCTGCTCGCCTATTCGGCGCGCAACCGCTCCGCCTCCTGCCGCATCCCCTATGGTGCGGGCGAGAAGGCCAAGCGCGTGGAGTTCCGCTTCCCCGATGCGATGGCCAACCCCTACCTCGCCTATTCGGCGCTGCTGATGGCGGGCCTCGACGGGATCACCAACAAAATCCATCCGGGCGAGGCGATGGACAAGAACCTCTACGACCTGCCGCCTGCCGAGCTGGCCGACGTGCCGACCGTGTGCGGCTCGCTACGCGAAGCGCTGATCGCGCTGGAGGAGGACCACGAGTTCCTGCTGAAGGGCGACGTGTTCACCAAGGACCAGATCGACGCCTATTGCGAGCTCAAGTGGGAAGAGGTCGTACGCCTCGAAACGACGCCCGCCGCCGTCGAGTTCGACATGTACTACTCCGCGTAAAACGCGATCATCCGATCACGAAAGGGGTCGCCGGAGCAATCCGGCGGCCCTTTTTCCTGCCGGACGCGCCTCAGGTGCGGCGGATCAGGCCGCGGCGCACGGTGATGGCGAAGGCTCCCAGCAGCATGAAGCCGGCGAACATCGTCAGCCAGTCGAGCGGTTGGGGGCCGGCGAGAAAGCCCAGATGAGCGAGCAACGCCCATCCCCCGCCAACCATCACCGAAATGTAGAAGGCGGCGCTCGTCGCCTCGCGCGAGACCGCAAGCATCAGCTCGTCCGCGTAGGCGCTCTGCCGATGGGTGGTGTACCAGGCGAGAAGAAACAGAAAGATGATCGCCACCAGCGCGATCATCGCGGGGACCGGCCCGGCGGGCGCGGCCAGGGCCGCTAGGAAAAGCACCCCGGCCAGCGCGCTGGTGCCCACCGCACTCCACGCGAGCATCGGGCGCATCTCGCGGATCTCCTCTGCATCCTCCACATTCAGCAGGCGCGACCCCGCGCGGGGCGACACGAGGCCGAAGGCGACAATCCCGGCCGTGATCAGGTAGAGCAGGCCCAGCAGCGCAGCGATCTCTCGCGAGCGGTCGAGCGTTCCGAGCGCCCCGCTGTCGATCAGTTGCATCATCCCCGCAGCACCGAGTGCTCCGACCACCGCCCCGGTTCCGGTCTTGAACGCCAGCGAGCGCCAGTTGGTCCGCTCGGGCGCGTGCTGTTCTTCCAGGCTCGTCATTCGGTCGGGTCCCAGTCGTCGATAAACAGGTCCGGCACGGCGACGGCGAAGAGCTTCGCCATGCGCAATGCCAGCGGGAGGGAGGGATCGTACTTGTCGGTTTCTACCGCGTTGATCGTCTGCCGCGAGACACCGAGCCGCCGGGCCAGTTCCCCCTGGCTCCAGCCCGCCGCCTCTCGGTGATGTTTCAAGCGGTTCTTCAAAGGCCCTTCCTCCGGCCAGACGGCACCGCCGCCTGACAAGAGGTCTTTACAGACAAGAACTCTGGTCAGTCAAGAGGTCTTGTCCCCTGCCGTGTCAGGTAGCGCCCGCCGTGCCGTTGAGGAACTTGTGGACCGGCCGAAAGCCCATCGGCCCGCGCCGCACGCGCGCCTCGGCGGCGTCGAGTGCCTTGGGGTAGATCGTGTTGAACAGGTGGTGGAAGGTGGCGTCCCAGCTATATTCGCGCTCCACCAGCGCGCGCGCCTCGCGGCCCATCGCGGGTGCCTTGTCCGGCCAGATGTCGAGCACCGCCTGCGCCATCGCCTGCGTATCGCCGACCGGCACCAGCACGCCGTTCTCGGGCGAAACGCGGCTCGGCATCGCGCCGCTGTCGACGCCGATTACCGGCAGCCCGCAGGCCTGCGCCTCGATGATCGAGATGCCGAAGGTCTCGCTCGGCATGGCGGAGACGTAAATATCGGATGAGGCAAGCGCGCGCGCCATGCCCGCCCGGTCGGTCATGAAACCGGGGAAGGCAACATCGAGACCCTCGGCTGCCACCTTCAGCTCTTCGGTCAGCTTGCCATCGCCCAGCATCACGAGCGCCGCATCGAGCTCGCGCGGCAGCTTGCGGAACATTTCGATCAGCTGGTCGGCGCCCTTTTCGTAGTCGATCCGCCCCGCGTAGATCAGCAGCGGCCCCTTGGTGTGGCCGAGGCCCATTTCGGCCCGGAACCCGGCATCCGCCTTGCCGGGATGAAAGATCTCCGCATGCACGCCAAGCTTGAGCCTGTCCGGTTCATGCACCTTCATCCGCTTGAGGGTCGGGATGGAATCCTCACCCAGCACGTAAACCCGGTCGAATTCGCGATAGGTGATCTCGCCGTAGCAGCAGCTCTGCCAGCGCCAGAAGCGCCCCAACTGGTGCCCGAACAGCTTGCTCGCCACACGATAGACCTGCGCTTCGGGAAAATCGGTGCGGTAGCCCGCGACCAGCGCCGTGGCGGGGTTGCGACGGCGATGGTTGATCGCGGTCCACGGCAGAACCCAGGGACACAGCGATTCGATGATGTCGGGCTGATAGCGCTCCAGCACCTCGCGCACCGGGCCGGTCTTGGTGATGAAGCGGTAGTTCGGGCTGTTCTCGATCCCGCCTGCCGCGATCTCGCACCAGATCAGGCGCCCGTCCTCGACCACCTTGGTCTCCGGGCCGGGCACGATCTGGAGCAGCCTGTGGCCGGTCTCCTCCTGAACGTAGCGGCGCTTTTCCTTCAGATACGTGCTGATCCCGCCGCCGCCGCGCGGAGAGTAACTCTGGGTCAGGTCGCAGATCAGCAACTGGTCAGTCGTCGAAGCCATGGTCCCGCCAAAAACCGTCATTCAAATTATAGCCGTGGCAAATGGTGCCTGTCCCGCGCCACGTCCACCAATATGGCGCGATCCCCCATCCGCGAGAGGAAGAATGTTGCCCCTGCGCAACGCTGGCGTTGCCGTGCTGCCTCAATAATCGCGGCTTGCCTCGATCGAGACGCTGTTGCGCCCGATGGTCGACACCGTCGCCAGCAGCGAAAGCCAGCTGGTGATGCGGAACTCGGCATCGGTCGCGCTGTAGCCCTGCCCGTCGGTAATCAGCTCGACGTAGAAGCGGCGGCCGATATTCTTGCCCAGCGCAATCGCGGTCCCCCGCTGAAGAAGGGGATCGGCAGAGACGATACGCAGCCGGTCGAGCCCGATCGCACTGCGCAACTGGTTGATCGGGTCGAGCCCGCCGCCCCCGCGCAGCGAGGCGACCGCCGCGCCCAGTTGCAGTGCATCCGTGGCGGACAGGCTGGTGATCGAGCCCCCGAACAGCAGCCGTGCCAGGATTTCCTCGTCGGGCAGCGCCGGGACGGAGCTGAAGTTGATCTCCGGCTGCATGGCATTGCCGGTGATGTTGACGGTCACCTCGATTCCGTTGCTGTCGGTCTCCGCCTCGATGTCGAGGCGCGGATCGATGGGCACGGTCTGGTCGAATTCGATCCGCCCGCGGGTTACCTCGAAGCGGGCACCGGCGAAGGTGTAGTCGCCGCGGATGAGGTTCGCATCGCCCCCGATCCGCATGTCGTCGGTCGTCCCGCGGACCCGCACATCGGCACGCCATTCGCTGTCCAGCCCGAGCCCGTCGACATCGACCCGGCTCGGCGCGCGGGCATCGATCATGAACCGCCACGGGGCACCCGGCGCGACCGGCTGATAGCGATCGCGCGGCAGATTGACCTCTTCGGTCGGGATATTGGGAATCTCGGTCGTCTCGGCGCCGACGCCCAGCCGCCAGCTTGCCCGCTCTACCAGCAGCCGCCCGGCGATCGTGCCGCCCGAACCGTTGGAGACGATCCGTAGCGGCCCGGTGACCGTAGCGTTGAGGCCCCGCGCGTCGACCAGTTGCGCATTGCGCGCTGCGACGCGCAGATCGATCTCCGGCCCGCGCCCCGCGCCGAGATTGGCGAGATCGACCACCCCGCTCCCATTGACCGCACCGCCATTGGGGGCGGTGCCGCGGAAGCTGTTGATCCTGAGGCGCGATCCGGCGAAGTCGCCGCGCAGGCTCGCGTTGCGGACATCGGTGCCCGACAGGGCGCTCTGAACCCGCAGATCGTCGCTCGAAAGCGAGCCACGCACATGCGGATCGAAGAGCGAACCGCGCACGTCGGCAGCGATGGCCACCGGGCCGGACAAGTCGAACAGGTCGATCGCCGCGAGCCGCCAGAGCGACTGCGCCGGTCCACGATAGCGAAGCTGCGCGAACAGGTCTCCGGCCTGCAGCCGCTCGATCAGGCTGCCATTGCTCGGCAGGTTGGAGACGAGCGCTTGCACGCGTCCGCCCTGCGTCCCGTTGTCGGCCAGGATCGCGCGGGCCTGCAGGCTGTCGGCGTCGAGCCGTGCGACCAGCGAAAGGTCGACCGGGCGCGACGCGAGGATCACGCCCGAGCGCGTGAAGCGGTCGACCCGCACGCGAGCTTCGCCGGTCGGAGTGGCACCCGGCGCGTTGACATAGGAAATGCTCCCGGAGAGCGTTCCGCCGAGCCCTGCATCCCCGAGCACAATGTCGCCCAGTGAAAGCGGAATTTCGCGCACGTCGAGATCGACCCGGGTCGTGTCTCCGCCCAGTTGCCCCTCGGCTATCAGGTAGCCGTCACCATAGCTGATCTGCGAGCGCTGAAGGCTCCACCCGCCGTTGATGCTCGTGAGCACCGCCCGACGCGGCATCGAGAGTTCGCGTCCGGCAAGGTTGCCGCGCGCTGCGATGGCGATGCGCTCGGGCGCGATGTCGGCGGCCAGCTGGAGTGCGAAGCCCCGGCCCCTGCGCCCGGCGATGGCGGCATTTACCTCGCCGCGGCCGTTCACAAGCTCGGCATCGGCGGTCATTCGTCCGATAAACAGCGAGCCATAGCGGATGCCCTGCGCGTCGGCCTCGCCCCGGATGGTGGTGTTCCCGCCCGCAATCAGGCCGCTTGCGTCGATATCGGCGATCGCGATCTGCAACCCGGTCGCGCCGGCAAAGCTTGCATCGCGCGCCGCCACATTGATGTCGAAGGCCTGACCGCCATTTCTCGGGGCGAGCGCGATCGTTCCGTCCAGCCCTCCGCCCGAGAGCGCCAGTTCGCCGCTCGCCGCGCCATCGCCGAGGGTGATATCCCCGGTCAGCTCGGTGTCGGAGACGGTCAGGGTCTCCACGGCGATACGTGTCGGCCCCCCGGCGGGCGAGAACAGGCCGAGCGTGCCATCGAACCGGCCGAGCAGCGAATCGCCTTCGGTCTCTATCCGGAAACCCTCGTCGATCGGGCTGAGCGCCACGCGCACATCGCGCAGGCCCGCTGCGGGCAGCGGGCTGGCAAAGACCAGCACGGCCTCGGGTCCGGCATCGGTCAGGGCGGCCTCGACCGTGAAGGGGCCGAAATCGGCCTGTCGCCCACGCCCGGCGACCCTGGTGGTGCCCGGTGCGACCTGCCCGTCGATCACGAGGTTCAGCTTGCGCGAATCCAGCCGGACCTGCCGGAAGTCGATCGGTGCGTTCTGGGCGAGCGAAACTCCGCCCGAAAAATCGATCTGAGGCCCGGCGAGATTGGCCAGCGTATCGTTGGTGACGCGCGGGATCTGGCCCCGCACATCGGCGGCGAGGCGCCAGGCCCCGTCATAGACGAAATCGATGTTGCCGCCCGCATTGACCCGCCCGACCTGCTCGAACATCAGACCGTTGACCGCAGCAGGCCCGCTGAGTTCCCAGCGGTTCTGCGCCAGGTCGCCACGTAGCGAGAGCTGCGCGCTGGCATCGGGAAAATTGATCCGGAGCGCTTCGGACAGCAGTTCGCGCCCGGTAAAGACCAGCTGCCCTTCGGCAGTGCCGTCTATCAGGCGCGGGTCGGCCAGTTCGTTACCGGTCTCGATCCGCGCAATATCGGCATCGATCGGAATGACCCACCGGCTGCCGTCATAGGTTGCAGTGCCTTGCTGCGCGATGCCGGTGACGGTCGTCGTGCCGGCGGAAAACCGATCCGCGACGAGGCGGAAGGGGATCGAGAGATCGCGGAAAGACCCGTCGATCGTGCCGCTCGCCTCGGCGCCCTCGAAGCGCAGGTTCTCGCCAAAGAGTTCGGGATCGCGAAGGGCGGTGACGAATTCGACGCCCTCGGCGCGGTTGTCGGCGAGGTCGGCCGCGCCCTCGGCCACGAGGCTCACCCCTTGGCCGAGCAGTTCGAGCCGCCCGTCGATCACCCGGTCGGCAAAGGTGCCCGATGCTTCGATTCGGGTGTCCGCACCGAGCGCGCGTTGCGGGATTCCGGTCAGGAAAGGCGAGGTGTTGGCGCGCCCCACGATCCCGTAGGTGCCTTCTTCCGCGCTGAGGCGAAAGCGCGCCAAGGCCTCGCCATTGCGGTTGACCAGCAGGTCGCCCGCCCATTCGCTCCATGTCCCGTCGCCGTCGATCCGGACAACATAGTCGCCATCGAGGCTGGCAAGGCTGGTGATGACCCCGCCGTCCGGCGCATCGATGCGCACGTCGGCGTCGAAGATATCGCCATCGGGCTCCGCGGTCAGGTCGACCACCAGCCGGTCGCCTTCGCCGAACCGCCCGTTGGCTTTCACCATCGCCTTGCCCTCGCGGATATCCGCACTGCCGACGAGGTTCACGCGGCGGCGCTCGTCACCCGCCAGGCCGGGCGCCAGCGTCCAGTCGACCAGTTCGAGCTTGTCGATCGCGATGTCGAAGCCGGGCAGCACCGGCGCATCGGGATCGCCGGGGTTGAGTTCGGGCAAGCGGCGCAGCTCGCCCCGCTCGGCCCTGAGCGATTCGATATCGAGGCCGCTGGTCAACCAGGCGAACGGGTGCCAGTCGAGCTCGGTGCGAGGGATTGTGAGGAACACGCCCTGCGGGTCCGAAAGCGCGAGATCGTGGATCACCAGCTCGTCGTAAATATTCCCTTCGATCCGCCCGATCGCGATGCGCAGGCCCGTCTCCGGCTCGATGTTCGCGACCTGCTCGACGATCCAGCGCTTGCCGATCGGCGAATTGAGACCGACCAGAAAGCCCGCCACCAGCAACGCCAGAACCGCGAGAATGCCGAGCGCCCATCTGGTGACACGCCCGGACACGCTCTTGCGGCGCGGTGGCCGCTCGGTCTCTTCGATCGGGGTCTCGTCCGCCATCAGAACGCCTGGCCGAGAGAGACGTACACGGCGACGAAACTGTCGTTCGGACGCGGGTTGAGCGGGAAGGCAACGTCGAGCCGCAGCGGCCCGAACCCGGTAATATAGCGGAGGCCCACACCCGCCCCGACGCGGATATCCTCGAAGTCGGGATATTGTTCGGTCCCGACCGAACCCGCGTCCACGAAGGGCACCACCTGTACCGCGCCGTCGAACAGCGGGGTCGGGATGCGCGCCTCCGCCGAGACTTCGACCAGCGAGCGCCCGCCGATCGGATCGTTTTCATCGTTGCGCGGCCCGATCTCGCGATAGCCATATCCGCGTACCGATCCGCCGCCGCCGGCGAAGAAGCGCCGAGAGGGCGCGATATTGTCGAGCGGAGCGCCCGTGATCGAGCCAAGCCGTATGCGGCCGGCGAGAACCGGCCCGCCCTCGCCGATCTCGCGATAATAGGACGCGTCCGCCTGATTGCGGATGTAGAAGCTCTCCATCCCCTGCGTGCGCGAAACCTCGGGAGACACGCGCATGGAAACGCGGAAGCCCTCGGTCGGGTTGAGCAGGTCGTCGCTGGTATCGATCTGCGCGAAGCCCGGCAGCGCAGCGACCAGATAGGTCTGACGCGGCGGCGGCTCCGGATCGGTCACGTCGCTATTGTCGATGTCGAACGCCAGCCGCTCGTCCGAGGCGACCAGCTCCAGGCCCACGCTCCAGCTGAACGGCTTCTGGAACAGCAGCGTCGAAAGCCGTTCGTAGGTGCCGATGAAGGCGGCCGTGTTGGCGGCGAAGGCCGCGTTGTCCAGGGATCCGGCATAGGCATCGAGCGTGAGAACACGGTCGCGCCCGCCGAAATTGCTCTTGCGGAAGGTCACGCCTGCCAGCTGTTCCTGCGTGCCGATCACGCCGCGCACCTTCAGCGCGCCCTCGGGCGGGAACAGGTTGCGGTGCTCCCAGCTCGCCGCCACGCGGAAGCCTTCCTCGGTGCCGTAGCCGATCGCGCCCGCGATGGTCCGCAACTCGGCCTCGGTCAGCCCGACATTCATGTTGACCACACCCGGCTCGCCGTTGACGGGGGCTTCGGCCTCGACCGGCGTGATCGTGACCGAGGAGACGAGCCCGGTCGCAATGATCGCGCGGCGCAGGTCCAGCTCGAGTTCGCGCTGGTAGAGATCGCCCGGCTCGAACCGCGCGATGTCGGCCAGATGCTTGCCGGAAAGGAAGCCGGGCTTGTCCGAAGTGACCGTGCCGAACACATACTGGCCGTTCGGACGAACCGGCATGCTCAGGTCGCCCTCCGTCCGGGCGTGATCGATCAGCAGTTCCGGCCCGTCGATCTCGGCGAAGGGGAAACCGTTATTGCCGAGCGCAATGTCGAGATCGGCGCGTTCGCGGACTATGGCGTAACTGTCGACGAAATCGCCGGGGTAGAGGTCGAAAGCGCCTCTCAGCACCTGCGAATCGGGTGCCTGGTCGAGTTCGCCGAGGTCGATCGTGCCGAAGCGGAAGCGTTCGCCGGGCAGAATGTTGAAGCGGACCTGCGGGCGCTCGTCCGAACCGTCGATCAGGTTCGGTCCGACCTCGCGGATGATCTCGCCGCCATAATAGCCGTAAGCGCGCAGCAGCTGGTTGAGAATCTCCTGGTCCTCGCGCGCCCGTGCGCCCAGCTGGCCGACATTGCTTTCCGTGTCGCCATAGGCCTCGATCGAGGACAGCATCTCGAATTGTTCGACGAATTCCTCGCGCTGCGGAAAGGCCTCCGGCTCCGACGGAAAGGCGAGCGCAAGCTGCTCGGTCATCTGGACCACAAGCGGGTCGATCAGCAGCGGTCCCGCTTCCAGCGGGTTGGCCTCGGCGAACACGGCGGAGCCATCATCCTCGATCTGATCGACATCCTCGAGTTCGAGCGGGTCGGGCCACTCGATTGTCAGCCCCGGCAATTCGGCGAGCGGGCTTTCCGGCCCCAGCTCGATGGCTTCTCCGGCAAAGGGATCGGGCCCGTCGATCGGGGTCGGCTCCTCGGGCGGCACCCCGTCGGCGGCCCAGGCTTCGGGATCGTCGAGCGCCTCGTCCGGGATCAGCGCCTCGAGTTCGGGATTGGCATTGCGATCCTGCGCCTGCGCGATGACCGACTGGCTGGCGAGGACGACCGCGACCGCGGACAGGCAGGCCTTGCGAGCGATCCTAGCCCCCGACGGCGAGCGCCTTGTCGCCGGAGCCGGCGCCGCCGCAAGCAGTTTCTCCCCGCACGGCATCGCGGATGAGCCGATCCTGCTCTTCTGCGGAGAGTCGGCGCCATCCGCGCGGTCCGAGGCGTTCGAGCGGGCGATAGCGGATCTTGTACTGCATCCGCGCCGATCCTTCGACCCAGTAGCCGAGGTAGACATACGGAAGGCCTTCCTCCGCAGCGCGCCGGATGTGATCGAGAATGATGTAGTTGCCAAGACCCGACCGTACCTCGTTCTCCGGGTCGTAGAAGCTGTAGATCATCGACAGCCCGTCACCCTGCCGGTCGGTAAGGCATGCCCCGACCAAACGTCCAACCGAACCATCGCTGGTTGGTTCCCTGTATTCAAGCACATAACTTGAGACGGGCGTGTGTTCCACCATGTCGGCGTAATCGACCTCGTCCATGCGGGTCATCCCGCCCTCGGGATGCCGCTTGGCGAGGTAGTCGCGCAGCAGGTCGAACTGTTCGCTCGTCGCCCAGGGGCGGCACTCGGTCACGATCAGATCGCTGTTGCGTTTCAGGATACGTTTCTGCGCCTTGGACGGGGCGAATTCGTCCGCCACCACACGCACCGAAACGCATGCCTGGCAATCGACGCAGCTGGGCCGGTAAGCGACCGTCTGGCTGCGCCGGAACCCGATCCGGCCCAAGGCCTCGTTCAACTGGTCCGCATGCGGGCCCTTCAGCTCCGTGAACACCTTTCTCTCCGTCTTGCCCGCAAGATAGGGGCACGGCGCGGGGCTCGTCACGAAGAAGCGCGGGAAACGAACGGGGGCAGTCACGGCTAGGGTCTGCGCTCCTGTCGAAAGCTAGAGAATCGTCTGGTCAGCGGCTGAGGAGGGTATGCCCGACCCGTCGTCTTCTCAAAAGGGTCTTAACCACGAAGTAGGGTTAACACGGGCTTATTTTGCACATCTGTGCTGCTGACCGCAGCCCTGCCCCAAGGCGGGTCAGGCCAGTTCGACCATGTGAACATCGTAGCCGGCGCCGCGCATGTCCGCGATCAGGGCGTCGACCTGGCTCTTGTTGCGCGCCTCGCACTCGATATCGGTGATCAGGCCCTTGGCCGGCAGCTTCGTGAAGACGCGCTGGTGGTAGACCTCGATGATGTTGACGTTGTGCCGCTCGAACAGGCTGACGACCTTGTGCAGCGAACCGGGCTGATCCTTCAGCGCGATCCTGAGCCGCGCGAGCCGCCCTTCGCGGGCGAGATTGCGGAGCAGCACGGTCGCCAGCAGGCGAGAGTCGATGTTGCCGCCGCATAGCGGCAGGCCGATCTTCTTTCCGGCAAACTTGTCCTTGTTGGCGAGCACCGCCGCGAGGCCCGCGGCCCCCGCGCCTTCCACCACGGTCTTCTCGATCTGCAGCAGCAGCGCGACCGCCGATTCGAGGTCCGGCTCCTCCACCAGCAGGATTTCGTCGACCCGCTCCTTGATGATCGCGCGGGTGAACCGGCCCGGTTCCTTCACCGCGATCCCTTCGGCCAGCGTATCGCCGCCTTCGGGCATCTCCAGCCCCGCGAGCGCATGGTGCATGGAAGGGTAGAGCGCCGCCTCCACCCCGACGATCCGCATCTGCGGATTGAGGGCGCGCGCAACGGTCGCCATGCCGCTCATCAACCCGCCCCCGCCGATCGGCACGACAAGGCAATCGAGGTCGGGCTGCTCCTCCAGCATTTCGAGCGCGACCGTGCCCGCCCCTGCCGCGACGTCGGGATCGTCGAACGGGTGAACGAAGGTCAGCCCCCGCTCCTTCTCCAGCGCGCGCGCGTGCGCGTAGGCCTCGTCGAAGGTCTGCCCTTCGAGGACAACGTTACCGCCCACGCTCTCGGTCTGCATCACCTTCACCGCCGGAGTCGTCTTGGGCATGACAATGGTGACCGGCACGCCCAGCCGCGTGCCATGATAGGAAAGGCCCTGGCTGTGGTTGCCCGCCGATGCGGCGATCACCCCGCGTGCGCGCCGCTCCTCGCTCAGCAGCAGCAGGGCGTTGAGCGCGCCACGCTCCTTGTACGCGGCGGTGAACTGCAGGTTCTCGAACTTGAGCCAGATCTCCGCTCCGGCAATGTCGGAGAGGGTCTGCGATTTCAGCATCGGGGTACGGACCACCGCGCCGGCGATCCGCGCCTGCGCGGCGCGGACATCGTCGATGGTCAACTGGTCGAGCGGATCGGGAACCTGGCTTGTCATGCGCGGGGGCCTATCCCCGCTTGCGACGGGCCGCAATCAAATGTGGCTTGCACGACGAAAAGTTGCACGCAGTGGACCATTGGCACGCGCCCGGCTTGCCCCTAGGCCGTCCGCCCACACTTTCGAGAAGAGAAGACGCCCGCCCGATGAAGTTTCCCCGCCTGATCGCCGCCGCGTGCGCGCTGCTGTGCTGTGCATCCGTCGCCACGCCCGCCCTGGCGGACGTGCTGATCGACAACGTCCAGGGCATCCGGATCGACGAGGACGGCGATCTCGACCGCTTCACCGGCCTGTGGGTGGAGGACGACGGCACGATCATCGAAGTGCTCGACAAGGGCGACAAGCGCCCCGAACGTCCGACCTATCTTTCGGACATGGACGGGCAGATCATCGTGCCCGGCATGATCGATGCGCACCTGCATGTGATGGGGATCGGCTTCGGCGCGCTGACGCTCGATCTCTCGCAGACCACCTCGTTGGAGGAGGCGCTGGCGGCGATCGACGAGTTTGCGCGCGAGAATCCGGGGCGCCCGTGGATTCTCGGGCGCGGGTGGAATCAGGAAAAATGGGGCCTGGGGCGCTTTCCCACCGCCGCCGAGCTGGACCGGGTGGTGAGCGACCGGCCCGTGCTGCTCGAACGGGTCGACGGCCATGCAAGCTGGGCGAACACGCTCGCGATTCAGACGGCGGGCGTTACCGCCGAAACCGAAGACCCCAAAGGCGGGCGGATCGAACGCGACACAAGCGGCGCACCCGCGGGCGTATTCGTCGATGCGGCGGCCGAGCTGGTCCAGCGGGCCGTGCCGGAACCGCGTGCGGTGGACCGCGACGCGGCGCTTTTCGAGGCCCAGAGAATCCTGCTTGCGCAAGGCATTACCGCCGCCGCCGACATGGGCACCACCCTCGCCGACTGGCAGACCTATCGCCGCGCGGGCGACACCGGCCAGTTGCGCATCCGGATCATGGCCTATGCCGCCGGGATCGACGCGATGGAGATCATCGGCGGGACCGGGCCGACCCCGTGGCTGTACGAGGACCGGCTGCGGCTGAACGGCGTGAAGCTCTATCTCGACGGGGCGCTCGGCTCGCGCGGGGCATGGCTGAAGACGCCTTACGCCGACGATGCCGGGAACACCGGCCTCCCGCTGCTGACCGACGCACAATTGCGCAACATGATGAGCCGGGCAGCGCTGGAAAACTATCAGGTCGCGGTCCACGCGATCGGCGATGCGGCCAACGCCGAAGCGCTCTCCGCGATCGAGGAATTGTCGGAAAGCTACAAGGGCGACCGCCGCTGGCGGATCGAACACGCGCAGATCGTTTCGCCCGAGGATATCGCGCGTTTCGGCGAGCACGGCATCATCGCCTCGGTCCAGCCCGTCCACCAGACCTCCGACCGGCTGATGGCCGAAGCGCGCCTGGGGGCGGCCCGTCTTCCGGGCTCCTATGCCTGGGACAGCCTCGACGAGGCGGGCGCAAGGCTTGCGCTGGGCTCGGATGCGCCGGTCGAATCGGCCAACCCCTTCGTAGGGATGGCAGTCGCGATGAGCCGGACCGACAGCAATGGCATGCCGCCGGGCGGCTGGATGGCGGAAGAGCGCCTGTCGCGCATGGACGCCTGGCGCGGGTTCACCAGCGACGCGGCCTTTGCCGGCTTCGCCGAGGGCCGCTTCGGCCGCCTCGTCGAAGGGGAACGCGCCGATTTCCTCGTGATCGACCGCGATATTGCGCGGGCCAGCCCCGAAGCGATCCGCGAGACGCGGGTTCTCGAAACATGGGTCGGCGGCAAGCGCGTCTACCGTCGCGGCGACTGACCGCGCCTGCCATGCCCTTCGCCCGACGGGATCGGTATTCAGTAATCAAATCTTCACATCGTGTGCCTAACCGGCAGCTCGGATTTGTGGTATCGAGCCCGCAGGCAAGCGGTCCTCGTCGCCACGATTGGTGTTGCGACGGGCAGGAATGTCGGTATCGACCTGTCCGCCACCCCCTGACACGGGGGATTTTGCGGGGCGTTGCCGATAGGCAACAAGCCGACTGTTGTATGGGGATTTTTTCGAGTTTCGGGTTGCAAAAGCAGTTCGATGCAATCATTAAACCGCCGAACCATTCCAAATATCCAAGCGCCATTTCGCCAAGGAGACGTAACATTATGAAGATTCGCACCATGGCCGCTGCTGCTGCCGCTCTGTCGCTCGCCGCAGCCCCCGCGGTTGCCGAAGTCAGCATGGACCGTGCCTCGGCTCCGGTCGAAGGCGAAAGCGAAGTGATCGGCGTCGGCGTCGTCCTCGGCATTCTCGCGCTTGCCGCGATCATCGCCGGCATCGTCATCGCCGCCGACGGCGAAGACACCACCGCCGTCAGCCCGTAAGCTGCTGGCCACTACGAATTAACGGAAAGGGCTCCCGCTTCGGGGGCCCTTTTCTTTTGTGCGCCGAAGGCGTTCCGGGAGCTTGGACGACCTGTCGCAACGCGCGGCCTTCGGTCTCTGCCTTCGGGGCGCCGAGCATCGAGCACAATGGGCCTTGGGGTAAGCCCAACGCCAACGGCACCCATCAGTGGGCCGAGTTGCTCAGACCGTTTCGGACGCCTCGCTCTCCTCGCCCTTCTCCGCGCGGTCGCGGCGCTGGAGAATCAGCATCACCAGCAGCGATCCCTCGAACAGGAAGTAGAGCGGCACGGCGAGGATCAGCTGCGATCCGGGATCGGGCGGTGTGACCACCGCGGCGAGACCGACGACGCCGACGATCACGTAGCGGCGGACCTTGACCAGCGAAGCACGCGTCACCAGCCCCGCACGTTCCAGCAGGAGAAGCAGCACCGGCAGCAGGAAGCAGATGCCGAAAGCGAGGATGAACTGCATCACCAGGCTGAGGTAGTCCCCCGCGCTCGGCAACGCCTCGATCGGAATGCCGCCCGCATCGCCCCCGAAGCCCAGGAACCAGCGGAAGGCCGTGGGCATCACCACGAAATAGGCAAGGCTGGCCCCGGCGACGAACAGCACCGGCGTCGCAAGCAGAAACGGCAGGAAGGCCTTTTTCTCACGCGCATAGAGCCCCGGCGCGACAAAGGCCCAAAGCTGGTTGGCGATGAAGGGAAAGCTGACGCAGAAAGCCGCGAACAGCGCCACCTTGAGTTCGACGAAGAACACCTCGGGCAGCTTGGTATAGATCAGCCGGGCCTGGCCATCGCCGAAGGCGTCGAGCAGCGGTTGGGCGAGAAAGGCGAGGATCTGGTCGGCGAAGTAGAAGCAGACGCCGAACGCCACCGCCAGTACGAAGACCGAGCGCAGCAGCCGTCCGCGCAGCTCGATCAGGTGGTCCATCAGCGGAGCCTGCGTCTCGTCGATATCGCGCAGCACGCCCATGCTCAGGCCCCTTCGCCCTTCGACGGCGGGTTGCCGCTATCCTTGTCGAGGGGGAGTTGCGGTTCGGCGGTGCTCTCCGTCTCGCCGGCATCGCCCGTCATCCGCGATTCCGCCGAGGCCGCGTGGGGCGTCGAGGCCCCGGGCGGCGGATCGTCGGCGTCGGGATCGTGATCGCCCGTCCCGGCGGCCTGTTCTTCGGGCGGAGCGGGTGGCAGCGGCGTCATCTCGTCGCCCGGGTGCGCGCGCATGATCTGCGCGTTACGCTCCTGCCACTTTTTCTCCATCTCCTCCATTTCCGCCTCGCGGACCATCGCATCGATCCCGGCGCGGAAATGGCCCGAAACGCGGCGTATCTGGCCGATCCAGCGGCCTGCGGTGCGCAGCGCCAGCGGCATGTCCTTGGGCCCGATCACGAGGATCGCGACCACCGCGATCACGAGCAGTTCGGCGGCGCCGATATCGAACATGGGGTCAGGCGCCTTGCCGGATCAGGATGGGCGGTCGCCGGTCTCGGCCGTCTTGCTCTCGCTCACGGTCTCGTCGGCGGGCTTGGCCTCGTGGGCGGGCCCTTCGATGCGGGCGGCGGGCTTGTCCGCCTCCTTCCCGTCATCGTCATTGAGGCCCTTCTTGAAGCTGCTAACGCCCTTGCCGAAGTCGCCCATCATCTCCGAGATACGCCCACGCCCGAAGAGCACGAGCACGACGAGTGCGACGATGAGAATCTGCCAGATACCGATTTGTCCGAACATAAGTGCCTCTGCGTGACGTTCCCCATGCCTATAGGGATTGCGGGGCCCGACTTCCAGACGCGACCGCATGGCGGGCAAGCGCCGGTCAGCTTTCCTCGGTGGTTTCTTCGGCGGACTCTTCGGCCATCTCGGCAGCGAAGGCCTCTTCCACCGGATCGAGCATGCCGGTGGCGCGCAATTCGTCGATCCCCGGCAGGTCGCGGCGCGATTTCAGGCCGAAGTGACGCAAAAATTCAGGCGTTGTTGCGTAGATCACCGGGCGCCCTGGCACCTCGCGGCGGCCTGCGGGCTTCACCCAGCCCGCCTCCATCAGCACGTCGAGCGTGCCGCCCGAGGTCTGCACCCCCCGGATCGATTCGATCTCGGCCCGGCTGACGGGCTCGTGATAGGCGACGATGGCGAGAACCTCAGTGGCCGCACGGCTCAGCTTGCGCAGCGATTCGCGCTCCTTGCGCAGCAGGTGCGCGCAATCGGGCGCGGTCTGGAAATGCCAGCGCTTGCCGCGTTCGACCAGGTGGATGCCGCGCGGAGCGTAGAATTCGGCGAGCCGCGCCAGCGATGCGCGTAGTTCGCCCTTGTCCGCATCGCCCAGATGGCTGGCGAGCTGATCGAGCGTCAGCGGCTCCTCGGAGGCGAACAAAGTGGCCTCAACCGCACGGTCGAGGGCTGCCGGGTCGCTTGCGTTGCCGGTCTCGCTCATGCCGTTTCCCGCGTCCTGCATCGGCGCAGGCGGAGCGGGCCGAAGATATCGTCCTGCGCCAGTTCGGCGCGACCCGTGCGTGCCAGTTCCAGCGCCGCGACGAAGCTGCTCGCCATGGCGGACTTGCGCAGGCGCTTGTCGGCACCGGCGGGCAGGAAATCCTCCAGCACCATCCAGTCGAGCGTCAGGCCGAGCATGTTCGATACCCGGTCGAGCGCGCTTTCGAGCGTCATCACCTGCCGATCGCGCACGGTGTGGAGCGTGGGCGCATTGCGCGCCTTCACCTGCCCGTAGGCGCGCACGAGATCGTACCAATCGGCCTGCCAGGAGATCGTGCGATCGGTGCGCAGGCCCTCCGGA
>PAVA01000052.1 GCA_002712945.1 Citromicrobium sp.
AGACGGTGGTCGCCGCGTACAGGCCGATGGCGGTGTACTTGAACACCCCGAAGCCGAAGATTGCCAGAAAGCCGCGATTGCGGAAGGCGGTGAACATCTCTTTCAGGTGCGAGGCCGGGGTTGCGCCCTCGCCGGGTTCGTCGCGCTGGCGCAGGTGCGGCACGCGGCTCAGCGTGCCGAAGCCGCAGACCAGGATCGCAGCAAGGATCAGCGCGCCGCCCAGCCACGCGAACTTGACGTAGCCTTCGGGGTTGAGCTGGCCGCGCTCGAACTCTGGCGTCGCGACGAAGAACACCGCGAGCGAGAAGGCGGTGAAGCCGAACGTGCCGAGATAGCCGAAGAAATAGCGCAGGCCGAACAGCCTGGTGCGCTCCGCATAATCGTCGGTCAGCTCGGGCGCCATCGCGCTGGTGGTGATTTCGAACGCGCTGATCGACATGCGGGTGAGCGAGGCGAGCGCGAAGATCCAGAACCCCATCTGCATGTCGCTGAGGCCCGCGGGTGGGAACCACGACAGAATGAAAAAGGCAGCCGTGGGCAGAGCCGAGCCGAAGATGAACGGATGGCGCCGCCCGATGCGCGAGCGCGTCACGTCTGACCAGCGGCCGATGAAAGGATCGGCGAAGGCGTCCACCAGCAAGGTCAGCGCAATCGCGCCCGAAACGATGGCGGCGGGCACGCCAAGCACCTGATTGTAGAACAGCAGCAGGTAGGTGGAGAAAGCTGCGTTCTTGACGCCGTTGGCGATCGCACCGGACCCGTAGGTCAGACGATGCATCCGCGTTATCGGCGGGGCGGGAGCCAGCGCGGGCGAGGGCGCGGGGGCGGCTGCGGTGGTGGCCATCCGTGCTACTCCGCCGCCTCGACGATTTCCTCGACCGGATCGTACATCTCGTGCGCGCGGGCGCGGCGTTCGATCAGCGAATAGTCGGGGAACATCGGATCTTCGACATCGCGGTAGGCGCGCAGGTGCTGCTTCGCGACGGTCACCTTGTGAACCTCGGTCGGGCCGTCGGCGATTCCCATCACCATCGACCCGATGAGATTGCCGACGAAAGGCATCTCGTTCGACACGCCAAGCGATCCGTGGATGTGGATGCAGCGCTGCGCGATGTCGTGATAGACCTTCGGCATCAGCGCCTTGATTGCTGCGATGTCCTTGCGGACCTTGCGATAGTCCTGGTGCTTGTCGATCATCCAGGCGGTCTTGAGAACGAACAGCTTGAACTGCTCCAGCTCGATATAGCTGTCCGCGATCTGCATCTGGACGCTTTGGTAATCTGCGATCGTGCCGGTGCGCGTCTTGCGGCTGACCGCGCGGCGGCTCATCGCGTCGAGCAGCCGCTTGCAGCTGCCCACGGTGCGCATCGCATGGTGGACGCGCCCGCCGCCCAGCCGGGTCTGCGAGATCGCGAAGGCTCCGCCGCGTTCGCCCAGCAGGTGATCGGCCGGCACCTGCACATCGGTGTAGCGGATGTAGCTCTCGGAGCCGCTTTCCTGCCCGTAGACGCCGACATTGCGCACGATCTCCACGCCCGGCGTATCGACCGGCACGATGAACATGCTCATCCGCTGGTGGCGCGGGGCATCGGGATCGGTCACCGCCATCACGATCAGGAAGTCGGCCCACTTGCCGTTGGTGGAGAACCACTTCTCGCCATTGATCTTCCAGCCGCCATTCTCGCCATCGCCGTCGGGCTCGGCGCGGGTGACAAAACTGGTCGGGTCCGATCCGCCCTGCGGTTCGGTCATCGAAAAGGCCGAGACGATCTCGTTCTGCAACAGCGGTTCCAGATACCGCGTTTTCTGTTCGGGCGTGCCGTAATGGGCGATGATCTCCGCATTGCCGGTATCGGGCGCCTGGCAGCCGAACACGATCGGGGCGAAGCTCGCGCCGCCGAGAATCTCGTTCATCAGGCCCAGCTTGACCTGACCGTATCCCTGTCCGCCTAGCTCCGGCCCAAGGTGGCAGGCCCACAGGCCCTGGCGCTTCACCTCGTCTTGCAGCGGACGAACAAGCTCGTTTCTGCGTGGATTTTTGACATCGTAGGGATGAATGCCGAGCAGGCCGAGCGGCTCGACCTTCTCGCGCACGAATCCTTCCATCCAGTCCAGCTTTTCCTGGAATCCGGGCTCGGTCTCGAAATCCCAGGCCATCGCAGTCTCTCCCGATCGACGTGCTTGATCACGTTCTCTTGCGGAGCATACCTGTTTTTCAGAACGGAACAAGGCATCGCTTGGGCCGGATTGTCCGATGGTTGTAGCCCGTGCGTAGGCGCACCCGGACCGCATGGGCCGGAAGCTGTCGGGTTGCCGGTTCGTCCGCCGCTTGACCGCAGCGATATGGTCAATTCACTGCAAGAAGACGCCGCATATCGCCGGCGCGCAGGAGGCCTGTTCCGGGAAGGTCGACCGCGGTGGCAGGCCGTAATCGCCGGTCTAGCGGTCAGGCGTTTGCAGGCCCGAATTCGTAGAGCGCCTCGAACCCGTCCTCGATCGCGGCCTCGAGCTTGTCGAAATAAGCGAGCGGCCCGCCGCCATAGGGCGAGTTCAATTCCGCTTCGCGCGGTCGGCGCCCCTCGAAATTGTAGTAGCTCGGCGTGCATTTCTCGAGAAACGCGAGTCGATCCGCCGACAGCGCGATGCACTCCTCGATCCAGGCGTCTTCGGTCTCCTGCGTCGGTTCGACGGTCGCGTAGCCGTTCTGGCGACAGTGGTCGATCAGGGCGGCCATGTAGAGCGACTGGGCGTCGGCCGTATGAAGGTAATTGATCGACGTTCCGGCCTGGACGATCGACAGGACGAAGAAGTTGGGAAAGTCGCGGGTCTGCATGCCGAAAAGCGTATGCGCCCCGTCGGACCACTTGTCCGCGAGGCTGATCCCATCGCGCCCCGTCACGGTCAGTCCCGATTCCCGGGTGAAGCTGGTCATGAAGTCGAAGCCGGTGGCGTAGATGATGCAGTCGAGCGGATATTCATCGCCGTTCACGACCAGGCCGTTCTCGGTCACCCTCTCCACGCCTCGGCCAGCGGTGTCGACCAGCGTGACGTTGGGCCGGTTGAAGACTTGCAGATAGTCGTCGCTGAACCCGGGCCGCTTGCAGAAGTAATGGAAGTAGGGCTTCAGCGCTTCCGCCGTACGGCGATCCTCGACAATGCTGTCGACCCGCTGGCGGACGCGCTCCATCCGCGCGAATTCGGCTTGCTCGCGTTCTTCGGCTGTCATGTCGAGACTGGCGGAGACCGCCTTTTCGCGGAACAGATCGGTCATGCTGTCGCCGACCAGGTCTTCCACCTGTGGAATGCCCGAGGTCCACTGCGTGAAGTTGAGCATGCGCGCGCGTTGCCAGCCTTCTTCCTGGGCCCTGAACCACTCGACATCGGTCGGCCCGTTGCCCCGCACGTCGACCGAGGCCGGTGTGCGCTGGAACAGGTACAGATGCTCGGCTGAGCGAGCGACCGGAGGGACACACTGGATTCCCGTCGAGCCGGTTCCGATGATTCCGACGCGTTTGCCGGCAAGGCCCGGCAGGTCGCTATCAGGGTCGCCGCCGGTGAAGCTATAGTCCCATCGGCTGGTGTGGAAGCTCGGGCCCTTGAAACTCTCGATCCCCGGTATGCCGGGCAGCTTGGGGCTGCTGTACAGTCCCGTCGCCGCAACGACAAAACGGGATCGCAAGACGTCGCCGCGGTCGGTCGTGACAGTCCACATCCGCTCGGCATCGTCCCACACGAGGTCGCGAGCGACCGTCTGGAACAGCGTCCTTTCGTAGAGACCGAACTTCTCTGCCAACAGGCGACACTGATGCTGAATTTCCGCGCCCTTTGCATAGCGCTCGCTGGGGACGAAGCCCGTTTCCTCGAGCAGGGGCACGTAGATGTAGGATTCGACGTCGCAACGCACGCCGGGGTAGCGGTTCCAGTACCAGGTCCCGCCAAAATCGGCGCCCTTGTCGATGATCGCAAGATCGGTGATCCCGCGCTTCGCGAGCTGAACCGCGGTTAACAGCCCGCCGAAACCGCCACCGACAATCACCGCCTCGACACTCTGGCGGACACTGTCGCGATCCGGCTGCGATTGCGCATTGGGATCGCGATCGAAGGCCGCGAGATCGCCCTTCAGCGATCGATATTGGCCCACCGCGTCGGACCGCAGCCGTTTCTCGCGCTCTTCCTCGTACCGACGGGAAAGCGCTTCGAAATCGAGGCCCTCTCCGCCATCGCCGTTCTCGCTCACTCGATAATCCTCGTCGGCACTGGTTTCTCAGAAGTGGACCGGGCGCCGCAGCGCGGAGCGCCCGCTCCGGCGCTCAAAACCGGACCGTACCGCTCAGGGTGAGCGAACGGTACTCGTCCATCCAGCTGAGCGAGCGTGTCGTCGCCGTGATCGAGCCGGGGAAGCGGATGGCGGCACCTCGCGTGTGCTCGTCGGTCAGGTTGCGACCGACCAGCGCGATGTTCCAGCGATCGTCCAGGTCGCCGAGCTGGATCCGCGCATCGAGCTTCATCCAGCCATCCTGCACGCCCCAGATGGGGCTGTAACCGTCGGCGATGAAATATTCCGAACGGAACTGGGCATTGGCTCCGGTGACCAGGCGCAGGCCGCCGATTTGGGTATCGTAGTTGAAGCCCACATTGCCGCTCCATTCCGGCGCGAACAGCAGCGGCAGTCCGGCGATATTGTGCGCCGCGAGCGAGTCCGGGTCGCTCGAATCGCATTGCGCCACGGTCTCGTAGGAAAGGCACGGCGCGCCGGGATAGTCCACGAAGCGCGCATCGAGGTAGGCGACGCTCGCGCTGAGCGAGAGCTCGTCGGTCGGCAGGATCTGCACCTCCAGTTCCACGCCTTCCGAACGCGCCTTGGCTGCATTGCGGGTGAAGAACGTCCGGCGATCGGGATCGTAGGCCGATTGCTGCAGATCGGTGAAGTCCATCCGGAAGGCCGCGAGGTTCACGGTGGCGAGACCATTGCCCAGCGTCGACTTCAGGCCGACTTCGTAGTTGGTCGAGCGCTCGGCGGCGAACTGGAAGCCGTCTGCCGACACATTGTAGGTGTTCGACACGAAGCCGCCGGACTTCGATCCGCGCGCAATCGTGGCGTACAGCATGATATCGTCGGCGATATCGTATTGCAGCGTGCCGCTTGGATCGAAATAGTCTTCGGAAAGACTGCCCGAACGATCCGGGCCGATCGGGTTGAGCGGCGATCCGCTGACCGTGTATTGCGTGAACGTCGCCGACTTCTCGACCTTCGAATAACGCAGCCCGGCGATGAAACGCAGCGCGTCGGTGAAGTTGAGCGTCCCCTGGCCGAACACCGACCATGCTTTGCTGTCCTGATAGAAATCCGTCGACTGGTGCCCGGTCAGCGCAAAGACGTCACGGTAGAAGGTGTCCTGATGGAGGTGGTAGTCGGAGGTGTCGTAATAGACACCCGCGACATACTCGAAGAACTGGCCGAGCGGCGATGACAGCCGCGCTTCGATGGACCATTGCTCGAAATCTTCGGGAAAGCCGTTGCCGAATTTCGCATTGCCGTCGTTGGGCGGCACCGTGCCGTCGGGCGCAATCTCGTCGTAGGCCGTGAAGCGTTCCGTCTCGAACTGCGAGTAGCCGCCAACCAGCGTGAGCGTGTGATCGCCGATGCCGAAATCCGCATTGAGCGCCGTGTTCCAGGTTTCGATTCCGCTGCCTTCGTCGCGGCCCGCTCCGGCATAATTGTCCGAGACATAGCGTTCATCGCCGAAGTCGCCGTCGTAGACATCCTGCGTGAGTGAACCCGAAACTGTCACGCCGCCTTCGAGGCGATGCTTCCCGTATTCGTTCTTGAGGACGATATCGATATCGCTCGCGGGCTCCCAGCGCAGGGTAACGCGGGCGAGCGTATCGCGCAGCAGAGGCTCGTCGCGATCATTGTACAGGTTGCGGATATAGCCATCCTGGCGAACCACCTTGCCGGCGACCCGTATGCCCAGCGTGTCGCTGATCGGGCCGCTGACGACACCTGTCAGATCGAAGCCTTCGCGTTCGAAATCATAGCCTGCCGTGACATATCCCTCGAACGTGGGGGTAGGCCTTGCGGAAACCAGGCTGATCGCCCCTGCGGCGGTGTTCCTGCCGAACAGGGCCCCCTGCGGCCCGCGAAGAACCTCCATGCGCTCCAGATCGAAGAAGGGGGCGCTAAACTGGGCGCCACGCCCCCCGTAGATGCCGTCGAGATAGACCGAGACTTCCTGATCGAAGGCGACGTTGTTGGGGCCGGAACCGAAGCCCCGGATGAAGACCACCGGGTTCACTCCTGAATTGAGCACGGCCATGTTGGGCACATAGCTCTGCACGCTTCTGAGATCGGTTATCTTCAGATCCTCGAGCGTATCGCCGCTCACGGCCGTGATGGAAACGGGCACGTCCTGCAGCCGCTGCTCGCGCTTTTGCGCCGTGACCACGATCTCGTTCAGCAATTGCGTGCGCGGCGCTTGCGTCTCTGCCTCCGGTTCGTCTGCAGTGTCCTGTGCCGAGGCCTGCCCCGACCAGCACAGTGCCAGACCGAGTACGGCTACAGCCGTCGTGCTTTTCAAAATGCCGATCATCCCACCCTCCTTTTACGGCGCCTTGTGGCGCTCGATTTGCATGCAGATTACAGTATGTGAGGATCAGGGCAAGCCAAAATGACCCGGATATAGGCAAAAGGCATCCATCTTAAGCTGCTCATGCGAAAAAATTGGATGCACTTTGCTGCTGGAGGTCAGACGGTCAGCGATCTTGCAAGGTCGCGACCCGGGCGAAGGCCCAGGCACAGCAGGCCAATCGCGAGCGATCCGGCAGCGGCCGTCATCACCGCCAGGGCTTTGCCGATGCCCTGGGGCCCGCCGAAAAGCCCTTCGGCGAGCATCGCCGTGATCGTGGGGGCGATCCCGAAGCCCGCCAGATTGACGCAGGCGCCGAACACGGCCGCCATGATCCCGCGCAGTCGATTGGGAGCCAGCGACTGGACCATCGCGATCTGGACCCCGCCGACTATGCTGGCGGTGGCCATGCCTGCGCAAAAGAGCAGGGCTGCGAAGAAGGCGTCGCCGAGAAGATAGGCCCCGATAAACAGGGGCGTCTCGAGAACGACCGCGAAGAGCGTGACGAGGACCGGCGCTTCGATCCTGCCGCGCATGACCAGCCGGTCTGCGACCCAGCCCCCACCCAGAAGGCCGATGGTGCCGCCCACGCCATAGCCGATGCCGAGCAGCAGCCCGACATCGCCGGCGCTGAAGGCATGGATGCGCATGAAGTGCACCGGCCCCCAGACCATGAACGAGTAGCCGATGATCGCGATGAAGGAATAGCCTGCGAACAAGGGGCCGAAGGCCCGCGCATGGCGGCCGATGAAACCCAGCGCATCGGGGATGCCGGGCGCTGCGGCGCTCTCCCCGCGGGTGAGCGTGCGTGCGGGCTCGCGTACCGTCAGCAGAATGAGCAGGGCAACCAGCAAGCCTGGCAGGCCGATCAGCACGAAGACCACCTGCCATGGTGCGGAATCCGGGAGGAAGGGGAGCTGTGCGTCGACGGCATAGGCCCAGTCGACCAATTGCCCGCCCAGCATGATGGCAACGCCCCCGCCAAGGGTTGCGCCGCATGCGAAAATGGCGGTCGCAAGCCCTCTGCGCCCCTCCCGGAAATAGTCCGCAATCATCGAATACCCTGCGGGATTGAGGCTCGCTTCGCCCACCCCGATCAGGGCGCGCGCCGAGAAGAGCGCGGCGAAACTGCGCGCGAGGCCGCATGCCGCAGTGGCGAGGCTCCAGAGCGCGACGCCGATCACGATCACGCCCCGCCGCTCGCGGGTGTCGACCCAGCGGCCGAAGACGAAGGCGAACAGCACGTAGGAGACCGCGAAGGCGGTGCCTGCAAGCAGGCTCACCTCGGTATCCGAAAGGTGCAGATCTGCCTTGATCGGTTCGATCAGGATGCTGAGCGCGAGGCGGTCGAGAAACGAGAACGCGCTTGCTGCCATCAGGCATGCAACGACGTAGTACGAATAGGCGCTCGATGGTCGGTTCATGGCTCAGTTCCGGCTCGGCAGCGGTCGCGGTTCGATATCGACGAAGCGATAGTCGGGCGGGGAGGGCATCTCCTGCACCCGTTCCTCGTAGTCGTCGTGTTCGAGGCGGAGCGCGCGGATCATCCCTGCGTTCATCGCGAACATGGCCGCAATGTAGGTCAGCTCGACGATCTCTTCCGGGTCGAACCGTTCGGCGAGCCGCGCGAAGAGACCATCCGGCGTGCGGCCGTGGTCGAGCGCGATGCAGTCCGCGAAGGCCATCACGGCGCGCTCGGCATCGTCGAACGCATCGCTTGTCTGCCAGGCCGGAATTGCGGAGAGGGCGGCCTCCGAATAGCCGAGACCGCGCAGGATCTTGGTGTGTTCGGAAAACATCCAGCGGCACGAACAGGCCCAGCCGATCCGGGTGATCGCCAGCTCCATATACCGCAAGGGCAGCTTGCGCGCCTTGGTCTGCTTGAGCTGAAATCCGCGGACAATGTGCTCGAACACATCGGGCGAGTGTGCGAAGACCGCCTCGAAGTTCCCCGGCGCCCCGGATGCGGTCTGACCGGGCTCGGTCGCAGGATCGCGGCCGGGGAATTTGCGATCGTACATCTCGATCACCAGCGGGTCGGTTATGTCGGACCTGCTGACGAGGGGGAGCCGCGGCATCGGTCAGTTCCCCGTAATGCTCGGCGTCCTGCGATCGAGGAACGCCGAGACGGCTTCGGCATGGTCGCCGGTTTCGTGGGCGAGCGCCTGGAAAGCGGCGGAAAGGTTCAGCACCGTGGCGAGCGAGGCGTCCTGCGCCTCGCGCAGCAGGCGCTTGGTCATGCGGACCGCGCGAGGGGGATTGGCGGCGATCTCCCCGGCGATCTCCATCGCCACGTCGTCGAGGCGATCGGGCTCGACCACGCGGCTCACCATCCCCCAGTCGAGCGCGGTAGCGGCATCGATTGCGCGACCTGTCAGAGCCATTTCCGTGGCGCGCGACCAGCCGACTATCCGCGGTAGCAGCCATGCACCGCCGTCTCCGGGGACCAGCCCGACACGCACGAAGCTCTCGGCGAAGAAGGCGTTCGGCGTGGCGATACGGATGTCGCACATGCACGCGAGATCGCATCCGGCTCCGACGGCAGGGCCATTGACAGCGGCAATGACCGGAACCTCCAGCGACTGAAAGGCGAGTGGCAGCCGCTGGATGCCCGCGCGATAATTTCTATCGGTCTCGATCGGGTGCGCCCCGCGCAACCCGACGCCCGCTTCCATTTTGGAAAGGTCGCCGCCGGACGAAAAGGCCGTGCCCGCACCCGTCAGGATGATGGCCCGGACCGACTGGTCGCTATCGGCCGCGTGTACAGCATCGAGCAGGGCGTCGATTACCTCATTATCGGAAATGGGGTTGCGCCGGTCGGGCAGATTGAGAGTGACTTTCGTGACCGGCCCGGTCTTTTCGATGAGCACCAACGACACCTAATCCCTCCCGAGCGTTCTTTTCTTCTACTGTGGCATTATTGCATGCAACCGTGCCGCGCAAGGGAGGAGCGCCGCTCTTCCCCGCGAAGAGAATTTTGTGCCGGCCCCGGTTGCGGGAGAGGCGGAGGCTGGGCGGATGAATATGTGCGTCCGGCCAGATCGCGGCCCGAAAGCATGAAGCGCGCGAGAAGGGAAATTTCTGGCGGAGGTGCAGAGGAAACCCCGGATATGCGCAGATTTTTGGAGGGTTCGCGGTCGTTTTTACATTGTTCGCGGTGCGTCTTGCATCACGCCCTTCGCTCCCGCCTGGATCAGGCCCGGCTTGCGGCCTTGGGCGCGGCGGCCTGGGTCCGACGCATCTGTCCGCGCTCCTCACAATGGAGTACGACGAATGAAAGGTTGCATGCAATCCTGCGATTGGATATAAAACCATCAATGTCGATTGGAAATCGGCCGAATAAACACGGTGGGGCGGGGATTCTGGATCAGATTGCACACATATACTGGTGCCGTGAAGTGAAGCGGTCATGAGCTCCGGGCGCTTCGCGGGCAAGCTCGCCGTCGTCACGGGCGCCGGGCGTCCGGGCGGAATCGGCGAGGCGATCGCGCGTCGCGTGACGCGGGAAGGCGGACGCTGCGCGCTCCTCGACCTGTGCGGTTCCAAGGCGGCGGCCCCGCGCGAGAAATTCGCGACCGCTGAATCGATGGAGGCGGTGGCCGCAGGCCTTGCCGAGGAAGGCGAAGCGGGCATCGCCATCGCCTGCGACGTGACCGACGAGGCCGCCGTGACCGATGCGATGTGCGAGGCCGGTGAGCGGCTGGGTGGAATCGACATTCTGTTCAACAATGCCGGGGGCGGCACGGGCGCGGGGCCGGTCGACCAGACGCCAGTCGCCCAGCTGGATCTCGCCGCCTGGAATTACACGGTCGAACTCAGCCTGACCTCCGCCTTCCTGTGCTCGAAGCATGCGATCCCGCACATCAGGAAGCGCGAGGGCGGGGCCATCGTCAGCACGACCTCGATCAGCGCTTATCACGGGGTTGCCGGGCTGAGCGCCTATTCGGCCGCGAAGTACGGTGTCAGCTCGCTCACCCGCGACCTGGCGATGGAGCTGTCTGCGGACGGCATCCGGGTCAACGCCTTTGCGCCCGGCATTACCCTGACGCCCTACGTGCGCCAGCGTTACGAATCACTGGCCGCGCAGCGTCCCGGGACCACTCCTGAAGGGCTGATGCGCGACTTCGTCTCCGCGCGGATTCCCATGGGGCGCGCGGCCCAGCCTTCCGAAATGGCATCGGTCGCCGCCTTCCTCGCCAGCGAGGACGCCAGCTTCATGACGGGCCAAACGCTTCTCGTAGACGGAGGAATGCGGGTCTGACCGCAAAGGAAACCAGACGGCAAAAAGCCGCAATGTGTGGAGAGTGATAAATGAGGACAGCAAAGCCATTCGCACTTCTTGTCGGCACGAGCCTGGCCGCCCTGGCGGCTCCGGCGGTGGCCCAGGAGGCAGCCCCGCAAGCGGCCACGGAGGAGGCCGAAGCCGATCCGGCGGACGATCTGGCACCCCCGGCGCCCGGCGAGATCATCGTGACCGCCCAGAGGCGCGAGCAGGCGCTGCAGGATGTTCCGGTCTCGATCTCGGTCATTTCCGAGGACGCGCTGGAGCAGAGCAACCTGACGACCATTGCGGACGTCCAGTTCCTCGCCTCCGGGGTCAACTACAACGCCAATTTCGGCGGCGGGTTCAATGTTCGCGGGGTCGGCACGCAGTCGCTGCTGATGAGCGCGGAGCAATCGGTGGCGCTGGTCATCGACGACGTCATCCAGGGCCTCCCCGAGGTCTCCTTTGCCGGTCCCAGCTACCAGTCGCTCGTCGATATCGAACGGATCGAGGTGCTGAAGGGGCCGCAGGGCACCCTGTTCGGGAAGAACAGCTCGGCGGGCGTCATCCAGATCATCACCGCCAAGCCCAAGATCGGGAGGAGCACGCTCGACGGATCGCTCTCCTACGGCAGCAGGAACGAGGTGAACGTCGAATCGGTGGTGAACCTCCCGCTGGGCGATACTGCGGCAATCCGCGTCGCGGGCGGCATCCAGCGGCGCGACGGCTTCGTGGAAGACCGCTTCAGCGGGATCGATCGCTGGGCGTACGAACGCTATTCGCTACGCGGCAAGCTGCTGTGGGAGCCGACCAGCGACCTCAGCATCCTGCTCACGGGCGAGTATCGCAACCTCGAGGACAACGCGAACGGTCTGTGGACCTTCCGCAATTGCGGCAGCGGCTTCGGCGGCTTCATGCCGTGTGACGAGGTTGCGCCTTACGGCATCGTCGCAGGCCCCGAAAACCTCGAAGTCGCGACCGAGGGCGCCAGCTACACGAAGCAGGAATCCTACACCGCCAGCGCCAAGCTGGAATATTACCTCGGCAACGCGACGATCACCTCGATTACCGCATACCGCGATCTGCTGCAGCCGATCGCGCTCGATACGGATGCGACCCCGCGGGCGATCTATTCGAAGAACGAGAACGTCTCGGGAGGAACGCAGTTCACCCAAGAACTGCGGCTCAACGGCGATTCAGGCATCCTCAACTACACGCTCGGCGGATTCTACTACGACTCCCGCCCCTATCAGAAGGGCATGAACCGCGGCACGCTGGGCTATCTGCCCGACGATTCGGCCATCCTCCTCTCGCTCAATGCGATCGGCCCCTATTCCGGGCAGGGATATGCGTCGTGGGTGAAGGCCAAGATCCGCAGCTTCGCTTTCTTCGGTCAGCTGGAGGCCGAAGTGCTGCCGAACCTGACCCTGATCGCCGGTGGCCGCTATACCAATGACGATGTCCGGCAGAGGATCGACTACTACGACCAGCCCGACACCTGCCGACCGGCCTACGCCTTCGGCCAGTCGTGCCACGGCCTCGCATTGCCGCTCACGTCGGGCGAGGCGCAGGTAAAGGCCGACAAGTTCACCTACAAGCTCTCGGCAAAGTACGACATCACGCCCGACATCAACATCTATGCGACCTATGCGACGGGCTATAAGGGCCCGATGATCTCGCACCCGGCGAACCAGCCGCAGCTCCTGCTTCGCCCGGAACTCTCGGAGTCTTACGAGGTCGGTCTGAAGGCGGACCTGTTCGACCGGAACCTGCTGGTCACGCTGGCGGCCTTCCGGGTCGATTACGATGACTTCCAGGGGCAGCAGCGCGTCGGCGTCGCGCCGACCTTCTACTACACCACCACCAATGCAGGCGGTCTCAAGACGCAAGGTGTGGAAGGCGACATCACCTGGTTTGCTACGCCGGGCCTCACCCTGTCCGGCAATTTCGCCTATATTCCCACCGAGTTCACCGAATTCGCGGTCCAGTGCTATGATCGCTATACCAACCCCGCGACACCTCCGGGGGAATGCACCTACGTGCAGCCCGGCCTGCCCCCCGGCAGCCCTCCGCAGTTCAATGCCGAGGGGTACCCGCTGATCTATTCGCCAGAATGGACGTGGGGGCTGCGCGGAAACTACGAAGCCGATATTTCGAACGAGCTGACCTTCAACGCCAGCGCATCCTACAGCTATCGCAGCAGCAGCTACGGCGTGGTGGCGGATGCCAACAGCATCAATCCGGGCTACGGGTTGCTCAATGCGCAGCTGGCGATCGGCAGCTACGACGGCCGCTGGGAACTCGCGTTGTGGACGCGCAACCTTCTCGACGAACACTTCGTGGCGGGGATCTTCCGTACGCCGCTCGATTCCGGGACGGACAATTCGACCCCGCTTTCGACCATCGGCTACTCGAATATTCCCGCGATGGATTCCGAACGGTCCGTCGGCCTCAAGCTGACCTGGTCCTTTGGCAACTGATCTCCACCCCGCGCCGGTCGCAGCGACGACCGCGACCGGCGCCCGGACGCAGGGTGGGGGAACCACCTGGCTGCTGGCACTGCTCACCATGGGGTTCGGGCTCAACCTGCTCGACCGCCAGATCATCAATATCCTTGCCGAGCCCATCAAGCGCGATCTCGGGCTCGCCGACTGGCAGCTGGGGGCCCTCAGCGGGCTCTCCTTCGCGCTTCTCTACAGCGTAGCAGCACTGCCGATTGCGCGCTTCGCCGACCGCTCCAACCGCGTGCGGGTGATAGGCGTCGCGATCCTGATCTGGAGCGCGTTTACGGCCGCCACGGGCGCGGCCGCGAACTTCGTCCAGATCCTCCTCCTGCGGGTGGGGGTAGGTATCGGCGAGGCGGGCGGGGCACCGCCCTCGCAAGCCCTGATCGCCGATCGCTTTCCACCGGCGCGGCGTTCCTTCGCGCTGGCCGTTTTCGCCACCGGGGCGCCCGTGGGCGCTGCGGTGGGCCTGATCGGCGGTGGCATGCTGGAAGGCCTGATCGGCTGGCGGTGGACGATGGTGGCGGCGGGCGGGCCCGGCGTCGTCATCGGGCTTCTCGTCCTCGCCACGCTCAGGGACGATCGCCCTGTCGCGGCCCCGCGCGCGCCCGGCACGAAGCCGCCGACGCTCGCCGCGGCGCTGCGGATGCTGCTTTCGCGCAGGACATTCACACTGATCGCGCTGGGCAGCGCCTTCCTGAGCTTCTGCAATTATGGCGCAATGGCCTTCGCCGGATCCTATTACCTGCGGCTGCACAGCGAAGAACTGGCCGCCATCGGCGCAAACTTCGGCCAGCAGCCGCTGGGCGTCATCGGCCTCGGGCTGGGGCTGTTCGGCGCCACCGGTGGCGCGCTGGGTGCCCTTGTTGGGGGCAGGCTGGGCGACCGTCTCGGCGAGACAAACCTGCGCGCGCTTGCTCTGATCCCCGCTGCGGGATCCCTGCTCGGCACGATCAGCTATGTCGTCATGTTCACCGTGCCGAGCGCCTTCGCCTCGCTCGCCATCTTCACGATCTCCGCCTTTTTCACGAGCCTTTGGTACGGCCCCGGCAACCACGCGATGCAGCGGCTGGCCGGAGCCGACAACAAGGCGATGGCACTGGCGGTCGCGCTCTTCATCAACAGTGCGGTGGGGCTGAGTTTCGGACCGATGTTCATCGGACTGGCGAGCGACATGTTCGCACCCAGCCTCGGAGAGGGCGAGGGGCTGCGCGCCGGGATTCTTCTGGGGATGGCGTTCGGGCTTGTCTCGACCTTCCTTTACTGGATGGCCAGCCGCACGATCGCCGAACAGATCGCGCTGGTCGAGGGAGAAGAACCGTAGAGATCCGCGGCACGGGCTTCGTCGTGGCAGGCGGGGGCTCCGGCCTCGGCCTTGCCACAGCGCAATTCTTGCAGGAGCGCGGCGCGAAGGTGGGCGTGCTCGACCTCCGGCGCGGTGCGTGGACCGGCCCCTTCGCAATGGCCGACGTTGCCGACGAAGCACAGGTGAGCGCCGCGTTCGATACGCTGGGGCAGGAGCTGGGCGTAATCCGCAGCCTGCTCAACACCACGGGGGTTGGCCACTCGGGCCTGTCGGCCGGGCCGGGGCGCAAGGTTACCGCCGCAGGCTTTCGCCGTGTGCTGGAGGTCAACACGCTCGGCAGCTTCATCCTTGCCCAGGCGTTGGTCGAACGGCTTGTCGACGCCGAACCCGATGCGCAGGGCGAGCGCGGGGTGATCGTCAACACATCCTCGATCGTCGCCATGGAAGGGCAGATCGGAACCGCCGCCTATGCCGCTGCCAAAGGCGGCGTCAACGCCATGACCCTTCCCCTGGCGCGCGAATTCGCCCGTTTCGGCATTCGCGTGGCAACGATCGCACCGGGGATTTTCGAGACGCCGATGTTTTCCAATGCCAGGGGCCCGATGGTCGACTGGCTGCGCGACCAGGTGCAGTTTCCGTCCCGTCCCGGCGATGCCATTGAGTTTGCGGAAATGGTGGCGCATATCGCCCAAAACCGTATGGTGAATGGAACGGTCGTCCGGCTCGACGGGGCCTATCGGGTGCCGCCGGGCAGGCACGACTGGTGGCTGGACGAAGACTGAGGGTTGGTGCGAATTGGTCAAAGCGGTCGACATTGCCTACGAGACGATCCGCGAGGGCATCCGGAACGGCACCTATCCTCCCGGCTCGCATCTGACCGCACAGGCGTTGGCGAAGGCTTCCGGTTTCAGCCGCACTCCGGTGCGCGAAGCCATGCGCCGCCTGCATGCCGAGGCGCTCATCCAGTTCATCCCGAACCGCGGCGCGTTCGTTGCCACCTGGAGCCGGCACGAGATCGAGCAGATCTACGATCTGCGCATCCTGCTGGAAAGTTTTGCCGCGCGCGAGGCCGCCTCGCACATTTCGGACGCTCAGCTCGAACGCCTGCGCGATTTCGCGGTGCAGATGCACGGGATCACCCAGTCCGATACGCCCGATGTCGAGAAGGTTACCGAACTCAACGACGAGTTTCACAAGCTGGTGCTCGATGCGAGCGGGAACGTGCGACTTCGCAACCTGCTGGGCACGATCGTCGAAATTCCGTTGGTCCTCAATACGTTCCGTTCCTATTCGCTCGAACAGATACGCAGGTCCGCCGCGCAGCATCTCGAACTGACCGACGCCTTCGCCGCGCGCGACGAGGAATGGGCGAGCGCCGTGATGACCGCACATATCCGCTCCGCCCGCCAGACGCTCATGTCCAAGACCGGCGGCGATTTTCCGCAAGA
The DNA here is from genome assembly GCA_002712945.1 of Citromicrobium sp. Next base: position 16,149 of record PAVA01000052.1, read on the forward strand.
AGCGGACTAGACCGGGCCTAGCCGGGCGACTTGTGCGCCATGGCTCCGGTCGCCGCCGAATCGTGGTAGGCGTCCATCCGGCAAATCCTGCCATTCTTCACGGTGCACACGCAGCAGGCCCGATCCTCGATCCGCGGCCCGCCGGGCTGCTGCACCACGAGCGTATGCTGCTGGACGAAACCGTCCTGTGTCGCGGTTCGGCGGATATCCTCGTATGAGAATATGGTCGCGGTCTCGCGGATCGTCTTGAGGTTGCTGATCGTGGTCGGGATATCGGTCAGCCCGTTATCCGTATTGTGCCAGACCTGCGCATCCTCGGCGAAAATCTCGCCGAGCAGATCGAGGTCGCCGTGCTGGACGGTGTCGAACAGGCGCGCTGCGGCGGCTAGCGATTCTTCGGGAACGGTCATGGGATTACCCTTCTATTGGTTCGCTGCCCGAGCTCTCGCGCTCCGCGATCATCGCATCGCGAAGCTGGCGCTTGAGCACCTTGCCTGCAGCATTTCTTGGGAGTGGCTCGCGAGATACCCGAATGTCCGAGGGAACCTTGAAACCGGCAAGGCTTGCCGCGAGCCGTTCGCTCACGGTGCCCGCAGCGATCTCCCCCCGGGTGACCACCCAGGCCGCCACAGTTTCCCCCAGAACCCGGTCGGGGAGGCCGAAGACCGCGCATTCGAGGACGCCGGGAATGCGACCAATCGCAGCCTCGACCTCCGAGCAATAGACGTTCTCGCCCCCGCGGATGACCATGTCCTTCTTGCGATCCAGGACATAGAGGAAGCCTTCCTCGTCCCTGCGCACGATATCGCCGGTGCGGTACCATCCGTCCGTGAGCGCCTCTGCGGTCGCCTCCGGCTGCTCCCAGTAGCCCGCAAAAACCTGCGGCCCGCGCACCCACAATTCGCCCGGCTCGCCCTCCGGCACATCCAGTTCGGCCTCGTCGACGATCCGGATATCGCAGCAGGGAACGGGCGTGCCCACGCTGCGGGGGCGCAGCAGCAAATCCTCGTGCGAATTGGACGCGACGAGCGAGGATGTCTCGGTGGCGCCATAGCCCTGTGCCGGGGCTGCACCCGGGAAGCGCGAGACGACCCCCTCCGCCAGGTCCGCCGCAGCGGGCGAACCGCCGTAGGTGACCGTATGCAAGGATTGCAGATCGGGCCGTCCGCCTTCGGGCAGATGTTCCAGCAATTGCACCACCAGCGTCGGTACCAGGATTAGGATGTTAACCTTGTGCCGTGCGATCAGCTCGATCGCCCTGGGCAGATCCCATCGATACATCATGACCAGGCGGTTTCCGCGCGCGAGTGCGGGAACCAGCGCCGAATGCAGGCCGGTGACGTGGAAGAGAGGGAGGGGCAGGAGCACCGTCTGTTGCGAAGCGGCGGGAGCGGGCGGCCAGTCTTCCCCCCGCCTCACAGCCGCGCGCGCAACACGGAATTGCGTGTTGATGAGGTTGGTCAGAACCATCCTGTGCGTTGCCAGCGCGCCCTTGGCCATGCCGGTCGTGCCGGAGGTGAAGGAGATTGTCACGGGATCGTCGGGGGCCAGGCCCCGGTCGGGGGCCGGATCGTCCGGCAGTTCGGCCCAGTCGGCGGGGGTTCCGATGATCGTCTCGATCGAACTCGCATCATCGTCCGTGCGCACCGTAATCAACCGCACATCGGGGGCGAGATCGACGATCCGCTCCCGTCTTTCCCGATCGACGAACACCACCCTCGCACCGCTTCGGTGGATCATGCTGGCCAGGTTCGGTCCGCTTTCCCATGCGTTCAGCGGGACGAAGATCGCACCCACGGCCATGGCCGCGAAGGCGCAGGCCGACCATTCGGGGAAATTCCGCATGGCAACCGCCACCCGGTCGCCCTTTTGTATCCCGAACTCGGTCGCGAGCGCCCGCCCGAGAGTCTGCACGGCGCGCCAATGCGCCTCGAACGAAATGCGCTCCTCCCCGTAAACAAGGAAATCGCGCTCCCCGTAGGCCCGGCTCGCGTCGATCACCTGGCGCATAGTGGACGGGGCTTCGACATAGGTGCGCAGCTTCTGTCCCGCGACCTGTTCCTCCCGCATCGCGAAAGGCGCACCGGGCGCGGTGAGCTTTGCAGTGGCTTCGGCGATGCTGCAGACCGGCCAGTTCAAGACATTGCTCCGGCGGCTTGTGCATTGGCCCAGGCGGCACGCGCAAGAGGCGCTACCCGGTCCTGCGCGCGCAGGGCACGCTCGTTGTTCGCCTGGCCGCGTGCGGCACGTCCGGCGACCCCTTGCAGGATAGCGGCAAGCCGAAAGAGATTGAATGCGATGTACCATTCCACCGGCCGGTCGAGCGAGGCACCCGTGGCCGCGAGATATCGGTCGAGCGCTTCCGACCAGGTCGGGATGCCGGAGGCCTCGAAGTCGACACCCGCGAGCGAGGCGCGTTCGTGCGCCGGCATGTGCCAGATCATCAGATAGTAGGTGAGGTCGGCGATCGGGTCGCCCAGAGTGGACAATTCCCAGTCGAGAACACCGATGATCCGGGGCTCCGACGGGGCGATCACCATATTGTCGATCCGATAGTCGCCATGGACGATTCGCGGCGCGGTATCGCCCGGCATGTCGCGCGAGAGCCATTCGATCAGACGCTCCATTTCGGGCTGCTCGGGAGCGTTGGAGGAGCGGTACTGCCGGGTCCATCGCGAGACCTGGCGAGCGAAATAGTTTCCCGGTCGACCGAAGTCGGCGAGGCCGACCGATGCAGGGTCGACGCGGTGAAGCGCTGCGAGCGTGTCCACCTGCGCTTCGTAGATCGCCCGCCGCTCGTCAGGCGCCATATCGGGCAGCTTGGGATCCCACAAAACCCGTCCCTCGAGGAAATCCATGATGTAGAAGGCGGACCCGATCACCGCGGGATCCTCGCACAGACCATAGACCTTCGGTACCGGAAATCCGGTGGCGCCGAGCGCGTTCATCACCGCGTATTCGCGCTCGATCGCGTGCGCGGAAGACAGCAGCTCGCCTGGGGGCTTGCGGCGCAGGACGAATTTTCTCGTGCCCGCGGAAAGCTTGAAGGTGGGATTGGACTGCCCGCCGGCGAAACGGTCGATCGCGGTCAGCCCCGCGACGCCCGGTATCGCTTCCTGCAGCCAGCGATCGAGCCGCTCGAGGTCCGCTCCCGTGATGTCGCCGCCATATGTGGCGGTCGTTTTCGATCCTTCGGCCACTGATATCTCTCTGCCTTCCGATGTGTCTTCTGCAACACAATAGCCTTGCCATTTGCATGCAATCTAGTCAAAAGATGGTTCAAGGCTACCACGCGAAGCACATACGCAGAAACGCTTGTATAGCCGGAACACAGGGCGGGGCATGGTGGAAAAACGCGCAAAAACAGGAATCAGGGCTCATGCTGTCGCGGCCACCATGCGGATGCACGGGTCCTTTGGGAGACCACACAGACTGTATGCGATTGTGGGAAAAATGATCGGGGCCGGGCGTTGAAGGGCGAAGTTGAGAATTCGGGTTCGCTCGCGGGCGTGCGGGTGGTCGAACTGGGACAGCTGATTGCCGGTCCGTTCTGCGGCCAGCTGCTGGGCGACATGGGCGCCGAGGTGGTGAAGATCGAGCCGCCCGGCGGCGATCCCATGCGGCATTGGGGGCAGGGCTCGCAGCCGACCTGGTGGCGCGTGATTGCGCGCAACAAGCAATCGGTTGTCGCCGACCTCAAGACCGAGGAAGGACAGCAGCTTGCCCGGCGGCTGATCGGCGAAGCCGATATCCTGATCGAGAATTTCCGGCCGGGCACGCTCGAGAAGTGGTCTCTCGACCCGGCCGAGCTGATGGCCGAGAACAAGGGGCTGATCGTCGTTCGGGTATCGGGCTACGGGCAGACCGGGCCCTACGCCTCGCGGGCCGGCTTCGGGGGAATCGCGGAGGCGATGGGGGGCTGGCGCAGGATCGTCGGCGAACCCGACCGGCCTCCTGCCCGCATGGGCATCTCGATCGGGGATACGCTCGCGGCGACCTATGGCTGCATGGGCGCTCTGGCAGCTTTGCACGAGCGCGCCCGCAGCGGCGTGGGGCAGGTGGTGGATGTCGCGCTGTACGAATCCGTGCTGCAGGTGATGGAAGGCCTGATACCCGAATGGGCCGTGGCGGGGCACAAGCGCGAGCGAACCGGATCGACCCTGCCGGGCATCGCGCCCTCGAACGTCTATCGCTGCAAGGATGGCGAGTTCATGATCGGCGCAAACCAGGACAGCGTATTCGCGAGGCTGGCGCAGGCGATGGGGCGGTCCGAGCTGACCGAGTCTCCGAAATTCCGGGATCACACGGCGCGCGGGCAGAACCAGGAAGAGCTCGACGAACTGATCAATGCCTGGACCGGGACGCTGACCGTGGCGGAACTGGAAGAGGCGATGATCGAGCACGGCGTTCCCGCCGGACCGATCTACGATGCGGAAGACATGCTGGCGGACCCGCACTTCGCCGCGCGCGATGCGATCGTGTTTGTCCCCGACGACGAGTTCGGACCGACGCCGATGCAGGGCACCTTTCCCAAGCTTTCGCGCACGCCCTCGGCCATCCGCAAATCCGCACCGAGCACGGTGGGAGAAGATACGCAAAGCGTCCGCAAGCGCTGGCTGGGGGAATAGGGGCCGCAAGAAAGCGGTGCCCTGCGGCTCTCTCAGCAGCCGGAGTTCGAGGATCGCATCATTGCGCTCTCGCGATCCCGGCCAAGCTCGGCATTGAGCCAGTTGGCGGTTTCGATCAGCCGGTCGAGATCGAGCCCAAGTTCGGCCCCGAGGGCGAAGGTGATGTCCTCGCTGGCGAGGTTGCCCGCGGCGCCGGGTGCGAAGGGGCAGCCGCCGGTCCCCCCGATAGCCGCGTCGATGACCTTCGCGCCTCCGCGTATGGCAGCGAGCGCGTTGGCCACGCCCATCCCGCGCGTGTCGTGGAGGTGGACCCGCACGGGCAGGGGGGCCACGGCTTCCACGACCCGGCTCGTCAGCGCCTCGACTTCGCACGGGCGGGCAATGCCGATCGTATCGGCGATCCCGATTTCGAGGCTTCCTGCTTCGGCGAGAGCTTTCGCCATCTCGATCACCCGATCCTGCGGGGTCGGCCCCTCGAACGGGCAGCCCCAGGCGACCGCGATCATCGCCTGCGCGTCGCGCCTCTCCCTGTACGACAGCTCGAGAACGTCCACGGCGGTCGCGAGCGTCTCGGCACTCGTCTGTCCCTGGTTGCGGCTGCCGAACGTGTCGCTCGCCACGCAGACGAAGCCGATTTCGTCGACCCGGGTATCGAGCGCGCGCAGCGCCCCGCGCTTGTTCAGGACCAGCCCGATATAGCGCGCGGCGTCCGGCGTCAGCCGCTCGATCACTGCCTCGGCGTCCGCCATCTGGGGGACGGCGTCGGGGCGGACGAAGCTGGCCACCTCGATCCGCCGGGCCCCGGCCCCGATGGCGCGGTTTATCAGCGCCACCTTGGTATCGACCGGAAGGGATCGTGGCTCGTTCTGCAGGCCGTCGCGAGGGGAGACTTCGACGAAATCCACCATCAGCGCAGGCCCAGCTGGCGGGCGATGATGCCGCGCAGGATTTCGCGCGTTCCGCCCCGCAGCGAGAAGGACGGAGCAGCCAGCGCGGTGTAGGCGAGCACCGAGGCGAAACGGCTGGTGCTTGCGAGATCGGGCTGCTCGTCGACCAGGCCCCGCGCGATATCGGGCAACTCCTGCTCGAAGGTCGCGCCGAGATCCTTGACGATCGCCGAATGCACGTTCGCATCTTCGCCGCGCTCGAGAAGCACGGCGACTCCCCGCGACATGTGCCGCAGGGTTACGAGATGCGCGAAGAGGCGCCCGACTGCGCGCTGCGTAACAAGGCTATCGCACCCCTCGAGCGCGCCGATCAGTTCGATCAGAAGCTGGATCGACGACAGGAACCGTTCGGGGCCCGAACGCTCGAACGCAAGCTCGCCCATCACCTGCGCCCAGCCGTTTCCCTCGGTGCCGAGCAGTGCATCGCCGGGAAGCTGCGCATCCTCGAAGTGCACCTCGTTGAAATGATGCTGCCCCATCAGGTCGCGGATCGGCCGTACGGTCATGCCCGGCGTGTCGTGCATGTCGACCAGAAGTTGGCTCGTTCCGGCCTGGCGATCGGCGACGCTGCCGGAGGTCCGGCAGAAGAGGATCATGTAGTCCGCCTGGTGCGCGTAGCTGGTCCACAGCTTTGTGCCGTTCACGCGCCATGATCCGTCCGCCTGTTTCTCGGCGCGCGTGCGCGTTGCAGCGAGGTCGGACCCCGAATCTGGCTCGCTCATGCCGACACAGAACACGCAGTCGCCGGCAGCGATCCGGGGCAGGATCGCGCGTTTCTGCTCTTCGCTACCATAGCGCAGCAGCGTCGGGCCGCTCTGGCGGTCCGCAAACCAGTGCGCGGCGACAGGCGCGCCGGCAGCCAGCGTTTCCTCCACCACGACGTAGCGTTCGAAGGCGGTGCGTTCGTGCCCGCCATATTCCTTCGGCCACGTCATGCCGAGCCACCCGCGCTGGCCCAGCGCACGGCTGAAATCGCGGTCGAACCCGTTCCAGCTTTCGGCACGCTGCAACGGCGTGCGGTTCGCAAGCTGTTCGGCAAGGAATGCGCGCACCTCGGAACGCAGATCCTCGTCTTGCTCCCGATGGATCGGTTGGGGGAAGGTCGGGGTGCTCATGCGGCGGTCGCCATGGGCCACAGCCCGTCCCTACCTTCTGCCAGTACCGCTTTGCCAACCTGTTGCGACCACCAGGCCTGGGTGCCGAAATCGTCGCGGTAGCGCATGAGCGCGGTGGTATAGCGGTGGAGGCGGTGCTCCTGCGTATAGCCCATCGCACCATGCAGCTGGTGCGACAGCGCGACGGCCCTTGTGGCAGCCTCGCCAAGGCGCGTGCGGGCTATGGCGACCGCCAGAAATTCCGGTCCGCCAGCAGCTTGCACGGACGGCAGCGCGTGGTCGACCGAAGCCGATCCCGCCGCCACTTCGCCCGCGAGAACCGCCAGCATGTGCTGGACGGCCTGGAAACGCGCAATCGGGCGACCGAACTGGCTCCGCTCCCCCGCATAGTCGATCGACATCTGCAGCACACTCTCCAGCATGCCCGCCATCTGCAGGCTCCGCGCCAGGGCGGCGAGAACGCGCTGAGCGCATTCGAGTTGGCCGAGCGTCTCGACATAGCCCGCGGGAGCATCGGTGCCCTGTTCGGCTGCGAAACGGTTTGCCAGCATGGTCTCGACCAGCGGCCAGGGAAGCGCATGGCGGCCAGCGATCCGGGCCAGTTCCAGCCCATCCGCCAGCGGCAGGCCGAGCCCGCCCTGATCCTCGTCGAGCAGGGCTAGCGGCAATCCCGATTCCTCGAGTTGATGCCAACCCGCTGCCCGTTCGTCGTCGAACATGCCGCTCCAGTCGCGCACGCCTTCGCTCAGAGCGGCAAAGAGCCGGTCGGCCGTGTCGAACAGGATGGTGGAGATATCGTCCGACATCGATGTGTCAGAGCGCCGCGAGGCCCGCTTCGGCCACCGCCATGTCCTGCTCGTAGTGCCCGCCGCTCACCCCGATCCCGCCGATGATATCGTCGCCATCGGTGATCGGGTAGCCGCCGCCGAATACCACCAGTCGCGGGGTGTGGACGATGCCATGCAACAGGGGCGGATCGTTCTTGATGAAATCGTGCCAGCCGTGGCTCGGCATGCCGAAGCTGACCGCCGTATAGGCCTTGTTGGTCGCGATATCGACGGACAGCAGCGCCGCACCGTCCATCCGCCGGAAGGACTTGAGAATGCCCGACTCGTCGACGATCGAGATCACCATCGCCAGACCCATTTCGGTGGCCTTCTTCGTTGCGGCCTCGATCAGGCGGTCGGCGGTTTCCTGGGTGATCGACTGCTTGGTAATGCTGTTTGCCATTGTCTGGCCCCTCCCTTTGCTAATTGAACGACTTTGCAGCCGCGACGATCTTTTCCGGCGATGCGAACAGCCGTTTTTCCAGCGCGCCATTGTAGGGAACATGCACCTGCGGCGCGGTGACCCGCCTGATCGGGCCCTTGAGCGAGGCGAAAGCCTCTTCCGAAACGACCGCGGCGATTTCGGACGCGACGCTGCCGACGCTATGCGAATTGTCCGCAATGATGAGCCGTCCTGTCTTCGCGACCGAAGCGAGGATGGTGTCCCGGTCGAGCGGGACGATGGTCCGCAGGTCGACCACCTCGGCATCGATCCCTTCTTCGGCGAGCATCTCGGCAGCCTTGAGTGCATGGGGCAGGCACCCGGCGATGGAGACGATGGTGACGTCCGATCCTTCGCGCTTTACCGCCGCCTTGCCGATGGGAACGAGGGCGTCCTCGTCGAGCGAGACCTCCTCCTTCTTGTTCCACAGGTTGATGTCCTCGAACATCACCACCGGGTCGTCGTCGCGCACGGCGGACTTGAGCAGGCCCTTCGCATCGCTCGCGGTTGCAGGCGCGACCACCTTCAGCCCCGGCGCATTCATGAACAGGGGGTAGGGGCGGTCCGCATGCTGCGCGGCGGTGCGGTTGTTGTAGAACGTGCTGGTCCGCACGACGAGCGGCACGGATAGCTGTCCGCCGGTCATGAACCGAAGTTTTGCGGCCTGGTTGATGATCTGGTCGGACGCCAGGTAGCAGAAGCTGGCGATCGTCAGGTCGACGATCGGGCGAAGCCCGGTGAGAGCCGCGCCCACGCCGACGCCCACGAAGCTGTTTTCCGAGATCGGCGTGTTGCGCAGCCGCTTTGCGTCGAATTCGTCGAACAGCGTCTGCGCGCCATAGACCGCGATATCCTCGCCCATCAGAATCACGTTCTCGTCGCGGCGCATCTCCTCGCGCTGCGCCTCCACGATGGCCTGCAGGTAGGACAGACGCTTGGTCGAGTTGACGATGGTCATCCCGCGTTCTCCTCACCCACGCGCGGGCCGATCGGATTGACGAACATGTTGTCCCACAGATCGTCCATCTCGGGCTCGGGGCTGTCCTTGGCGAAGGTGACTGCCGCTTCGATGGTCTCCTCGACCTCGGCGTCGATCGCCGCGATCTCGGACTTGAGGCCGCGTTCGGCCAGGATCGCGCGATAGAGGGCCACCGGATCGCGGTTTTCGCGATGGTGGGCGATTTCTTCCTTGGTCCGGTACTCGATCGGGATGGCGAGACGGTTGGAGTGCTCGTCGAAGCGGTAGGTGCGCGCCTCGATCAGAGTCGGGCCCTCGCCATTGCGCGCACGGGCGACTGCCTGCGCGGTGACCTCGTGGACGGCTTCCAGATCCTGCCCGTCCACGCTCACGCCGGGGATGCCGAAGCCATCGGCGCGGCGCGCGATCTCCGGCTGGCCGTGCGATTTTTCGACCGGGGTGGTGACCGCATAGCCGTTGTTCTCGCAGAAATAGATCACCGGCAGCTTCCAGATTGCGGCCATGTTGACGCTTTCGCTGAAGGTGCCCTGGTTGGTGGCGCCGTCGCCGAAGAAGCAGAGGCTGACCTGGTCGGTGCCGCGGACCTGTGCGCTCAGACCCGCTCCCGTCGCCAGCGGGAAGCCACCGCCGACGATGGCCGATTCGCAGATCAGGCCCATCTTCGTATCGGTCAGGTGCATCGACCCGCCGAGCCCTTTGCAGATCCCGGTGCGCTTGCCGAAAATCTCCGCCATCAGCGGGCCGATTTCCGCGCCCTTGCCGATCGGGTGGCCGTGCGAGCGATGTGTACCCGTCACGTAATCGTCGTCGCGCAGGGCCATGCAGGCGCCGGTGATCGCGGCCTCGTGCCCGATGCTGAGGTGACCGACCGGGTTGTGCTTGATCAGTGCCTCTTCGAACAGGCGGATGCGCAGCATCCTGCGAAAGGCTTCGAGCTGGGCTGATGGGTCGAGGGGCATCTCAGTCCTGCTGTATTTTCGCGATCACCGTACCGACCTCGATCTCCTCGTCGATGGCCGCGACGATCTCGATCAGGGTGCCGGAAGCAGGCGATTCGACCTCTACCGTGGACTTTGCGGTTTCCACCTCCACGAGTGGTTCGCCCGCCTCCACCCGATCGCCCACGGCCTTCAGCCAGTTGACGATGGTGGCTTCGGTGACCCCCATGCTGATTTCGGGAAGCTTTACGCCGACTGCCATGTTCTCAATTCTCCGTGTGCCTGCGAACGGGCGTCAGCCCTTGCGGTAGAAGAAATCTTCCGGGTTGAAGTTCATCCAGTAGCGCTGGACCCGGCCTTCCTCGTTGAATTCGAACTGGGATGAGCCGGGCGCTTCGACCGGCTGCCCGTCGAAGGTGCCGCGGATGGTCCAGCCGGTAGCCGCGAAGGGCGGATCGATGATCGTGCGCTCGACCTCGCGGTTGTAGTCGACCAGCGCTCCGAAGGCCTTTTTCTCGACCTCGCGCTCGCTCGCGCGGTCGGGGACGTACGCCCCGTTGCGCCAGCCTTCGACATCGGGCGCCATGATCTGATCGATCCCCGCGCTGACCGCCTCCACGCCGGTACGATGCCGCGCGTTTTCGGTTTCGTTGAGCTTCTTCAAAGCTGCTTCGATCGTCGCTCTGTCGACCATGTCCTGTCTCCTCTCTCGCCCGGCTCTTTGTCGCCCCGGGTCCTTCGTTTTTCAGACCGTCTCGAAATCCGCCATCTTCGGCTCTTTGGTCTCTTGCTCGAATCTCTCGTAGGAGAATGTCCACGATGCCGGGATGCCCTCGTCGTCGAGGTACCAGCTGTTGCAGCCCGTCACCCACACCGTCTTTCGCGCCGCCTCGCGTCGCTCGGCCTCGAAGCTGTCGAGCGCCTCGCGCGTCGCGCTGACCGCGGCGTAGTCGCCTCGGGTGATCCCATCGATGAGTTGCAGGATGTATTCGATCTGGTGCTGCGCGACCTCGACCAGCGAGAAATTCCCGACCGGGCTGTTGGGGCCGTTGAGCAGGAACAGATTGGGAAAGTCCGGCACGCTGACGGAGAGGTAGGCTTTGGGGCCGCGCTCCCACACTTCGTCGAGATCGGTGCCGTTCCGGCCGATCACCTTGGCCGGGCGAATGAACCGATCGACCTGGAAGCCGGTGGCGAGCACCAGCAGATCGAGTTCGTGGAGTTGTCCGTCGGCGGTTCGCACGCCCTTCGGCTCGATACGCTCGATCGGCGAGACGACGACATTCGCATTGGGCTGCTGAATGGCATCGTAGAAGGTGCCCGAAATCACCAGCCGTTTGCAGGCGACACGGTAGTCCGGGGTCAGCAGCTTGCGCAGTTCGGGGTCGCGCACGGTGGCGAGATGGTCCTTGCACAATTGCTCGATCGCGGCGAGCTCGGGCGAGTCGACATCGATGACCGCGGCCGCATAGCCCTTCAGGGTTTTCGACCTCAGTTCCTCAATCAGCGCTTCGAGTTCGTCGGGATGGTCGCGAAACCTCGCGCGATCTTCAGCGGAATAGGGTTCGTTATCGCGCGGGAGAACCCATTGCGCGGTACGCTGGAACAGATCGAAGCGATTGGCTTCGGGGATCAGCGCGGTGGCGAGCTGGGCGGCGGTCGACCCGGTTCCGATCACGCCGATATTCTTGCCTGCCAGTTTGACATCGTGGTCCCAGCGGGCCGAATGAAAGCAATCGCCCTCGAAACTCTCGATACCTGGAAAGTCCGGGATATTGGGATGGTGGAGGATGCCGGTCGCCGCGATGACGATGTCGAACCGTTCGTTCGTCCCGTCGGCGGTCGCCAGATCCCATGCGCCGTCACGATAGCGTAGTGCGGTCACCTCCTTCCCGAAATGCGTGATCTCGTCCAGTCCGTGATCGCGCGCCACGCGCTCGAAATAGTCGCGGATATCGGGGCCATCGGCCATCAGCGACTTCCACTCCGGATTGCGTGCGAAGCTGTAGGTGTACCAGTGCGCGGAGACGTCGCAGGCGAGGCCTGGGTAGGTGTTCTCCCGCCAGGTTCCGCCGTAACCGTCTCCCTTTTCGTAGACGGTGCATGCAATGCCGCGTTCGCGCAGCTTTATGGCGGCAAGGATGCCGCCCATTCCGGCACCGATAACCGCGGCATTCGGCCGATTTGCATTGCCGCTAGCGTCAGCCACGGGTCTGGGCGGTCCGGATTGGACGGAGGGATGGAGTGCTTGGCATTGCCGCCATCCTATTGCATCCAATCCAATCGGGTTCAACCATTTTTTCGCGGCCGGGGATTCAGCTTGAGGCGGCCGGGGCCGTGTGCCTTAGTCCCGCGATTCCGACAAATTTTGCAGTCTGTAGTATGTTCGGGTGCAAGGTTCGGCGTTGGCGCTTTTGCATACAATACCGTTGTCATTCGAAAACGTAAGGCTTACGGTCCCGGCAAGCAAATTCAATCGGAGAGGATGATGAGCAAAAAGAGAGCGGCAGGCGAGCTGATCGCCTCCACCCTGGCGGGGCTGGGCGTAACCGAGATTTTCGCGCTGCACGGCAGCCATCTCGATCCGCTCTACATGGCGTGCGAGGAGTTCGGCATCCGGTTGACCGACACGCGCCACGAAGCCTCGGCCGGGCACGCGGCCGACGGGTATGCGCGTTCGTCGAACGGCAAGCTGGGCGTGTGCGCGGTGACTGCCGGGCCGGGCTTTACCAATGTGCTGACCGCGATAGCCAATGCCCATCTCGACAAGATCCCGACATTGTTCATCGCAGGCGCCGCCCCATTGCGCGACGCGGACGAGAACATTCTGCAGGGCGGGTTCGATGCGGTCGCCATGGCGCAGCCGGTGACCAAGTGGGCGGGGCGCCTGACCGAGCCCGAGAAGATGACCGACTTCGTGCGCCGCGCGGCCGAGATGGCCTTGAGCGGGGCGCCGGGGCCGGTCTTCATCGAAATCCCGATCGACGTCGTCTTCCGCCCGACCGACCAGCAACCCGCGTCCACCGAGGCGTGGCAGCGTCCGACACCGCCCGCGCCCGATCCGGCGGCGGTGGCGAGTGCGCTCGAGAAGCTGAAGGGCGCCGAGCGCCCCGTCATCATCGCGGGCGGCGGCGTCATGCTGACCGATTCCGGCGCGGCGCTCCAGAAGCTCGCCGAAGCCACGGGCATCCCGGTGATCGCCAGCCAGAAGTCGCTCGGCGTCCTGCCGGACGATCACCCGCTCTATGGCGGGGCCGCCGCCGGTCTCGCGATGGCCGCCGCGTCGGGTTCGCCATGCGATGCCGTGCTCCTGCTCGGCGCACGGATGGGCATGTTCCTGGGCGGTGCCATGGGCGCCATCATCCCGCCCGAGGCCTATGTGGCCCAGGTGGAGATCGACCCGCTGGAGATCGGCCGCGTGCGCATGGCGGACCTGCCGATCATCGCCGACGCGGGGCAGGCGATCCGCGCCTTTACGCAAGCCGCCGGTGCGATGGACTGGCCCGACCGGGGCGACTGGGCGCAGACCCTGCGCGATTTCAGGCCCGCTGCGCGCCAGGCCTTTGCCGATGCTCCCACGGAGACCGAGAACGGCAAGATCCATCCCGGTCACGCAGTAGCCGCCGTGATGGATGCCTTGCCCGAGGGGACGGCGGTGGTCGCGGATGGCGGCGAAGCGGGCAACTGGGTGGGCGACCTGATCCGCTCGCCCGGCGCAGGCCAGCACCTGCGTTGCGGCTATCTGGGGTGCCTCGGCATTTCACCCGGATTCGCGATCGGCGCCGCGCGCGCCAAACCGGATCGCCCGGTCGCATGCTTCGCGGGCGATGGCGGCGTCGGATTCAATATCCAGGAGTTCGACACGATGGTTCGGCATGAGCTGCCGATCGTCACCATCGTGCTCAACAATGCCGAATGGGGCATGTCGCGCAATGCGCAGAACCTGCTTTACGGGCGCAACCGCGAAGCCATCGTGACGCTGGAAGATACCCGATACGATCTCGTCGCTGCTGGCTTCGGCGTCGAGGCCCGTCTCATAACCCGCTACGACGAGATCGCCGATGCGGTGAGGGAGGCCTTCGCCTCGGGCAAGCCGTGCTGCCTCAACATCATCATCGACGGCGCGGTCATGCATCCGCGCACCAAGATGATGGTCGGCGATGGTGCCGGCGATGAGGATGTGCCCATCCCCTACTACGCCAACATCAAGGCCTGACGCGCCTTTACGCCCCTCTCACTCCCCGACAATCCCGAGGAAATCGATCCATGACCCTGCGCCGCGCGGCCATCGTCTCGCCCATCCGTACCGCCGTGGGCAAATTCGGCGGCACGCTTGCTCCCCTGACCGCCGGTGCCCTGGGTGCCGTGATCCTCAAGGCACTGATGGAGCGTACGGCCATCGATCCGGCGAGGGTGGACGACGTCATCTTCGCTCAGGGCTACGGCAACGGCGAGGCGCCTGCCATCGGGCACTGGTCGTGGCTGGCTGCCGGTCTGCCGGTGGAAGTGCCGGGCTATCAGGTGGATCGGCGCTGCGGCTCGGGTCTGCAGGCGGTGATCGACGCGGCGATGATGATCCAGACCGGCACCTCCGACGTGGTGGTGGCGGGCGGGTGCGAGAGCATGTCCAATGTCGAGCACTACACGCTGGACGCGCGGAAGGGTGCGCGCATGGGCAATCTGACGCTGCATGACCGCTTGCTCCGTGGCCGCCTGATGAGCCAGCCCGTCGAACGGTTCGGCGTCATCTCCGGCATGATCGAAACCGCGGAGAACCTCGCGAAGGACTACGGTATCACGCGCGAGCAGGCGGATGCCTATGCGGTCCGTTCGCACCAGAGGGCGGCCGCCGCGTGGGAGCAGGGCCTGTTCGACGACGAACTGGTGCCCGTCGAAGTCCCGCAGCGTCGCGCCGATCCCGTCCTGTTCGACCGCGACGAGGGGTTCCGGCCCGATGCCTCGATGGAAACCCTCGGCGCGTTGCGGGCGATCGAGGGCGGAGTGGTGACCGCCGGCAATGCCAGCCAGCAGAACGATGCCGCTGCCGCGTGCCTGGTCGTTGCGGAGGACAAGCTGGAAGAGTTGGGGCTGGAGCCGATCGCCTGGTTCACCGGCTGGGCCGCCGCCGGTTGCGATCCCGCGCGGATGGGGATCGGACCCGTGCCCGCCGTCGAACGCCTTTTCGCGCGAACCGGGCTGGGCTGGAGGGATATCGACCTGGTCGAGCTCAACGAAGCTTTCGCGCCGCAGGTTCTTGCCGTCCTAAAGGGTTGGGGCTGGGCGGAGGACGACAGCCGGAACGACATCCTCAACGTCAACGGATCGGGCATCAGCCTGGGCCACCCCATCGGGGCGACTGGCGGGCGGATCCTGGCCAACCTGACGCGCGAACTGAAGCGGCGCGACGGCAAGTACGGTCTGGAGACGATGTGTATCGGCGGCGGACAGGGGATCGCGGCGCTGTTCGAAAGCGCCTGATCCAGCGCGCTTCCGCTTCGTAGCGGCTCAAGAGGGGATCAATGGCGGAGACGGAGGGATTCGAACCCTCGATACCCCGATAGAGGTATGGCTCCTTAGCAGGGAGCTGGTTTCAGCCCCTCACCCACGTCTCCGCATCGCACC
>PAVA01000053.1 GCA_002712945.1 Citromicrobium sp.
GGCCCGCGCCGCGCCGCCCGCGCCGAGGATGCGTGCCATGCGGAAAAGATGCGGCGCGTTCAGCTCCTGGGTCAGCGGTTCGAGAAAGCCCGCGCCGTCGGTTGAGGTGCCCGCAAGCAGGCGGTTGCCAGCCGGATAGATCGTGTTGATCGCTCCGATCGATGCAGCAGGCTCCTCGATTTTGTCGAGATGCTCCTGAACCGCCTGCTTGAGCGGCATGGTGACGTTGCATCCCCGCCAGTCGGGGTCGGCGCGGCGCTCCGCAAGATAGTCCGCCACCTGGTCCGCCGAAACCTGTGTGGCGCGATAATCCGCGTCGATGCCCAGCTTTTCGAGCCAGAAGCGGTGGATCGCGGGCGATTTGGATTGCGCGACCGGATCGCCGATCACTTCTGCATAGGGCGTGCTCATGCCGCGATGACGCCATGCTCTCGCAAGGCATCGAGCACTTGCAGAAGCGGCATGCCAAGGATCGTGAAATGATCGCCGTAGATGCGGTCGAACAGCTGCACGCCCATCGCCTCGATCCGGAAGACGCCCACGGTCTGCCCGACCTGCGGCCATTCCGCCGCGAGATAGGCTTCGATGAAATCCTCGCTCAGGTCGCGAACATGGAGCGCGGCTGCATCTTCACCCAGCCAGACGATCCGTCCGTCCTGCGCCAGCGCAGCGGCGCTGTGGAGATGCATCACCTTACCCGAGAAGAGTCGCAGGTGCCCAGCGGCCTCCTCACGGCTGGCGGGCTTGTCGAACCGCTGGCCATCGCAGACCACCAGGCTGTCGCCGCCCAGCACCAGCGCACCGGGCTTTTCGGCGGAGACCGCGCTTGCCTTCGCCGCCGCCAGGGCCTGCGCGATTTCGCCGGGGGGAGCATCCGCCATCTCCGCCTCCAGGGCGCGCTCGTCCACCTCGGCGCCGAGATATGCGGAAACCGGCACGCCCGCAGCCTCCAGCATGGCGCGGCGCGAGGCACTGTTCGAGGCGAGGACCAGGCTCAGATCGGCTTCTCCTGCGGCTTGGCGCGCATGCCATGCTCGCTCATCAGCTTGATGATCGCGGCGGCGGTTTCCTCGATCGAGCGGCGGGTCACATCGATCACCGGCCAGTTATTGTCGGCGAACATCCGGCGGGCGAAGCGCACTTCGGCCTCCACCCGCTCGTGCTCGGCATAGGCGGTCTCGGCGGCTTCGTTGAGCGAGAGAAGGCGGTTCCGGCGGATCTGGACGAGCCGCTCGGGCGCGGTGGTCAGCCCGACGATCAGCGGGCCATTCAGATCGAACAGCACCGGGGGCGGGGGGCTTTCCATCACCAGCGGGATATTGGCGACCTTGTAGCCGCGATTGGCGAGGTAGATGCTCGTCGGCGTTTTCGACGTGCGCGACACGCCGGTCAGCAGGATATCCGCCTTGTGCCAATCCTCGCTGCCGACGCCATCATCATGAGCGATGGTGAAATGAATGGCATCGACCCGCTTGAAATAGGCCTCGTCCATGCGGTGCTGCCGGCCCGGCCGTCCATGCGCCTCTTGCCCGAACTGGCTTTCGAGCACGGCGGTCACTTCGCCGAGCGCATCGACGGCGGGCAGGGCGAGCTGACGGCACTTTTCTTCCAGCGCCTTGCGGGTATCCTCGTTGACGAGCGTGTAAAGGATGAGGCCGGGCGCCTTCTCCAGCTCCGGCACGATCCGTTCGAGGTGCTGGCGCGAGCGGACCATCGGCCAGAAATGGCGCTCCACATCCACGCCCTCGAACTGGGCGAGCGCGGCATTGGCGACCATTTGCAGCGTCTCGCCGGTCGAATCGGAGAAGAGATGCAGGTGCGTGCGGGACAAGGGCCATTCCGAGCTGTGGACAAGGCCCGGGATAAACCACTTCACTTCCCTGAGAACAAGCCCGGCACGCAATTCCTGCCCGGCGCCCGCCGGAATTGCCGGGGGAGTCTGCCAACAGGACGCGCCCTTATCGACATGCTGGCGAGAAGCGGGATAAGTTTCGATTGACCGAGCATTCCCCCGGAGTCGGGATGTGGACACGATGCTTGTGTTTTCCCGCCCACCCTGTGCAAGGCGGCGTTATGCGCCCTGTCCACAGGGCCAACTTCTTTCATCCATCTATTAATAATATAATTTATTGGGTTAGTTAGGGACATGCCTGGTCCACTTCTCGATTGCCTGCGCGGAGAGATTTCCGCGACGCCGCCCGTCTGGTTCATGCGCCAGGCAGGGCGTTACCTGCCCGAATATCGTGCCTTGCGGGCGGAGAAGGGCGGGTTCCTCGATCTGGTCTATGACAGCGCTTCTGCGTGCGAGGTAACCCTCCAGCCGATCGAGCGCTTCGGGTTCGACGGGGCTATCCTGTTCTCCGATATCCTGATCGTGCCGCATGCGATGGGGCAGACGCTCGAATTCCTTGCAGGCGAGGGGCCGCATCTTTCGCCGCCGCTTGTCGAGGCGGCACTGGCGGATCTCCGACCCGATCCGTCGCGATACGATCCGGTCTACGAAACGGTGCGCCTGTGCCGGCAGGCGCTCGACCCGAAGGTGACGATGCTGGGCTTTGCAGGAAGCCCCTGGACGGTCGCCACCTACATGATCGCGGGCGAGGGCAGCAGGGACCAGCACGAAGCCCGCGCGATGGCCTATCGCGATCCGGGCACTGTCGACGACATCGTGGGAGTAATCGCGGATCAGACCGTTTCCTATCTTCGCGGGCAGATCGAGGCGGGGGCCGAGGCAGTCCAGCTGTTCGACAGCTGGGCGGGCAGCCTGGCTCCGGACGAATTCGACCGCTGGGTGATCGAGCCCAATGCGGCGATCGTCGCAGCGCTCAGGGATACCCATCCCGATATCCCCGTCATCGGCTTTCCCAAGGGCGCGGGCGAGAAGCTGCCGCGCTATGCCGAGCGAACCGGCGTGGACGCGGTCGGGCTGGACGAAACGATCGACCCGGCATGGGCAGACTCGGTTCTCCCCAAGGGGCTCCCCGTTCAGGGCAACCTCGACCCCTTGCTTCTGCTGGCCGGGTCCGACGAGCTCGAACCCCGCATCGCCGCGATACTCGATGCCTTTGCCGGCCGCCCTCACGTATTCAATCTCGGCCACGGGATCGATCGGCGCACGCCCATCGCGCATGTCGAGCGGGCGCTGGCGGCGCTTCGCGATTGGCAGCGGACGGCTTAGGCGCTAGGGGCAATCGCCATGCAGGAAACGCTCGGAATGCTCTATTTCTGGCTCAAGGCGGGGCACATCATCTTCATGGTGTTCTGGCTCGCGGGCCTGTTCATGCTCCCGCGCCAGCTCGTCTACATGCACGCGACCGCGCCCGGTTCGGACGAAGAAACCCTGTGGTCGGGGCGGATTCGCCAGCTGTCCAAGATCATCCTTTTGCCGAGCATCATCGTGACCTGGATTCTCGGCCTTGCGCTGTCGGTCACGGTGGGCGCGTGGGACGATGGCTGGTTCCACGCCAAGCTGTTGCTCGTGCTGATCCTCAGCGGCTATCACGGCTACATGGTCGCGCTGTCGAAGAAGATGGCGCGCGGCGAGCGACCGATGGAGGAAAAGCGCCTGCGGCTGGTGGGTGAGGCGCCCGCGATACTGCTGGCGCTGATCGTCGTGCTGGTAATCGTAAAGCCGTTCTGATCGACAAATTGATACGCCGAGCTCGATTGACCTGAGCAGGCTATCCACCTATTTCGAATCCAGACCCGGCCGGGCGCGAGCGGCATTCTCGCCGTATCCCATCTTTCGCTTTCCCCAAGCACCCTAAGACAGCGGCTCGGCATTTTTCGGACTGAAAACATATGCATCTCAAAGACTTGAAGAAGAAGGCTCCGGCCGATCTGGTAAGCATGGCCGAGGAACTCGGTGTCGAGGCCGCGGGCACCATGCGTCGCCAGGATCTGATGTTCTGCATCCTTCGCGAACTCGCCGAGGACGAGGAATATAACGAGCAGATCATGGGCATCGGCACCATCGAGGTGCTGCAGGACGGCTTCGGCTTCCTTCGCTCGCCCGAGGCGAACTATCTCGCCGGGCCCGACGATATCTACGTTTCGCCCAACCAGATCCGCAAATGGGGTCTGCGCACCGGCGACACGGTGGAAGGCGAAATCCGCGCGCCGCGCGAAGGCGAGCGCTATTTCGCGCTGACCAAGCTCAGCTCGGTCAATTACGACGATCCCGAAGCGGTGCGGATGCGCACCAATTTCGACAACCTGACGCCGCTCTACCCGGAAGAAAAGCTCAACCTCGACACGCTCGACCCGACCGTGAAGGACAAGAGCGCGCGGGTGATCGACATCATCTCGCCGCAGGGCAAGGGCCAGCGCGCGCTGATCGTCGCGCCGCCGCGTACGGGTAAGACCGTGCTGCTGCAGAACATCGCCAAGGCCATCACCGACAATCACCCGGAAGTGTTCCTGCTCGTCCTGCTGGTCGACGAGCGGCCCGAGGAAGTGACCGACATGCAGCGCTCGGTGAATGGCGAGGTCATCTCCTCGACCTTCGACGAACCTGCACAGCGCCATGTGCAGGTGGCCGAAATGGTGATCGAGAAGGCCAAGCGGCTGGTCGAGCACAAGAAGGATGTCGTCATCCTGCTCGATTCGATCACGCGCCTGGGCCGTGCCTACAACACCGTGGTTCCGAGCTCGGGCAAGGTGCTGACCGGCGGTGTCGACGCCAATGCGCTGCAGCGCCCGAAGCGCTTCTTCGGTGCCGCGCGCAATATCGAGGAAGGCGGCTCGCTCTCGATCATCGCCACCGCGCTGATCGATACCGGTAGCCGGATGGACGAAGTGATCTTCGAGGAGTTCAAGGGCACCGGCAACTCGGAAATCGTGCTCGACCGCAAGGTTGCGGACAAGCGGATCTTCCCCGCGCTCGACGTCGGCAAGTCCGGCACGCGCAAGGAAGAGCTGCTGGTCGAGAAGGACAAGCTCTCGAAGATGTGGGTGCTGCGCCGCATCCTCATGCAGATGGGCACAGTCGATTCGATGGAGTTCCTGCTCGACAAGATGAAGGACTCGAAAACCAACGAGGACTTCTTCGAGACGATGAACCAGTAGGATGGAGCGCGGAACCACGGAGCACGCCGAGAGCTCCATGGTCCTGCTCGCGATCTTCGTTTCGCGGTTCGAGGCGGTTGCCGTCGCTGCAATGCTTCGCGGATACGGGCTTCACGTCAGTCTCGACGGCGAAGCCCACGCGTCGGTTCAATATGTTTCGCTTGCGCTGGGCGGGCACCGCATGCGCGTCATGCGCGACGACTATGAGGTCGCCTCGGAGATATTGCGGCAGGCGGGCGTTGATGATCGCGCATTCGAGCCACAAGGACCGAGCCGCCCGCTCGTGTGGCTCGTCGGCCTTCTTGCCGGGGTCTACGCTATCACGCTGTTGCCCGCGGTGATTGCCGGAGCCATGCCGCTGACATCGCTTCTGTATATTCCACTCGGCATCTATTCGGTCCCGGTCGATCCGAAGGGCAGGCCGGATTATTTCCTGGCCGAAACCTTTGGCTGAGAAGAGTCACGGCCCAGCTGCGCGGCCATCACTTCCCAGACCTTGTTTACGGCTTTGAGCGGGCGGATCATCACCTTGAAATCCTTGATCTTTCCACCGGAATCGAAGGTGATCATGTCGATGCCGTTTACGTGGATATCGTCGAGCGTGCAGGTGAACTCGAGCACGGCGTTCTCCCCGTCCACCACCTCACGCACGTAGCGGAATTCGCCCCGGCCGAGGGTCGCGGCGGCGGCGCTGAGATAGGCGACCACGAGCGCGCGCCCTTGCTGCGGCGTATGGACGACGGGGGAGTGGAATACCGCGTCTTCGGCCACGAGCTGACCCAGTCGTTCCGGATCGGGCGCGGTCGCGAGCGCGTGCCATTCGGCAAGGCCTTGTTCGGTCGGCGTCATCCCAGGTGCTCGGCAAAGAATGCCATCGTCCGCTTGTCGGCGAGCTGGGCGCATTCCTCGTTGCGGCGCTTGCCGAACTGCGTCGCGAAGCCGTGGTCCATGCCTTCGTAATCATGCAGCGTGACCTTGGGATGGTCGTCCAGCCCTTCGTGCATGGCCTTCTGCGTATCCTTGTCGACGAAACCATCCTCGGTCGGGATGTGCAGCATGAGAGGATTGGAGATGGCGTCCTTCTCGCGCAGCAGATTGTCGATACCGACCGCATAGTAACCGACAGAGGCGTCCGAATCGGTCCGAGCTGCCGTCATGTAGGCTAGCCGCCCGCCAAGACAGTAGCCGACCGCGCCCACCTTCTTGCCGCTGTCCGCCCGGGCCCACCTGATGCTCGCCTCGATGTCCTTGACGCCTTCGTCCTGATCGAACTTGCCCATCAGGTCGAGCGCCTGCTGGAACTCGCTCTCGATATCGGGGTCCAGCTCGATGCCTTCGCCGAGCCGCCAGAACAGGTCGGGCGCAACGGCGAGGTAGCCATCTTCGGCCAGCAAATCGCACTTGCGGCGGATGCCTGCATTCACGCCGAAGATTTCCTGGATCACGATGATCGCCGCACGGGGCGTGCCTTCGGGGCGGGCCACATAGGCCATGAAGTCCGCCTTGCCGTCGAGGGTCTTGATCCGTGTCGTCTCGCTCATCGATGTGCTACCGTCATTGGTCGATCCGTGCGCTTGCGTGGCGCGCGCCTGCGGCCCACATAGCCGTGTACGAGAGGTAACGGAGAAAGCGCAATGAAGGTCCACGTGGAAATCGACTGCACGCCCGAAGAGGCGCGGGCCTTCATGGGATTGCCCGATCTGAGCAAGGCGCAGGCGGCCTATTCAGAAGGCATGGAGCGTGCGATGCGCGGTGTCTCCAACCCGGACCAGTTGCAGGAGCTCGCAAAGACGATGGCACCGATGGGCCAGGCGGGCCTCAAGTTCTTCCAGGCCTTCATGGAAAACAGCGCCGCGAACATGGGCCGCACCAAGGGCAGCGAGACGAAAACTGAAGACTGACGCGAAGGATACGATCTTCGCGCTGTCATCGGGCGCGCCGCCTTGCGGTGTCGCCATCATCCGCATGTCCGGCCCCATGGCGGGCGAGGCGTTGGAGCGTCTGTCCGGGTCTCTACCGAAACCCCGGCAGGCAGGGTTGCGACAGATCCGCGACCCCGAGGCAGGATGGCTCGACGAGGCGCTGGTGCTGTGGTTTCCCGCGCCGCGCAGCGCGACGGGCGAGGATTGCGCGGAGATTCACTGCCACGGCGGACGCGCGGTGATCGCGGCGATCGAACGGGCGCTCGAAATGGGTTGCGGCTTGCGTCGTGCCGAGCCGGGCGAATTCACCCGGCGGGCCTTCGTGAACGGCCGGATGGACCTGCTGGAGGCCGAAGCGCTGAGCGATATGCTGTCGGCCGAGACCGAGTTGCAGCGCGCGGTGCTCGCCCATTCCGCCGGCGGCCGCGCCTCGACCGAGCTGGCGCGTTGGCGTGAGGCGGTGCTGGCTGCCTCGGCAGCGGTCGAGCAGGAGCTCGACTTTTCGGATGAAGACGAGGAGGGCGTGCCGCCCGCATCCCAATGGCGCGGGCAAGCAACGCAAGTGGCGCGCGAGATGGATGCATGGCTCTCGGTGCCCTCGGCTGACAGATTGCGGGAAGGGCTGCGGATCGTACTCGCGGGGCCGCCGAACTCGGGCAAGTCGAGCCTGTTCAACGCCATTCTCGACGAGGCGGCGGCAATCGTCTCGCCCATAGCGGGGACGACCCGCGATGCGATCGAGCGTCCGATCGCGATTGGGGGAGTCCCCTTCCTTCTGGTCGATACCGCCGGATTGCGAGGCGATAGCGCGGACGAGATCGAGGCGATCGGCATTTCACGGGCGGAGGCCGAGGTGGCGCGCGCCGATATCGTCCTCTGGCTCGGGCCGGAGGGTGAGGGCCCCGATGGCGCCCTAGAAGTCGGGAGCATGATCGATCTCGAGACGTCACCGCGCAAGGGCGGGGCAGCGTTGCACGTGTCGGCGCAGACTCGCGACGGGATCGCGGAGTTGATGGAGAGGATCGCGGCGCTGGGACGCGAGCGGCTTCCACGTCCAGGCCAGGTTGCGGTTTCTCGGAGACAGAAGGAGCGGCTTGCGAGCGCCGCCAGCGCTCTGCGCCGGGCCTCCCCTGCCGATGACCTTCTCCTGGCGAGCGAGGCGCTGCGCGAGGCCCGGCACGCGATGGACGCGATGCTCGGCACGGTCGCGACCGAAGACATGCTCGATATGCTGTTCGGGCGCTTCTGCATTGGCAAGTAAGGGCGGCAAGTGATGTTCCACGTGGAACACGCGCGGACTGGCGGTGCCGATCCCGACTCCCTATAGAGGGGCCATGCAGCATTTTCCGGTAATCGTAATCGGCGGCGGGCATGCCGGCGTCGAGGCGGCCTGTGTCGCCGCGCGTATGGGCGTGCGAGTCGCGCTGGTCACGATGGACGCGCGCAAGATCGGCGCGATGAGCTGCAACCCGGCGATCGGCGGGCTGGGCAAGGGCCATCTCGTGCGCGAGGTCGATGCCTTCGATGGTGTGCTCGGCCTCGCCGCCGATGCTGGCGCGATCCATTACCGCATGCTCAACCGCTCGAAGGGGAGCGCGGTGTGGGGCCCACGGGTGCAGGCGGACCGCAAGCTGTTCGGCGCGGCGGTGCGCAGCCGGGTTGCGGCGGAACAGGCGCTCGAGGTGGTCGAAGGCGAAGTCGCAGGGTTGCGGATCGAGGGCAATCGCGTCTGCGGCGTCTCGCTTGCCGACGGGACCGAGCTGGGGTGCGAGGCGGCGATCCTTTGCACCGGGACATTTCTCGGCGGCGTACTCTTTCGCGGAGAGGAGCGCTTCACCGGGGGACGGGTGGGCGAAGGCTCGGCGGCTCGCCTTGCAGCGCAGCTGCGCGAGGCCGCTCTGCCGCTCGCGCGCTTGAAGACGGGTACGCCTCCTCGGCTCGACGGGCGCAGCATCGACTGGGCGAGGCTGGCCGAACAGGAGTCGGATCGCGAGCAGTGGACCATGTCGCCCCTGACACGCGGACGAGCGAACCCGCAGGTCTTCTGCGCGGTGACGCGGACCAATCCGCGATGCCACGACATCATCCTCGCCAATCTCTCGCGCTCGCCGCTTTTTTCGGGCGCGATCGATGCGCAGGGCCCGCGCTACTGTCCCTCGATCGAGGACAAGATCGACCGCTTCGGCGACCGCGACGGCCATCAGATCTTCCTCGAGCCCGAAGGTCTCGATACGCCGCTGGTCTATCCCAATGGCATCAGCACCTCGCTCCCGGTCGATGTCCAGGAGGCGTTTCTTCGCTCGATCGAGGGGCTGGAGGATGTGGGCGTTGCAGAGCCGGGTTACGCGGTCGAATATGATCACGTGGATCCGCGCTCGCTCGACCGATGGTTGCAGATGCGAAGCCTGAAAGGGCTTTACTGTGCCGGGCAGATCAACGGCACGACGGGCTACGAGGAGGCGGCGGCTCAGGGCCTGATCGCCGGACTGCATGCTGCAAGCACTGCCTTGCAGCGCGATCCTCCTGCGCTCGACCGTGCCAACAGCTACATGGCGGTGATGGTCGACGACCTGACCTTGCACGGCGTGAGCGAACCCTACCGGATGCTGACCGCGCGCGCCGAATATCGCCTGCGGTTGCGGGCGAACAACGCGACGACGCGGCTTACTCCCCTTGCGCTTGCCGCCGGGTGCGTCTCGGAGGCGAGGCGACACTGGTTCGAACGGCGGGAGATCGAGCGCGCCTCGCTGGATGAGGCGCTTTCGATCGACCACACGCCAGCCGAATTGCGCGCGCTCGGCTTTGCCGCAAACGACGATGCGGGGCGGCAGCCGTTGAAGGACTGGACCCGGTTTCCCGGATTCCAGCTCGCCGAACTCGCTGAAGCCGGGCTTGTTCCACGTGAAACCGAACCCGGACTGCGCGACGAGGTCGAAGAAGACCTGCGCTACGCCCCTTACGTGGCGCGGCAGGATGCCGAGTTGCGCGAATTGCGCCGGAACGAGGAGATTGCCCTTCCGCCCGACTTTCCCTTCGCCAGCGTGCCCGGCCTCTCGAACGAGATGGTCGAGCGGCTCGCCGCAGCCCGACCCGACACTCTGGCGCAAGCGGCGAGGGTGCCCGGCGTGACGCCTGCTGCCATGGCGGCGCTGCTCGTCTTCACACGCAAGCGCGAGACGGTATCCGCCGCATGATCAAAACCGAGGACCAGGCGCGTGCCTTCGTGGCCGATCGTTGCTCTCCAGAGGCGTTCGGAGCGCTTGAGCGGTTTGCGGGAGAGTTGCTGATTGAGGCGGAGAGCCAGAACCTGATCGCACGTTCGACGACAGACCACCTCTGGCAGCGACATTTTGCCGACAGCGCGCAACTGCTCGATCATGTTCCACGTGAAACGCAGGGGCCATGGCTCGATCTGGGCAGTGGCGCGGGCTTTCCGGGCATCGTAACCGCAATCATGCGCCCCGATATCCCGCATGTGCTGGTCGAATCGCGCAAACGAAGGGTCGAATGGCTCGAGCGGGCCGTGGACCTTGCCGGGCTGGAGAATTGCCGGATCGTCGGTGCACGCCTGCAGAATGTCGAAACCTTCGAGGCGGGCGTCATCAGCGCGCGTGCCTTTGCTCCGCTGAAAGAATTGCTCAACTTGTCCGCCCGGTTTTCCACCGCGCGCACCACTTGGCTCTTGCCCAAGGGGCGCTCGGGGGCGCAGGAAAGAGATGAGCTTGATTCTCCGCAGCGCGCAATGTTTCACGTGAAACAATCGGCCACCAGCCGCGACGCTGCCATTCTCGTCGGCACGGGCCGACCCAAAGGTGGGAGCCGCGCATGATCTGCATTGCGATTGCCAACCAGAAGGGCGGGGTCGGCAAGACGACCACCGCGATCAACATCGCCACCGCCATCGCCGCGACCGGCTGGCGCACGCTGCTGATCGACATGGACCCGCAGGGGAATGCCTCCACCGGGCTGGGGATTCATAGCCAGGATCGCGACTATTCGACCTACGACCTTCTGCTGGATGAGGGCACGGTCGCGCAATGCACGCAGGCCACGCGCATCCCCAATCTCGACATCATCCCCGCGACTCAGGATCTCAGCGGTGCCGAAGTCGAGCTCGTGGGCGAGGCCGACCGGGTCGAGCGGCTCAAGAAAGCACTGGCGAGCGCCGATGGCGCGTACGACGTGTGTTTCATCGATTGCCCGCCATCGCTCGGGCTGCTGACACTCAATGCGCTGAGCGCTGCCGATTCGTTGCTCGTGCCCCTCCAGTGCGAGTTCTTCGCGCTCGAAGGCCTCAGCCAGCTGCTCCAGACGGTCGAGCGGGTCCAGCAGGGCATCAATCCCTCGCTCAAGATCATCGGGGTGACGCTCACCATGTTCGATCGTCGTAACCGGCTTACCGACCAGGTGGCCGAGGATGTTCGCGAGTGCCTGGGCGGGCTGGTGTTCGACAGCGTGATCCCGCGCAATGTCCGCCTGTCGGAAGCGCCGAGCCATGGACTGCCCGCGCTGATCTACGATCACTCCTGCGCGGGGAGCCGCGCCTACATGGCACTGGCACGCGAACTCATCGGTCGATTGCCCGCCGAAAGGAAAGCCGCATGAACACGAAGCCGGCCAACGATATCGAGACCACGCCAGACCGCAGCAAGCGCAAGCTCGGGCGGGGGCTGGGCGCGCTGCTCGGCGAAACCCAGCGCGAGGAGAGCATTGCTCCGCCAGAGGGCGGGACGACATCTGCGACCGCACAGAGCGGTGAGCCGGGTGGAGCGCCGCGAAGTGGCCTCGCCTCGATCCCCGTGGCGCGGATCGAACCGCTGCCGGGTCAGCCGCGCAAGGTATTCGAGGACGAATCGCTCGAAGAGCTGGCCCGCTCGATCGCGCAGCGCGGGGTGATCCAGCCGGTCATCGTCCGTCCGCTCGAGCGCAAGGGGCGCTACCAGCTGGTGGCCGGGGAGCGACGCTGGCGCGCGGCACAACGCGCCAAGCTGCACGAAATTCCGGCGATCATCCGCGATCTCGACCGGCGCGAGGTGATGGCGATCGCGCTGATCGAAAACATCCAGCGCGAGGATCTCAACCCGATCGAAGAAGCGCGCGCCTACCAGCACCTCGCGGAAGAAGAGGACATGAGCCAGGCGGACATTGCCGCTCTGGTGGACAAGTCGCGCAGCCATGTGGCCAACCTGCAGCGGCTTCTCGCGCTACCCGAAGGGGTGATCCAGCTGGTCGAGCTGGGCAAGCTGAGCATGGGGCATGCCCGCGCCCTGATCGGGCACGACCGGGCCGAAGCGCTTGCCGAAGAAGCGGTCGCGAAGAATCTCTCGGTGCGCGAGGTCGAAAAGCGGGTGCGCGCCAAACCGGGCGATGGCGGGTCCGCGACCAAGGGCAAGAAGGGGAGCGCCGGGGCCGAGACCAATGCCGATATCGCGGCGGTCGAGCGCCATCTCGAGGAATTTCTCGGCATGTCGATCGCCATCAAGCCGGATGCCGATCCGCGCTCGGGTGCGATCACGATCCGTTACAAGACGCTCGACCAGCTCGATCTGCTGTGCCAGCGGCTTACCGGCGGAGAAATCTGACCATCGCTTTATGAGGGCGCGCGAAGTTGCGCCGCGCAACTAGCGCTGCTTGGTATATTTGATCCGCTTGGTGGGCCGGGACTGAGGAACCTCGCGTTCGACGATCACCCGTTCGCGGATGATCTCGCGCTCCTCGACCTCGTAGTATTCCTCGGTTATTTCTTCCGTAATAACAGGAACATAGCGCTCTCCGGCCTGCTCCTCGATAACGACTACCACGCCGCCCGACTGGGTGGTCACATAGCCACCGCCACCGCCACCCGCGTAGCTGTAGCCCCCGCCGTAGCCGCCGCCCTGACGGTACCCGTAGTGCTGCAGGGGCGCGCGATAGCCGTAGCCATAGCCGTCCCGGTAATAGCCGTCTCCGCCCCGATAGGCGTAGCCCCCATCATAGCCGCCATCATCGTAACCGTAGCCATAGGCCGCCTGCTCGGCGAGCACGCGCTCGTATTGGGCGAGCCAGCCCTTGCAGTCGCGCTTCTCGTCGTCCCGCCCGGCGAGCCCGATCAGCGTCCCGATCGCGAGCCCCGCAATCCCCCCGATGCCGCCGCCGATCAGCGATCCGGCAAGGCGCGATCCGTCTTCCGCCAATTCGTTGCCGAGATAGGCACCGCCCGCCGCGCCGAGCACGCCACCGATGACGCCGCCCGTCTCCCCGCGGCGACGGCGCTCGCGCAGGTAAATCCTGCAGTCGCGCATCCAGTCGTCGCGATCATAGGCCGGGGGCAGGGGCGGAAGCGCCTGCGTATAGGCCTGCGGCGGAGCGTAGGCCTGGGGTGCGGTGTAAACCTGCGGAGCGGTATAAGCCGGCTGCGGGGGCGCGTAATACTGCGCCGAAGCAGGCGCCGCGACGCATGCAAGCGCGATAGTGCCGGTGATGATGGTCGATCGCATGGCTGCGCACCCTTTCTCGAAGGGACCAGCAGCGGCCCCCGAATATTATTAAGAAAGGGTTAGCCTATTCGCTCCCGCGCGGATTGCCCGGAGAGATCGCCTGTCCCGCGCTGGGGCAGGCTCTTGGGATCAGATCCGGTCCGCGATCCGCGCCGCGAGAGCCTCAACGCCTCGTGCATCGCCCGGGCCGAACCGCGCCTTTTTCGGGCTGTCGAGGTCGATCACCGCAATCACCTGCCCGTCGCGAATGACGGGTACGACCAGTTCGGAAGCGCTCGCGCTGTCGCATGCAATATGGCCGGGAAAGGCGTGCACGTCCTCGACCCGCTGGGTCTCCCTGCTCGCGGCTGCTGCCCCGCATACGCCCTGGCCCAGCGGGATGCGGATGCAGGCGGGGCGCCCCATGAAGGGCCCGAGCACGAGCTCGCCCCCATCTTCCTTGGCGACCACGCGATAGAACCCCGCCCAGTTGAGATCGGGCACGAAGCTCCAGATCAGCGCGGCGAGATTGGCCATGTTGGCCACGCCGTCCGCCTCGCCTTCGGTCAGGGCATCGGCGGCATTGGCGAGTTCGCGATAGCGCTCCTCGTCGGGGGTGTCGGCGGGCAGGTCGAAATCGAACATGAAAGGCTCCTGAGAGCGGCAATCCGGTTTGGCGATTGCCGTGGGGGTGGTGGCGGCCTATTTCGGGTGCATGAAGATTCTTCGCAATATCGGCATCGCGCTTCTCGTCATCATCTTGCTGGCCGCCATCGCCATCGCGCTCCTGTTGCGGGGCAGCCGGGCCGAGCTGACCGTGGACGAGGTCTCCGGCACGGACCCGACGCTGGTCGAACCCGACAAGGAGTGGTTTCCGACGATCAACGTCGCCGAGCCGATCGGCTGGGCCGAAGGCGAGGTGCCAGAAGCCGCCGAGGGCCTGAAGGTTACGCGCTTTGCCGAGGGGCTGGATCATCCGCGCATCCTCTACCGCCTGCCCAATGGCGACATCCTCGTCACGCTGACCAACAGCCCGCCGCGCGATGTCGGCGGGATCGAGGGCTTCATCATGAAAACGCTGATGGGGCGCGCCGGGGCGGGTGAGCCTTCGCCTGACAAGCTCGTGCTGCTGCGCGACAGCGATGGCGACGGGCAGGCCGATATCCGCCGGGTTCTGCGCGAGGAGGGCCTCGAGTCGCCCTCTGGCATGGCCTACGGCGACGGCACGCTCTACATCGCCAATCACGATGCGCTGCTCGCATTCGATTACGAGCTGGGTTCGCCCAAGCTGACCGGCGAGCCGCGCAAGCTTATGGATCTGCCGGGCGGCGGCAACCACTGGATGCGCAACATCACCCTCTCGCCCGATGGCGAGCGGCTTTATGTCGCGGTCGGCTCGTCGAGCAATATCGGCGAGAACGGCATGGAGGCCGAGGAAGGCCGCGCGATGATCTGGGAATACAACCTGGAGGATGGGTCGCGCCGCCCCTACGCAACGGGCCTGCGCAACGCCAACGGGCTTGCGTGGAATCCGCTTTCCGACGAGCTGTGGACCACGGTGAACGAGCGCGACATGCTCGGCGGGGATCTGGTGCCCGACTACCTCACCAACGTGCCGATCGGCGCGAATTACGGCTGGCCCTGGGTCTATTACAAGAACGAGATCGACCGCCGGGTCGAAGAGCCGATGCCCAATTTCCTCACCGAATATGCGCGCTATCCCGAGTTTGCGCTGGGCCCGCATGTGGCCGCGCTCGGCCTAGTCTTTTCCGAAGAAGGGCATCGGCTGGGCGAGGCATTCTCGCGCGGGGCCTTTGTTGCGCGCCACGGCTCATGGAACCGCAAGCCGCCCTCGGGCTACGACGTCGTCTTCGTCCGGTTCGACGAACGCGGCAATCCGGTGGGCAAGCCGGTCAAGGTGCTCGGCAGCTTCCTGAACGGCGATGGCGAGACGCGAGGCCGGCCGACCTGGGTCGAGTGGACCGACCAGGGCGGCCTGCTGGTGAGCGACGATACGGCCGGGATCATCTGGCATGTCGTCGCGCCGGGGGCCGAGCCCGCGCCGGCGCTCGCGCGGATCGAGGGCGACCGCCTGAAGCCGCAGACCGAGCTGAAGGGCGATCCGCGCGAGGCGTTTACCGACGAATTCGCCCGCGAATTCAATCCGCTGGGCAACTAGCGCGCGGCTCGCTCACCCGGCCAGAACCTCGCCGTCGAGTTCGTAGAGCAGGTCTGCTCCCGCGGTCGCCGACGCCTTGAGGCCCAGCGCCTCGGGCACAATGTGGTCGAGGAAATAGCGCGTGGTTACGTGCTTGGCGTGGCTGCGGGTCTTATCGTCGCTATCGGCCAGTGCGCGGTGCTGCTGGAGCAGGGTCCACCCCGAGACCGCGACCGCACACATGGCGGTGAAGGGCACGCTGCCCGCCAGCCGATCGTCGAGCGAGGCGTCTTCGCGCATCCACTTGGCGATCGCGGCGCATTCGCCCGCCAGCGCGGTAAGCTGCGTTTCGTCGCCAGCGTCGCGCGCAATATCGGCGAACAGCGCCTGCAGCACCTCGCCGTCTTCGAGCCCGAGCTTTCGCGTCACGAGATCGGCGGCCTGAATGCCGTTGGTGCCTTCGTAGATCGGCGCGATCCGCGCATCGCGATAATGCTGGGCCGCGCCGGTCTCCTCGACATACCCCATGCCGCCATGGACCTGGAGGCCGAGCGAGGCGACCTCGATCCCCGTATCGGTCGCCCAGGCCTTGAGCATGGGGACGAGCACTTCGGCCCGCGCGCCTGCCGCCGCGTCGCCGATATCGCCCCGGTCGACCTGCCCGGCGGTGTAGTAGAGCAGGCCGCGCATCGCCTCGGTCAGGCTGCGCATCCGCAGCAGCATGCGGCGCACGTCGGGATGCTCGACGATCGCCACGGGGGTCCGGTCTTCGGCTCCCGCGCGGGCCGACTGCACCCGCTCCAGCGCGTAGGCGAGCGCCTGCTGGGTCGCACGTTCGGCGATCTGCACGCCCTGCGAGCCGACATTGATCCGCGCGTTGTTCATCATCGTGAACATCGCCGCCAGGCCCCGGTTCTCTGCGCCGACCAGCTCGCCGATGCATTCCTCGTCGTCGCCATAGGACATGACGCAGGTGGGCGAGGCGTTGATGCCCAGCTTGTGTTCGATGCTGACGCAGCGCAGATCGTTGCGTTCACCCGGTGTGCCGTCGTCCTTCAGGTGATACTTTGGCACCAGGAACAGCGAGATACCCCGGCTGCCCTCGGGCGCGCCCGGCAGGCGTGCCAGCACGAGGTGGATGATATTCTCGGCCAGCTCGTGCTCGCCCCAGGTGATGTAGATCTTCTGGCCCTTGATCCGGTACTTGCCGGCGTGCTCGCCTTCCTCGATTCTTTCAGCGGTGGTTCGCAGTGCGCCCACGTCGCTGCCCGCCTGCGGCTCGGTCAGGTTCATCGTGCCCGACCATTGCCCGCTGATGAGCTTGGGCAGGTAGCGCGCCTGTTGTTCCTGCGTCCCGTGCGCCTCCAGCGCTTCGATCGCGCCGACCGAGAGCATCGGCAGCAGGTTGAAGGCGAAGTTTGCGGTGCCGAGATTTTCCAGCACGTTGCAGGCGAGCGTGAAGGGCAGGCCCTGTCCACCATGTTCGGCGCTGCCCGCGATCGCGTTCCATCCCTGCTCGACATAGGCCTGGTAGGCCGCCTCGAACCCGTCGGGCAGGCGGACCACGCCGTTCTCCAGCTTTGCACCCTCGAGGTCGCCCTTGCGGTTCAGGGGCGCCCATTCCCCGGCAGCGAACTGGCCCACGCCCTCGACGATGGCTTCGACCAGATCGGGCTCGGCGGCGGCGAAGGGTTCGCTCTGCGCCAGTTCGGCAATTCCGGCGTTGGCACGGATGGCGAGCAGCTGCTCCTGCGTGGCGGGCTTGTAAGTGGTCACGGGGGGTGCGTCCTCTTGGTTTTGCTGGCGTCCGGATATAGCGCGCAGGGATGGACCGCAAATCCGTTACGGAAATCCTGTCACCCGACGCGAAAGGAATCGCGCGCGCGGCGAAAATCCTGCGCGAGGGCGGGCTCGTCGCCGTACCGACTGAGACGGTTTACGGGTTGGCGGCGCGCGCTGACAGCGACGGCGCGGTCGCGCGCATTTATGACGCCAAGGGGCGGCCCGGCTTCAATCCGCTGATCGTCCATGTCGCGGAGCTCGGAGAGGCAGGTGCGCTGGTCGAGCTCGATCCGCGCGCGCGGGCGCTGGCCGAGCGGTTCTGGCCCGGTCCGTTGACCTTGGTCTTGCCCCGGCGCGCCGATGCAGCAGTGGCGTCAGCGGTGCATGCAGGCCTGCCGACGCTGGCGGTGCGGTGCCCGGCGCACCCGGTGACGCGCGCGGTGCTCGCGCAGGTCGGAATGCCGCTGGCTGCGCCCTCGGCCAATGCCAGCGAGACCGTGAGCCCGACCAGCGCCGAACATGTGCTGGCCACTCTCGACGGGCGGATCGACGCCGTGATCGACGCCGGACCTGCCGAGCAGGGGCTCGAATCGACAATCATTGCCCTTCGTCAGGGCGGTGGGTGGTCGCTGTTGCGCGAAGGGCCGGTCACGCGCGATACGCTACGCGCAGTATTGGGCGAAGAAGAGGCGGCGTCCGGCGAAATCGAGGCGCCGGGCCAGCTTGCCCGTCACTATGCGCCGGGAAAGCCGGTGCGGCTGGGAGCCAGCAACGCGCAAGCTGGTGAATTCCTGATCGGTTTCGGCGCGGTTGTGGGTGACGTCACGCTGTCACCTTCGGGCGACCTGCAGGAAGCCGCGCGCAACCTTTACGCCTGCCTCCACCTGGCAAAAGCCTCGCCGAAGCCGCGCGTCGCGGTCGCCCCGGTGCCCGAGGATGGCGTGGGCCGTGCGATCAACGATCGCCTGCGCCGTGCCGCCGCGCCCGCCACCTGAAGAAGCGGATCAGTCGTCTTCGGGTTCGTAGGGAACGGTCGGCAGGATGCGCTGAATTTCAGCGTAGGTCTCGCGCGCCTTCTCGCACGCCTTGCGGTCGCCGTCCTCGCAGTCTTCCTGCTGCTCGCGGTAGCGGCGTTCGAGCTTGCCGAGCTGTTCCTCGCGGCGGCGCAGCTCGCGCCCCCGGTTCTCGTCGGCTTCGCTCTGACTGGTGGTCGCGAGGTCGACTGCCTTGCTGCCCGCCTTGACCGGGAGCGTGGCGACGTACCACGCGGCCTTTGCCACGCATCCCTGAAGGGCGAGGGCGGCGAGCAGGGCGAGCGGCACGATCGGTTTCATGCCGCGAGCTTATGCCCTGCCGCGCCCGTCGGGGAAAGCCTATTCGGCTTCCTGTGCGGCGGCCTGCCCCCCGCCCTGCGAGGATTCGGCCCGCGCCGCCTTGCGGCATTTGACGTCGCCCGAGCCCATCGAACTGACCGAGCACCGCGCATTGCCGATGACTTCGACATCGCCCGAGCCCATGATGTTCGCCTCGACTTCGCCGTCCGAAGCAAAGATCGCATCGCCCGAGCCGGCGATCGAGACTTCGGCCTTGCCGACCTGCACCTCGCGCAGGTCGATATCGCCCGAACCGGCAATCGACAGCTCGAGCGTCTGGACACTGCCCGCCCCCGTGAGCGAGCCCGAGCCCGCGACGTTGACCTCCAGCGTATCGGCATCGATCCGGCCGACCCGCGATTCGCCCGAGCCGTCGATGGAGACTTCCGCTTCCCCGCCGGTTCCCAGCCGGTCGACCTCGATCTCGCCCGATCCGGCGAGTGAGAGGCTGGTCGGCGTCGGCATGGTAATGCGGATGGTGGCGATGCCTTTCTGACGCCAGCTGCCTTCGCGCCCGATCTCGAGATCGTCGTCGTCGAGATCGAAGCGCAGAAGCTCGACCACGTCCGGATCGCCTTCGACATCGATCGTCAGGCTTTCACCCGAGGTGACGATCACCCGATCCGGGCCTGCGAGCGAAATGCCCGTGGGCGTCGCGCCTTCGTAGTCGAGTTCGGCCAGCGGCACGCCGCTGCTGCTCGAATCGATATTGATTTCGCCATTGCACGCGGCGAGCAGGGTCGCCGAGGCGGCGATTGCAAAGCCTTTCCAGAACTTCATGTCGGTCTCCCCGTATGAGTGTGTTAGCAGCCTAATACGGGAGGTCGACCGCGGCAACCCCAACGCAAAAGGGCCGCCCCCTGCAGGAGCGGCCCTTGTCGAGTTGCCAGTGCCTTTCGTCGATCAGGCGTCTTCGGCGTTCTCGTAATATTGCGGCGCATGCTCGCGCAGGACGGAGAGAATCTTCTCCAGCGCGGCGGGCTCGTCGGTTTCTTCCATCGCCGCCAGTTCGCGGGCGAGG
The DNA here is from genome assembly GCA_002712945.1 of Citromicrobium sp. Next base: position 19,779 of record PAVA01000053.1, read on the forward strand.
CGGCTGGAGGCTGCCTCGAAGATCTGCCGTTCCGAATAGCTCTGTTCGGGCTGGTCGTCGGGGCGGAACAGGTCGCGGGTGACCTCGGCAATCGATACGAGATCGCCCGAATTGATCTTCGCTTCGTATTCCTGTGCCCGGCGGCTCCACATGGTCCGCTTGACCTTGGGCTTGCCCTTGAGCGTCTCCATCGCCTCCTTGAGAGTCTTGTTGCTGGA
>PAVA01000054.1 GCA_002712945.1 Citromicrobium sp.
GCGCACCTGCGGCCCCCAATGGGGATGGTCGAGAATGCGCCTCTCCCATTCCGGGTTGCTGCGCGCGAAGCAATAGACCGCCAGCAGCAGGAAGGGGACCGTGGGCATGATCGGCAGCAGCGCCCCGACAGCGCCCAGGCCGACGGAGATCAGCCCGCCAGCGAGATAGAGCCGGCGCATCTCAGCCCGCGGCAATCCGCGCCGCGTGTTCCTTCACCAGCGCGATCATGTTGGGCACGCCTTGCGTCCGGTTGCTCGACAGCTGATTCTTCAGATCGAAGGGTTCGAGCGCGGCGACCACGTCCATCTGCGCTACTTCGGCAGCGGGCCGGTCCTGCACGGCGGCGATCACCAGTGCGACGATGCCCTTGGTGATCGCGGCGTTGCTGTCCGCCAGAAAGTGCAGCTTGTCGCCTTCTCCGGTGGGATAGACCCACACCGCCGCCGAGCAGCCGCGCACCAGCGTGGCGTCGGTCTTGAGCGCGTCCGGCATCTCCTCCAGCTCGCGCCCCAGCTCGATCAGCAGGCGATAGCGTTCGTCGCCTTCGAGAAATTCGTATTCTTCGCGGATGTCGTCGAGGCTGCGCATGGGGGCGGATGTAGCGATAAACCCTCTCCCCTCAAGGGGAGAGGGCTATCATCCGCTGAGCCCGCCGGGGCGGGTGAAGGCGTAGTAGATCACGTAAAACCAGGAGAAGAACCCGTGGATGATCGCCCACAGGATCGACTGGTGGAGCGACCAGGAAATCGCCACCGCAATCGCGCTGCCGAGGCCGATGCCGGCCTGCGCCGCCTGGCTGCGCGCGCCGCTCACAGGTCCATCCCGCTGGCAATGGCTTCCAGCTTGCGGATGCGTTCGCGCAGGTCGGCGAGGGCGATGCGGCCCACGCCGCGCGTTTCCTCGCCGTCGGCATGGCCTGCGGCGATCGCGTCCAGCTCGCGGCGTTTCAGCGCCAGCCAGCCTTCCCAGGCGCGCAGCAGGGCTGCTGCGACGAGGCCGAGGCCGAGAAGCGATGTCGCGGCGATTACGAGTGTCGGCTCCATTCTTCAGTCCCTTCCTATCTCTGGCCAGGCGTCTGGCAGGTGTCAGTCGCGATCTTCGCGCAGGGCGTCGATTTCGGCGGAAATCCTCGCGCGTTCCTGCGCGGTCGTGCTGTTCTTGTCGTAGGCAATGCGCTCGAGCACCGCGATCCGCTCCTTCAGCGCCTCGATCTCGCGCTCGGCCTCCTGGTCGCGCCGCGGCTCATTGTCGGGGCGATGGTTCAGCGTCTGGTTGCCCATCATGTCTTCGGTAATGCCCGCCTGCGAATTGTAGCGCGCCCGCAGCACGCTCGCGGCGGCACCGATCAGCACGATCAGGACGATGGCGGCCGCCCAGTTCATCAGTTGGCCTCCCGCTTGTCTCTCAGCGTTTCGATCTCGTGGGTCAGCGCATAGCCGCTGTCGGTCACGATCCGCTCGACATTGCCGAGCCGATCCTTGATCGATCCGAGCTCGGCGCGCAGCTGGGCGTTTTCCTGCGTCAGCAGCTTGACCCGCTCTTCGCTGTCCTTGGGATAGATCGCCTTGCCCCAGCTGTTTTCGAGCGGGTAGCCGTGGCGGATGCGCATCCAGGTCGTTGCGATCCAGCCGACCACGCCGGCTACCGCGATGATCCCGATCACTTCGGCGGTCATTTCGAAAGGCATCACACGTTTTCCCTTCTGCCGGTGTCGAGCGGCACGCCGCTGGTTTCGTCGCGTGCCCCCTGATTCCGGAGCGCTTCGATCTCGTCGCTCAGCGAATAGCCGCGGTCGGTGACGATCCTCTCGAGCACCTTCAGCCGGTCCTCCTGCGCTTCGAGCCGCTCGACCAGCCTGGCGTTCTCACCACGAAGGCTGTCGAGTTCTCCCGCCTTGCCGGCGCGCGCGGTCTTGCCGCCCCATTCGTCCTCCAGGTCGTAGCCGTGCCTGGCGCGGATCCAGTTGTTGATCAGCCAGCCGCCGGTGGTCAGCGCGATGATCATGATGACGAAGCCGGGGCCGTCGAACAGGTCACCCATCACGCGCTCTCCCGGCTTTCGAAGCTCATCGGCGTACCGCTGGCGGCTTCGTCGTGGTTGCGTGCATCGCGCAGCGCCTCGATCTGGGTGGCGACGTCGTATCCCTTGTCGGTCACGATCCGTTCGAGCACCTGGACCCGGTCTTCGAGCCGCTGGATCTGGCTGGCATATTGCGCGGCCTTTTCGGCGGTACTCGCGGCGGTGGTCTCAACGCCCATCTCGGCCAGCTTCTGCTGGTGCTTGGTCCAGATCGCGACGATCGGGATCGAAAGTGCGATGATCGGTATCAGTAGGGCAAGTATCCCTTCCATTCTCAATTCTCCCCTTCGCAGGTCGGTCTCAGCGCAGGCGCTCGATTTCGGCGTCGAGGCGCGGGTTGGAGCTCACGAAGTGCTCCTCCACATTCGCCAGGCGACGGTCGATCTCGCGCAGCTTGCCGCGGATTTCGCGCGCGGTGCGCTTCGGGTTCTGACGCACGCCCTGCCAGTACTTCTGTTCCTGCTTGTCGACCGTGTAGAGGTGCGAGGGCTTCTTATTCAGCAGCAGACCCGCCGCGAGGTAGAAGGGCAGGGCCATCCCGCTGGTGGCGAAGATCAGCAGCAACATGGCGAGCCTGATCCACAGGGCATCGATGCCGGTATAGTCGGCCAGGCCTGCGCAGACGCCCATCAGCTTGGCATTCTGCTCGTCCTTGTAGAGCGTGGTGCGGGGCGTGTTCATGCGCGGGTTTCCTTCTTCTTCTGGGCGAGCAGGGCTTCCAGCTCGTCGAGTTCCTCGTTGTCGGCCGGGTTGTCGGCGATCAGCCGCGCGGGCTTGAAGTCGGCGTGGTCGTGCGCGACGAGCCGCTCGACCGTATCCATCCGGTCATCGAGCCGCTTGGTCAGGTTGTAGAGTTCCTCCAGCAGGGCTTCGTCGTCGCTGGTGATGCCGCCGGCCGAGGTCTTCCACTTCGTGATGTAGTGGAGGATCAGCCATGGAAGGCCGATTACAATGCCCAGGACCATGAGGGCGACGAATAGCTCTTCCATGGGTCAGTCCTCCTTCTTTTCCGCGCCCTTGCCAAGCGCGCGCTTCATTTCCTCGAGTTCCTCGTCGACCTTGTCCGATCCTTCGAGGGCGGAGATTTCGTCGGCGAGCGACAGCTTGCCGCTCTCGGTTTCCATCTTCAGCTGGTCGGCACGCCCTTCGGCGTAATCGACCCGCCGTTCGAGCGCGTCGAACCGCGTCAGCGCCTCGTCGACCCGCTCGGTCGTCATCAGACTGCGCAGCTTCACGCGGTTTTCCGCGCTTTCGAGCCGCGCGGCGATCTGCGTCTGGCGGCTGCGGGCTTCGCGCAACCGGCTCTGCAGCTTGTGGATGTCTTCCTCGTAGGCGCGCAGCGAATCGTCGAGCACGGAGATTTCCGCCTTGAGCTGCTCGCTCATGTCGGCGGCCTTCTTCTTCTCGACCAGCGCTGCGCGGGCGAGATCCTCGCGGTCCTTGGAAAGCGCGAGCTGCGCCTTTTCCGCCCAGTCGCTCTGCAGCTTGTCGAGCTTGACCGTGTGGCGGTGCATTTCCTTCTGGTCGGCAATGGTGCGCGCAGCGCTTGCCCGGACCTCGACCAGCGTCTCCTCCATTTCGAGGATGATCATCCGGATCATCTTCGAAGGGTCGTCCGCCTTGTCGAGCATTTCGTTGAAATTGGCCGCGATGATGTCGCGGGTGCGGCTGAAGATGCCCATGAAGCCTCCGGTGTAGAAAGGGGTCTCGCCCGGCTGGTGCCAGCCCTCGTCGCGCGATTGCGCGGGGGTGGGGCTGCGGCGCAGCCGCTCGACCTCGTTGTCGAGGCGCGAGAGGCGGCCGTCGCGGCCGGGCGGATTACGATGTTCGGTCATGCGATTTCCGTTACCTGTAGCATAATCGGGCTGTTTGCATGAGGGCCATCGACGGACGGCGGATTCATCGCGACGAGCGCGCCGAGCGCGAGGATCGTGACCAGCACGGCCTTCCCGAAAAGGCGTTTCGGATGGGCTTGTTCGTGCATCATGGACCTCCTCGTTTGCAGTTGCCCCCTACTTTGCAACCGCCGTGCCAAACGCGCAAAAGCCCGCAATTTCGCCGATCCGCGAAAATTCGACGAACGGCATGTTGGCGTCAATTGCCAAGCCTTGGGAATTATCGCTATATCGCGGGCATGGAGCGGGAGAACCAATTTGTCGGGCAGTCGCTCGCCTTCCTCGACGCGGTCGAGCGGACCAGCCGCGCCGCGGCCCTGCAGCGCCCCGTGCTCGTCATCGGCGAGCGCGGCACGGGCAAGGAACTGATCGCCGAACGCCTTCATCGCCTGTCCCCGCGCTGGGGCGAGGCGCTGGTCACCATGAACTGCGCCGCGTTGCCCGAAACGCTGATCGAGGCCGAGCTGTTCGGCCACGAGGCGGGCGCCTTCACCGGCGCGACCCGTGCGCGCGAGGGTCGGTTCGAGGAAGCCGACGGGGGCACGCTGTTTCTCGACGAACTCGCCACGCTTTCGATGGCCGCGCAGGAACGCCTGCTGCGCGCGGTCGAATATGGCGAGGTCACACGGATCGGCTCCAGTCGCCCGATGCGGGTCGATGTGCGGATCGTCGCCGCGACCAACGAGGATCTGCCCACGCGGGCCGAGGAAGGCACGTTCCGCGCCGACCTGCTCGACCGGCTCAGCTTCGAGGTCATCACCCTGCCTCCGCTGCGCGCGCGCGAGGGCGATGTCGCGGTGCTGGCGGACTATTTCGGGCGGCGCATGGCAGCCGAACTGGCGTGGGAGGCGTGGCCCGGCTTCGCCGATCATGTCGCGCAGCAGCTGGAGGAATATGCCTGGCCCGGCAATGTCCGCGAATTGCGCAACGTGATCGAACGCGCGGTCTATCGCTGGGACGACCACCAGAGCCCGGTCGGCCATATCGTGTTCGATCCGTTCGACAGCCCGTGGAAGCCCGAAGGGGCTCCGCGCCCCGCTACCTCCGCCGCAACCCGCAGCGAACCGGCCAAAGCCACCCCGCGGCCCGATTTCGACGATGTCGCGGACCTGCGCGAAGCGGTCGACAGCCACGAACGCGCGATCGTCGAGCATGCGCTGGGCAAGCATCGCTGGAACCAGCGACAGACCGCCAAGGCGCTGGGCCTCAGCTACGATCAGCTGCGCCACTGCATCAAGAAGCACGGGTTGATGGAAGAGACCGGCTGATTCGCTTGCCGGAACCGTCATGATGCGGCCGAACGGCCGATAGTGCTCTGCCGATTACTTGGGCTGCACTTGTCGGCCGCCTCCGGCGTTTCTAGCACCATGGACATGGGATCGAAGATCAGGCTCGCCGGTGGATTGTTTCTCGGTCTGGTCGGCTGGTACGCTGCCGTCATCGCTGCGGACTACTTGCTGGTCCACGGCCTGCGCCTGGATGGCGGGGGGCGATACGCCCTGCTCGGCCTGGTCGAGCTTTTCGCCGGTGGCGCGATCGTACTGCTCGCCTTGCGAGTGAGCGGAATGTCCGCAGCGGCGGCCGGATTTACGCTCAGAAGCGCGCGCCGCGATATCCTCATCGGCCTCGGTGTGGCCATCGCCTTCGCGGCCTTGCAGTTCCTCGTCCTCATTCCGGCAACCGGCGGGGCAGCACGCAGCGATATCGTCGCCAATTCGGCTCAACTCGGCGAAGAATGGTCCGGATTGGCGGGCTTCGTCGTCCTCGCGCTGGCGGGATCGAGCGCGGAGGAAATGCTGTTTCGCGGCTTGCTGCTCGGCGGGTTGGCCTTGCTGTTCAACGAAGGATGGCCCGCCCGAATCCTCGCCACAGTGGTCGTGGTCGTGCTGTTCGGGCTGAGCCATGGATACCAGGGCTGGGCGGGCATCATCGACACCGGCATGTATGGCGGCCTGACCCTTTCGTTGCTCTACTGGTGGCGCGGCAAGCGGCTGGCAGCGCCGATTGCCGCCCATGCAGGCTGGAACCTCATCGCATCTTTCGCGCTATTCTTCCTCTATTGAGGCAGGAATTGCCGGCAGTCGGCGTCAAACAATGGGGACATGGTCCTCGCCCACTGGCGAAGCGGCACAAGCCCCGCTAAGGGCCGCCTGCAAGACAGTGGTTTTCGCTTCCCGCGATGTGCCGAGTCGCCCGGTCTTTCACCGGGCTTACAGATCGCCAACCCTCTTGCCGAAAGGTGCCCGCCGTGGCCTTCAAGGAAATCCCCCTCGCGCTGACATTCGACGACGTCCTGCTCCGCCCGGCGGAGAGCGAGGTCATGCCCAGCATGGCGGACACCAGCACGCGCCTGACGCGCGAGATATCGCTCAACATCCCCATCGTCTCGGCGGCAATGGACACGGTGACCGAGGGCGACATGGCGATCGCGATGGCGCAGCTCGGCGGAATGGGCGTGCTCCACCGCAATCTCGATATCGAGGATCAGGTCGCCGCGGTGCGCGCCGTCAAGCGGTTCGAGAGCGGCATGGTGGTCAACCCGATCACCATCGGGCCCGACGCGACGCTGGGCGATGCGCAGCAGATCATGGCCGCCAACCGGATCAGCGGCATTCCCGTGACCGATCGCGGCGGCAAGCTGGTCGGCATCCTCACCAATCGCGATGTGCGCTTCGCGGAGAATCCCCGCCAGCCGGTGCGCGAACTGATGACAACCGACAATCTGGCGACCGTGCCCATCGGCACCAGCCAGGAAGAGGCACGCCGCATGCTGCACCAGCGGCGGATCGAGAAGCTGCTGGTGGTGGACGACGAGTTCAAGTGCATCGGCCTCATCACGGTCAAGGACATCGAAAAGGCGGTGACCTACCCGGACGCGACCAAGGACGCGGCGGGCCGGTTGCGCGTCGCGGCGGCGAGCACCACGGGCGACAAGGGTTTTGCCCGCACGCAGGCGCTGGTCGATGCGGAGGTCGACGTGGTCATCATCGACACCGCGCACGGGCATAACCGCGAGGTTCTGAAAGCGGTCGAAAAGGCCAAGACGCTGTCCAACTCCGTCCAGATCATCGCGGGCAATGTCGCCACGGCCGAGGCGACCCGTGCGCTGATCGACGCGGGCGCGGATGCGGTGAAGGTCGGCATCGGGCCGGGCTCGATCTGCACTACGCGCGTTGTCGCAGGCGTCGGCGTGCCGCAGCTCACCGCGATCATGGACAGCGCCGAGGAGGCCGAGAAATCGGGCGTTCCGGTGATCGGCGACGGTGGCCTGCGGACCAGCGGCGATGCGGCCAAGGCGCTGGCTGCCGGGGCGTCTGCCGTGATGATTGGATCGATGCTGGCGGGCACCGAGGAAGCACCGGGCGAAACCTTCATCTACCAGGGCCGCAGCTACAAGAGCTATCGCGGCATGGGCAGCGTGGGCGCGATGGCGCGCGGCAGTGCCGACCGCTATTTCCAGCAGGACGTGTCCGCGATGAAGCTGGTGCCCGAAGGGATCGAGGGGCAGGTGCCCTACAAGGGCCCGGCACGGGACGTGATCCATCAGGTCGTCGGCGGGATCAAGGCAGCGATGGGCTATACCGGCAGCCGCACGATCGAGGATATGCGCAAAGGCGCGCAATTCGTGCGGATCACCAATGCGGGGCTCGCCGAAAGCCATGTCCACGACGTTGCGATTACCCGCGAGGCGCCGAACTACCCGACGCGGTAGGTGCCCTCTCCAAGCTCCGCTAGCTCCATGAATGGAGCAAGCTGCGCTATCTTCTCCCGCAAGGGGAGAGGAGGGGGCGTTCGTTCATCCTCTCCCTTGGTGGGAGAGGATACGAAGGCTTGCGAGCCCGCTCGCTAGCCGAAGTTGGAGAGGGGGCCGCGATGCAGTGCGTGAACGGTTGCCGTTTCCTACTCTCTCGCAACGTGGCATGACGCTCCGCATGAACCAAAGCCTCTCGCCTGGCTGCGATGGCGCGGAATTCCGCGTCTGCGACCGGGCCACATTTTCAGCCCATAACACTGTGTCAGGTGTGTCAGGCTTGCGGGATATCGACCTGTGAAACCTGCTGCCCGTGTCCAGTCGGCCATCGACATTCTCGACCGCGTGATCGAAGCGGCGAAGGGGCAGGGCGCGCCTGCCGACCGGATCGTGGCGGAGTGGGCCAAGGCCAACCGCTACGCCGGGTCGAAGGACCGTCGCGCGGTGCGCGAACTGGTTTACGACGCGATTCGCCATTGCGGCGAGGTGCCCGTCTCGGGCCGCTCGGCGATGCTCGCGCTCGCGCAGCGCGACGAGGCGTTGGCGGCGCTGTTCGACGGTTCGCAATACGGGCCCGAGCCGGTTCGCGATGGCGAGCCGGTCGCCAAGGCCGGCATCGCGCCCGAATGGCTGATGGATCGGCTCGCCGCATCCGGTGTCGAGGGAGGGGAAGCCGCCGCGCTGATGGGCCGCGCTCCGCTTGACGTGCGGGTCAATGCGCTCAAGGCCGAGCGTGCGTCGCTCGATCTGCCCGAGCCGGGTGAGGCTCTCGCCGCGCCGCAGGCGCTCCGGTTCGATGGGGGCACGCAGGTCGAACAGTGGGATGCCTATCGCGAGGGGCGGATCGAGGTGCAGGACCATGGCAGCCAGCTTGCCTGCCTCGCCGCCGGGGCGCGTGCCGGGGAAACCGTGGTCGATCTGTGTGCGGGTGCGGGCGGCAAGACGCTCGCTCTGGCCGCCGCGATGGAGAACACGGGGCGGTTGATCGCGGCGGATACCGACAAGCGGCGTCTCTCGCAGCTCGCGCCGCGGGCGCAGCGCGCGGGGATCGCGATCGTCGAACAGCGCCTGCTCGATCCGGGCAGGGAGATGGAGGCGCTGGCCGATCTGGAAGCTCAGGCCGATTGCGTGCTGATCGACGCGCCCTGTTCGGGCGTGGGCACATGGCGCCGCAAGCCCGAAGCGAAATGGCGCCTGACGCCCGAGCGTCTGGCGAAGTTCGCTGCGACGCAGGACCATCTGCTAGCGCTTGGCGCCAGGCTGGTGAAGCCCGGCGGGCGGCTGGTCTTCGTCACCTGCTCGCTGCTCGACGAGGAGGGGGCGGAGCGATTCGCGGCGTTCCTCGATCGTCACGGCGGCTGGCGCGCGGCGCCCCCCGATCTGCCGCTGGGAAGCCCGAAAGCTCAGGGAATCCGCCTGTCTCCGTTCCACCACGGCACGGACGGATTTTTCGTCGCGCGGGCCCACTTGCCGTGTTAACCTTCGCCGGTATGCTCGCGCCTGTAACAGATCGTGTGCCCGGGTTTCTGGCTTCGTCGAAGGATACAATCATGCGTTTCGCCCCTGCCGCCGCCGCTCTCTCGCTGCTGGTCGCGGTTTCGGCGAGCGTGGGTTCGGCGCAGGAGGCCCCGGTCGATCCGCGTGCGGGCCTGCTGATCGCCGAAGGGCAGGCGGCGCTCGAGGCGGGGCAGCCGCAGCGCGCGGTCGATGCGCTGGAAGCCGCCTTCGCGATCGATCCGCAATACACGCCGATCCTGATCGCGCTGGCAGAGGCGGCGCGGCGCGAAGGGCTGCAGGGCAAGGCGATCCGCTATTACCGCGAGGCGTTGACCCGCGATCCGGGCAACTTCGCCGCGATTGCGGGCGAGGGCGCGGCGCTGGTCGAGAAAGGCGCGATCGAGCGGGCCGAGCGCAATCTGGCGCAGCTCGAATCGATGTGCGGCGCGAGCTGCCCCGAGACCGAGTCGCTCGCCACCGCGATTGCGCAGGGGCCGAAGAACAGCAAGGTGCTGACGGCCGAGGCGGTGATGCCCGATGCCGTGGTGACCCAGAACCTGAGCGGCGAGGCTCAGATCAATTCGGCGAATTCGGCCAGCACCGCGCGGTAGACGCGCTTCTTGAAGGGCACGATCAGGTCCGGCACCGTGCTGGCGGTGACCCAGCGATATTCGCAGAATTCCGGGTGCTTGTGCGCCTCGAGGTTCACGTCCTCGTCGGTCCCCTCGAACCGGGCGAGGAACCAGTCCTGCTCCTGCCCGCGGTAGTTGCCGCCCCACAGCTTGCCGATCAGCTCGTCGGGCAGGTCGTAGCGCAGCGGTTCGCGAGTCTGGCCGATCAGCGCGACCTTCTCCCGGGTGACGCCCGTCTCCTCCCACAACTCGCGGAACACCGCCTCGCGCGGGTCTTCGCCCTCGTCGATCCCGCCTTGCGGCATCTGCCAGAAGTCGCCTTCCTTGGTGTCGATCCGCCGTCCGACGAACACCTCGCCGCTGTAATTGACCAGCATCACGCCGACGCAGGGGCGATAGCCGAGTTCGCTGGTCTCCTTGTGCTTGGTCATGGTCGTTCCCGTCGTCCCAACGCAGCGCCTACGGCATCGATAAAGGCTTCCACATCGGCTTGCCCACTGGGGATTGCCTTACGCATGGTGAAAAAGCCGTGGATGATTCCGGGAAATTCGAGGTAAGTGATCTCCGTGCCCTGTTTCGCCATGCATGCGGCGTAGCTGCGGCCCGAATCCCGCAACGGATCGAGCCCGGCGGTACACAGCACGGTGGCGGGCGCATTGCTGCAATCGCCGAGCATGGGCAGGTTGCGATGCGACTCGGGGTCGGCGGCGTAGGCCTGTGTGAACCAGGCCATCGTGTTCCCGGTGAGGAAAAACCCCTCCTTGAACATCCGATAGCTGTCGTGATGGCCGGCCTCGTCCGCCACCGGGTAGATCGGCGCCTGCACCAGTACCGGAACATCGGCCGGCTTGTCGCGCAGGGCATGGGTGGTGACGATGGTCAGGTTGCCGCCCGCACTATCTCCGGTGATGACCAGCCCGGTGACCTCGCGCCCCAGTTCCGCGGGGGACGAGGCCAGCCAGCGTGCCGCCGCCTCGCAATCGTCGGGCGCGGCGGGGAAGGGGTTCTCCGGCGCGAGTCGATAATCGACCGAGAGCACGGGCAGGTCGAGCCGGTGCGCGAACTCTGTGCAGAGCGCGTGATAGACGTCCAGATCGCCGATCACGAATCCGCCACCGTGGAGGAACAGCACCGCCGGGCCGGGATCGCGGCTCTCGCGCGAGTCGTAGAATCGGCACGGAATATCGCCAGCCGGTCCGGGGCAGGCCACGTCCTCGATCACCGCAAGCTCGCGCGGTTCGGTCTCGCCCATCTGCGCCATTGCGCGCATGCCTTCGCGCCCTGCGACCGCGCCGGCTTCCTCGATCGGCGGGCGGCCCATCGCCTCGAGCATGTCGAGCAGACGGCGCACATCGTCGCGGACGTAGGGCTGGGCTTGTGCGTCGGGGGTGGGGGCGTCAGCCATGGATAGGTCTCTCCTCGAAACGGGCCGGCTTGGATAGGCGCTGCGGATCGGCCCTGTCCACTGATCTGCTTACACCGGACTAGAAAAACTTGATTGCTCGCGTCCCCGCCGCCACGTAGGCGGCGGTTCAAGGCGCGGGCCGAAAACGCGCCACGAAGACCGAAGGATTTTCAATGGCGACTCAGGCGCCTCCAGCCTCCACCAATTCCCCCGATACTCCGGATGCGCCCGATGCCATCGTTGTGCGCTTCGCGGGCGATTCCGGCGACGGAATGCAGCTTACCGGCGGGCAGTTCACGCTTTCCACCGCGCTCGCGGGCAATGACCTTGCCACCTTCCCGGACTTCCCGGCGGAGATCCGCGCGCCTCAGGGCACCTTGTTCGGCGTCTCGGCGTTCCAGATCAATTTCGGCAGCCGCGCAATCAACACCGCGGGCGATGCGCCCGATGTGCTGGTTGCGATGAACCCTGCCGCGCTCAAGGTGAACCTTGCCGCATTGAAGCCCGGCGGGCTGGTGATCGCCGACACGGGCGAGTTCACCAAGCGTAACCTCGACAAGGCGAAGTACGACACGAACCCGCTGGAGGACGATAGCCTCGCCAAGTTCGACGTGCTGGCCTTCGACATCAGCGCCCGCACGATCGAGGCGGTCGAGCCTTTCGGCCTCGGCAAGAAAGACGCGCTGCGCTGCAAGAACATGTGGACGCTCGGCCTCGCGCTGTGGATGTTCGACCGTCCGCGCGAGCCGCTGCACGACTGGCTGAACCGCAAGTTCGCCAAGGCGCCCGACATTGCCGCGGCCAATATCGCCGCGCTAGACGCAGGGCACGCCTATGGCGAGACCGCCGAGCTTTCCGGCCCGCTCAAGCAGGTCCACCTGCCGCCGGTGCCGACCGATCCGGGTCTCTATCGCACGATCACCGGGGCCGAGGCGGTCTCGCTGGGTCTCGTCGCTGGCGCGCAATTGGCCGAGCTGCCGATGTTCTTCGGCGGCTACCCGATCACGCCTGCTTCGGCGATTCTGCATCACCTGGCGCGGCTCAAGGAGTTCGGCGTCACCACTTTCCAGGCGGAAGACGAGATTGCCGCCGTGTGCGCCGCCATCGGCGCGAGCTATGCGGGCCAGCTGGGCGTCACCTCATCCTCCGGGCCGGGCATTGCCTTGAAGACCGAGGCGCTGGGCCTCGGCATCATGACCGAACTGCCGCTGGTGGTGGTCAATTCGCAGCGCGGCGGGCCTTCGACGGGCCTGCCGACCAAGACCGAGCAGAGCGATCTCTATCAGGCGGTCTATGGCCGCAACGGCGATGCGCCCATGCCGGTGATCGCCGCGCGCTCGCCCGCCGACGCCTTCGAGGTCGCCATCGAGGCATGCCGCCTGGCGACGCAGTACATGACCCCGGTTATGCTGCTGACCGATGGCTACATCGCCAATGCCGCGGAGCCGTGGAAGGTGCCTGATCCGGATAGTTTCGAGCCGTTCCCGGCCAAGTTCCTCGAGGAACCACGTGGCGAGGAGCTGTTGCCCTACAAGCGAGACGAAAAGGGCTCGCGCCCGTGGATCAAGCCCGGCACGCCCGGCATGATGCACCGCATCGGCGGGATCGAGAAGGACGCCAACACCGGCAACATCTCCTACGATCCGGCCAACCACCAGTTGATGACCGATACGCGCCGCGAGAAGGTGGCGAATATCGATGTGCCCGATCAGGAGATCGCTTGGGGCGAAAAGACAGGCAAGCTAGCGGTGGTCGGCTGGGGTTCGACTTACGGCCCGATCAAGCAGGCGGTGCGCCGCGCGCAGGCCAAGGGCTGCGCCGTGTCGCATATCCACGTTCGCCATATCTGGCCGCTGCCGAAGAACCTCGGCGAGCTGCTCAGCGGGTTCGAGCGCGTGCTGGTGCCCGAGATGAACACCGGCCAGTTCAAGACCGTGCTGCGCGACCAGCTGCTGGTCGATGCGGAAAGCCTGACCAAGACCAGCGGCCAGCCGTTCCAGATCGCCGAGCTGGAAGAGGCAATCTGCGCCTACTTCGACGGCGTCCCGGGCAACGAGGGCGGCGAGGTGGAGGTGAACGATCAGCAGCTCCCCGGCGCTCACCAGGGATTCGACGACGGTACGAGCGGCGAGCGGGACGCTTCCGCGTACACTTCCCCCTCCGAAACGACACAGGTTTCGAAATGAACGAAATGACCAAGATCGAAACCACGCTCAAGGACTGGGAAACCGACCAGGAGGTCCGCTGGTGCCCGGGTTGCGGGGACTACGCGATCCTCAAGGCGGTGCAGCGCACGCTGCCGCAGCTTGGCAGCGATCCGGCGAACACCGTGTTCATCTCCGGCATCGGCTGCTCCAGCCGCTTCCCCTATTATATCGAAAGCTATGGCTTCCACACGATCCACGGTCGCGCGCCTGCGGTGGCGACGGGCGTGAAGCTGGCCAATCCGGACCTCGATGTCTGGCTGGTGACCGGCGACGGCGATGGCCTCTCCATCGGCGGTAACCACATGATGCATGTGCTCCGCCGCAACGTGAACATGCAGATCATGCTGTTCAACAACGAGATCTATGGCCTGACCAAGGGCCAGTACTCGCCCACCAGCCGCGAAGGCACGCGCACGCCGACCAGCCCGATCGGCTCGGTCGACCATCCCGCCAACCCTTGCGCCTTCGCGCTTGGCAGCGGCGCGCGCTTTGTCGGGCGCGGGATCGACGTGTCGAAGAACCTGCCCGATGTTCTGAAAGCCGCGCATGCCCATCAGGGCGCGGCATTTATCGAGATCTTCCAGAACTGCATCGTCTACAACAAGGACGTGTTCGACGATTTCGCCGCCCCCAAGGGCGCGGAAGACCGGCAGTTGTGGCTCGCCGATGGCGAGCCGATGCTGTTCGGCTCCGAGAAGACCGGCGGTATCAAGGGCCTCGCGTTCGATCCCGAAAAGCTCGCCTTCACCGTGGTCGATGTGGTTGACGGAGATTGGCAGGCGGCGGGCGTGCGCGTTCATGACGTGACCAACCGCGTGATGGCGCATCTGCTTGCCGAACTGCCCTTCGGCCCGTTCCCGATGCCGCTGGGTGTCCTGTATGACGACCCCGCGCCGACCTACGAAAGCGCGGTGATCGCCGAGCGTGAAGCCTCGGTCAGCGGCAAGGAGGCCAACCTCGCCAAGCTGCTGTCGGGCGGGCAGACCTGGACCGTCGACGGATCGGCAGCCGACCCCCAGTGAACTCCCGACCTGAGTGGCCCTGTCCCTTAGTCGGTAGCGAGGAACGCCCCGGTCGCGCCTGACGTTGGGCGCGACAAAGGGGATCGCATGTCCAAAACCCAAATCGTCTGGCTGCGGCGCGATCTGCGGCTGGCAGACAACCCTGCGCTTCACGCTGCTGCCAAGGCGGGGCCGGTGGTGCCGGTGTTCATCCTGAACGACGAGCGTCCGGGTGACCGCAGATATGGCGGTGCATCGCGCTGGTGGCTGCACCGCTCGCTCGAAAGCCTTGCCAGTGGCTTCGGCAAGCACAACGCGACGCTCGTGCTGCGCAAGGGCGATAGCGCGTCCGTGCTGGCATCGCTGGCGGAAGAGCTGGAGGCCGAAGCGGTCCACGCCAATCGCCACTACGAGCCCTGGTGGCGCGAGGCGGAGGAAGACCTGAAGGATGCGCTGCCCGACGAATGCGCGCTGTGCCTGCACGATGGCAACTACCTGATGCCGCCCGGCACCGCGACCACCGGCAGCGGCGATCCGTACAAGATCTACACGCCGTTCTACCGCGCGATGCTGGAGATCATGCCGCCGCGCGACGAGCTGCCCGCGCCGTCCACCATATCGCAGCCCTCGGCAATGCCCGAAAGCGATGCTCTGGCGGAATGGAATCTCCTGCCGACCGCTCCCAACTGGGCGACCAAGATGGAGCAGTTCTGGTCGGTCGGCGAGGATGCCGCCCACAAGCGCCTGGAATGGTGGGCCGACCACGTCCGCGAATACGAGGACGGCCGCAATCTGCCGAGCGATGACCGGACCAGCCGGATGTCGCCGCACCTGCACTGGGGTGAAATCTCGCCGGTTCAAATCTGGCACGCGCTGAAGGACAAGCGCAGCGAAGGCTGGAAGACCTACGAGAGCGAGCTGATCTGGCGCGACTATGCACAGAACGTCATTTGCCAGTTTCCCGATTACCCCGAGGAAACCTATCGCGACTCGATCGACGACGGCAAACTGTGGCGCAATCCCAATCGCGGGCATGTGATCGCGGAGGAGCTGGAAGCGTGGCAGGGGGGCCGCACTGGCTATCCCATCGTCGATGCCGGAATGCGCCAGCTCTGGGCGATCGGCTGGATGCACAACCGCGTGCGGATGATCGCGGCAAGCTTCCTCATCAAGCATCTGCTGATCGACTGGCGCCATGGCGAACGCTGGTTCTGGGACACGCTGGTCGACGCCGATTACGCGAGCAACGGCACCAACTGGCAGTGGGTCGCGGGTACCGGAGTCGATTCCAACATGTTCCCCCGGATCATGGCTCCGCTCAAGCAGTCGGAGAAGTTCGACGCGGCGGAGTATATCCGCGAATGGGTGCCCGAACTCGCCGATCTTCCCGATGGCGAGATCCACGATCCGACCGATTTGTGCCGTCCGAAAGACTATCCGGAAAAGATCATCGGCCACAGGGAAGCGCGCGAGCGCGCTCTGGAAGCCTACCGGGCGATGAAAGGGGAGTGACACCTAATGGGTTGTCGCCCTGGGGCTTGCGCGGCATAACCGCCGCGACATGGGGGTGACCGGGCAACCACGCGGGGGCGAACTGCTCGCCGCATCGCAGCGCTTCGAGCGGCGCCCCGGCTTCCTGTCCCGCCTCCTCGCTCCCGGATTTCACAAGCTGCTCGACCGGATCGATGCCGGGATGGAACAGGGCGCGCTGCTCGGGCGGCTGCCCGATGGCAGCACGCGGCTGCTCGGCGGGCGCGAGCCGGGGTACGAAGCCGAGGTGACGATCCACGACTGGCGCGCGCTGCTGCGGCTGGCGACAGGCGGGTCGGTCGGCTGGTATCAGGCATGGGAAGCGGGCGAATGGTCCAGCCCCGATCCGGTGGCCCTGTTCGCGGTCATCACACAGAACGGGGAAAGCCTGGGCGATACCACAAGGGCCAAGGGCAAGTGGAAGCGCGCGCTGAGCGCCGCGCATCGTCGCCAGCGCAACACGAAGGCAGGGGCGGCGAAGAACATCGCCGCGCATTACGACCTCGGCAATGATTTCTACGCCGCCTGGCTCGGCGAGACGATGACCTACTCGTCGGCCCTGTTCGATGAGTCGCGCGCACCGCAGACGCTGAACGCGGGCCAGCGGGACAAGATGGACGCAATACTCGACCGGCTGGATCTGAAGCAGGGCGACCGCCTGCTGGAGATCGGCTGCGGCTGGGGTACGCTCGCCAGGGCGGCGGCCGACCGCGGGGCCGAGGTGGACGCGATCAGCCTGTCCGACGAACAGCTCGCATGGGCCCGGCGGCAGGGTGGCGGAAATGCGCGATTCCTCAAGCAGGACTATCGCGACACCGATGGCCAGTACGATGCCATCGCGAGCGTGGAGATGGTCGAGGCGCTAGGCCA
>PAVA01000055.1 GCA_002712945.1 Citromicrobium sp.
ACGGCATAGCGAAACCACTGCCCGTCGAGCAGGCCTGCGATGGTGTGGCCGAGGAAGGCTGCGATGCCATGGTTGGCGAGCGTGGCGACAAGAATGCCGAGGATGATCGGCACCGGCGCGCGAAACCGCGCGGCGAGCACGATGGCGAGCAGCATGGTCTTGTCACCGATCTCGGCCAGAGCGACCACGGCGGTAGAGGTGAGGATGGCGTCCATGCGGGCGCTTTGGGGGTGGGTGGGGGTGAGGGCAAGGATTAGGCAGCCCAAGTCCGGAGAGGCTACTCAAGCACTATTGAAGAGGGAGTTTACCGTCTCCGGTTGAACTCGCATCACAGTGTTCGTTGCGTGTTCAGGAAATTACGCTATTAGGC
Source organism: Citromicrobium sp. (assembly GCA_002712945.1). Next base: position 371 of record PAVA01000055.1, read on the forward strand.
AGGCGGTGGAGCCGGGGGGAATCGAACCCCAGGGGAGACGTTCGCAATCGTTCCTGGCAACCTTTGCTCTCCGGCCCCACTACTGCCAGCCCCGACCGAAAGGCCGGGGCTTTTTTGTGCCTTCATCAAATGTTCGACGATACACACTGATCTTCGATAAGGGTTCTGCCGGTGGCCACAAGGAGCGGGCCGCCTGATACCTGTGGAGAACGCGGGCCTGAGATAACTCAGTTGTCATCTAGGGCTTAGATCTGTGGAAAAGGCTGTGGAGCAGAGGGTGCTGTGGCTTTTTGATCTGTCGCTCAACCGGTAGTTCGAGCCGGTGGCTAATGTTCTGGATGGAAAAGGGCTTCGCGCGATTCGCCTGTCTCTCGGCTTTACTCAGTCCGAGTTTGGCAGGCTTTTGGGTGTGTCCCGCGTGCATGTTGGGCTCATGGAGAGAGGTGCGAAGCCAATCGCTGAGCGGACACGTTTGGCAGCGCAAGTGCTACGCCCGAAGCCGCTTGATCAGGAGCCACGAGAGTATGACCCAATTTTACGGGAAGTCGAGGTCGCGTTGATTGCGAACGGAACGGACTATGTTCCTCAGTTTCACTCAGATGGCCAGCTTTTCGACTTCTTCTTGCCTGAGCACGAGGTCGCAATCTGCATCGACCGCGATATCGCACGCCATGTTCGTCCCACTGAGAAGGTACGTGGTATAATCGCAATTACGGGAAAATCCGCCGCACAATTACTTGCGTTGGCGCTTAACGGTCGTCCGCTTAGAGCGGCCCGACCGATCAGCACTCCTTTGGAAGATAGCTTACCCGCATAGCTGCGAGCCCTAGCGATTAGCTCACCGCGTAAGCTTCTTGTAAGCCAAACGCGTAGGCCGATCCGCCGCATCGCCAAGGCGCCGCCGCTTGTCCTCTTCGTAAGCCTCGAAGTTCCCCTCGAACCATTCGACGTGGCTGTTGCCCTCGAACGCCAGAATGTGCGTCGCCAGGCGATCCAGGAAGAAGCGGTCGTGCGAGATGACCACGGCGCAGCCGGCGAAGTTCTCGATCGCGTCTTCCAGCGCGCGCAGGGTTTCCACGTCGAGGTCGTTGGTCGGTTCGTCCAGCAGCAGCACGTTGCCGCCTTCCTTCAGCATCTTGGCCATGTGCACGCGGTTGCGTTCACCGCCCGACAGCTTGCCGACGTTTTTCTGCTGGTCCTGGCCCTTGAAGTTGAACGCGCCCACGTAGGCGCGCGTGCTCATGTCGTGGCCGTTGACCTTCATGTAGTCGAGCCCGTCGGAGATTTCCTCCCACACGTTGTTCTTCGGGTTCAGGTCGTCGCGGCTCTGGTCGACATAGCCCAGGTGCACGGTGTCGCCGATCTTGATCGAGCCGCTGTCGGGCGTTTCCTGCCCGGTGATGATGCGGAACAGCGTCGATTTGCCCGCGCCGTTGGGGCCGATGATGCCCACGATGCCGCCCGGCGGCAGGGTGAAGCTGAGGTTTTCGAACAGCAGCTTGTCGCCATAGGCCTTCGAGATGTTGTGCGCCTCGATCACCTGGCTGCCGAGCCGTTCGGGCACCTGGATCACGATCTGCGCCTTGCCCGGCTTGCGGTCGTTCTGCGCGTCCTGCAGCGCCTCGAACTTGCGAATACGCGACTTGGACTTGGTCTGGCGGCCCTTGGGGTTCTGCCGGATCCACTCGAGCTCTTCGGACAGCGCCTTCTGGCGGCCCGATTCCTCGCGCTCTTCCTGCGCGAGCCGCTTGGCCTTCTTGTCGAGATAGGTCGAGTAGTTGCCTTCGTAGGGGTAATACGACCCGCGATCGAGCTCCAGAATCCAGCCCACCACGTTATCGAGGAAGTAGCGATCGTGGGTGATCATCAGCACCGCGCCCGCATATTCCTTGAGATGGTTTTCAAGCCATTCGACGCTCTCTGCGTCGAGGTGGTTGGTCGGCTCGTCCAGCAGCAGGATGCCCGGCTTCTGGATCAGCAGGCGGGTCAGCGCGACGCGGCGCTTCTCACCGCCCGACAGGTTCTCGACACTGGCGTCCGAGGGCGGGCAGCGCAGCGCTTCCATCGCGATTTCGAGCTGGTTGTCGAGCGTCCAGCCGTCGACCGCATCGATCTTGTCCTGCAGCTCGGCCATTTCGGTGCTGAGTGCGTCGAAATCGGCGTCTTCCTCGGCCATTTCCATGCCGATCGCGTTGAACCGCTCGACCATGTCGGCGGTCTCGCGCGCACCGTCCTTGACGTTTTCGAGCACGGTCTTGGTCGGGTCCAGCTCGGGCTCCTGCGGCAGGTAGCCGACCGTGATGTTCTCGCCCGGCCATGCTTCGCCCGAAAATTCGGTGTCGATCCCCGCCATGATCTTCATCAGGGTCGATTTGCCCGCGCCGTTGGGCCCGACGATGCCGATCTTCGCGCCCTGGTAGAACTGCAGGTTGATATTGTTCAGCACCGGCTTGGGGGCACCGGGGAAGGTCTTGGTCATGTTCTTCATGACGTAGGCGTATTGCGCGGCCATCGCGGGGAATCCTTTGGGAGATGCAGGTGTTCGGGAATTGCCCGGCAGATAGGGGCAGACGCGCGCGGGGGCAAGTTGGGAACGGGCCCCGGGGGCTGCCGTTCGCGTGACATGATCTTTGCCCGTTTCGCCAGCCTCGCCTTCCTTGCCACCATGCTTGCCGCCTGCGGTACCCAGGGGACGGACACCGACACCGAGGAGAGACAGGCCAGCGAAGCGCGCGAGCAGGCGCCACGCGATGGCTACGACGATCCGCGCAGTGCCGCGCGCGAGGAAGCGCGGGTCGCCGACGGGAAGATCTCGCTCACCCTGCCAGAGGGCGTGACCAGCGAGATGATGGGCGAACGAACCGCCCGGATGATCGCGGTGCAGGTGATGCTCGACCGCACCGCCCACGCGCCGGGCGTGATCGACGGGCGCGCCGGGGGCAATACCGACCGCGCGATCCGCTATTACCGCGAAGCCAACGGCCTCGGCTCGGGCAGCGCGATCGACGATGCCCTGCTGCGCGCGCTGATGGAGGAGCAGACCGGCGATATCTTCCGCAGCTACACCATCACCCAGGCCGATGTGGACGGCCCGTTCTACGATGTGCCGGAGAGCTTCGCGGCGATGGCCGATCTCGAGAAGCTGGGTTACGAAACGCCCGAGGAAATGCTCGCCGAACGGTTCCACATGGACCGCGATTTCCTGCGCGCGCTTAACCCCGATGCCGATTTCGGCAAGGCGGGCACGAAGCTCGTCATCGTCAGCCACGGCGATGGGGAGATCGAGGGCGATGTCGCGCGGATCGAGGTGCGCAAGGCCGACGACAGCCTGGTCGCGTTCAATGAGGCGGGCGAAATCCTCGCCACTTTTCCCGCGACCATCGGCAGTTCGCGCTTCCCCAGCCCGAGCGGGACGATGGAGGTGCTCGCGGTCGCGCCCGCGCCCAACTACACCTTCAAGAGCGAGGGCCGCGAATGGGGGCCGGAAGGCACCTTCATCCTGCCGCCGGGGCCGAACAACCCGGTCGGCGGGACGTGGATCGACCTCGCCAAGGAGGGCTATGGCATCCACGGATCGCCCGATCCGCAGCTGATCGCCAAGACCGCGAGCCATGGCTGTGTGCGGTTGACCAACTGGAATGCCGCTGCGCTGGGCAAGGCAGTCGGGCAGGGTGTGACCGTCTCTTTCGTCTGAAGCCGATGAGCCTTGGCAGGTGCGGGGCGGGGCGCTAGCTCTGCCGCCCATGAAAACATCGCTCCTCGCGCCTGTCGCGCTCGCACTCGCCATCGCCGCCTCGCCCGCTTCCGCACAGGAACGGCCCGACAAGCTGACCGCCATCGCCGACCAGGCGTTCGAGAGCGACGCCCTCGCGTGGGATTTCGTCGAGGGGATCACCACCGAGGTCGGCCCGCGCCAGGCCGGGACCGAGGCGGAGAAACGCGGGCGTGACTGGGCGGTCGCATGGCTGCGCGCGCATGGGTTCGAGAATGTCGCCGACGAGCCCTACAAGATGGATACCTGGGTGCCCGGCGATACCGCGACCGCGCGCGTCACGGCGCCTTTCGCGCAGGACATGGCGATCGTGCCGCTCGGGACCAGTGCCAGCACCGGCCCCCAAGGTCTCGAGGCCGAAGTGGTCTACTTCCCGAGTTATGCCGATCTCGTCGCCGCGCCTGCGGGCAGCCTTGAAGGCAAGATCGCCTTCATCAGCCACGACATGCGCCCAACGCAGGACGGATCGGGCTATGGCTTCGCCGGCCCCGCCCGCTGGACCGGGCCGGGCCTCGCCGCGAGCAAGGGCGCGGTGGCAACGGTAATCCGTTCCGTCGGGACCGAGACCGACCGCACGCCGCATACCGGCGGCACGAGCTTTCCCGATGGCGTCGAGCCGACGCCCGCGGGCGCGCTGTCCAACCCCGATGCCGACAATCTGGAGCGGATGTTCGCCCGTGCGGGCAGCAAGCCGATCCGCATGAAGCTGGTGCTGACGCCCGAGAACATCGGCGAGACCACCAGCGGCAATGTCGTGGGCGAGATCGTGGGGCGTGAGCCTTCGCTCCCGCCGGTTCTGCTCGCCTGTCATCTCGATAGCTGGTGGAACGGCACGGGCGCGTTCGACGATGGCGCGGGCTGCGGGATCATCGCGGCCGCCGCGCTCAACGTGGCGAAGGTCGGCCAGCCGCTGCGCACTATCCGCGTGCTCTTCGCAGGGGCCGAGGAAACGGGGCTATGGGGCAGCAAGGCCTATAGCAAAGCGCATATCGACGAGCCCATCGCGGTCGGGATCGAAAGCGATTTCGGCGCGGACCGCATCTGGCGGATCGACAGCAATTTCAGCGAGAGCAATCCGGAACTTTACCGGCGGCTGGCGCTGGCCGTGGCGCGGTTCGGCGTTGCGGGATCGCGCGAGGTTGCGGGCGGCGGCGCGGACCTCAACATCGTGCGCGACCAGGGCGGCGCATTGGTCGACCTGCAGCAGGACGGCAGCCGCTATTTCGACCTGCACCACACCAACAACGACACGCTCGACAAGATCGATCCGGCGCAGCTGCGCCAGAATGTCGCGGTGTGGACCCAAGTCGTCGGCATCCTCGCGAACGAGCGCGAGGCGTTCAAGCCGGAATAGAAGCGATCAGATCGGTTAGCGGAGTCGGAGCATGTTGACGGATCAGGTTATAGGTTGAGCATTTCAACCGATAACCTGATCAGCCGCCGCCTCCGGGCATGAAGGCAAAAAACTTGGAAAAACATGCCATTTTCATAAGAACCTCTACTGAAATCTAGCCTGAAGCGACTGAATTGGGTGTTAACGAACTCACTGATTCGAGGCTGAGCAGATCATGCTCGCCCACGTGTAGCTCCCGACAGCAAAAGAGCAAGGATTCCCCGGGGGAAAGCTGCTTGTTTCCGGGGACAACAGCGTCTCCGTTGGGGTCGGTCATGTCCGCCAGAAGGATCGAGAAAACGAGCGTATGCTCGGTCCGGTTCCGGAGGACCAAGATGAACTCCTTGGTGTAATAACGGTTCTTCCAAGAGTAGATTTTTCCGATCTTGTACCAGACCCGAAAGCCGAACTCGGTCAGGAATCCTCCCCCCATAGGGCAGGGGACGCTCTGTGGGACAGTCTTTTCTTCCTTTACCGCAATCGGGCACTGATTGTCGAAGACCGTGTCCTCGTCCCCGACGCGGTAACTGATCAGGGTAATCAGACCGTTGGTGAAATCGGGATCGTCAAGATTCAGGCCATCGGTGGTGAGCGTGAAATCCTGCTTGCTGACGATTGGCTTGTCTTTGATGGCATTGAAGAAGCGCCTGCGTTGAAAGCCTTTCATTTCCACGGCGTTGATCGTCTCGTGGTAGGTGCTGAATTCGAGTTCGATCTTCATCGTTTCGCAGAACACGAAGCCCGGCGCAATTTGCTCGAAGATCTTCTCGCGCACCGGATGCTCGAGATCTTCCCGATTGAGCAGGTAGCTGAGGCGTGCCACCGCATTGTCCTCCCTGGGATCCCTGCTCCCCAGGTGGGCGATCGCGAACCCCACGATCCCGAAGAGGAACATATCTTGGACGAGCGACGAATTGAAACTCGTCAGGTAATTCTGAAGGCCGCTGTCAGGACTGGCGAAAAACAGCGCGGTGCCGGTGAAAACCACCGCGATTGCCGCAAAATAGAACCCATCCGCCAGGGCGCCGCGGTATTGCGATTTGAGTGACACTTCGTCGCCTATCAGGCGCTTTGCGAGCCAGTCGACAACCGCGGGCACCTTTTTCCGGAGCGGGGTGAGCCATTGCCACTTGGTGGTAATAACCAGGATGAACCACAGGCTGAAACCGGCCAAACCAGCGTAGGAAATCCAATTCTCTCCAACGTATACCTTTGCCGCCGCCCGACCTTGATCGATCAGGCCTAAAAGGCCGTTGGTCGAGAAGATTTCAACGGTCAGTATTCCCGCCAAACAGGTCACAAGCCCCCCGCCCACCAAAGCTCCCACTTTTTTAATAGAGACCAAATCGGATTTGGGAAAGTAGGTAGGTTGTCTTGCGGAGCCCGCTGGTTCTGCTGCACCTGTTCGCAAGATACCGGGCCGAACTGCCCTCTCCATGTGATACCGGATTTTCGGGGTGCCAGGGTCATTTGCACAATGATCGTCAAGCGGCATCCCCGCGAAGAAGCGCGGGCGTTCAAGCCGGCGGAGTAGCACGGGGAGCCGACCGCGCCTTCCGTGCGTTATGCGCGCATGGACGGCGACACCTTCGGCTTCGATGCCTACCACATCCTGCTGGCCGGGTGCGGTCTTGCGATCATCTTCGGCTACTGGCTGCCGCGCTATTTTCACGGGCGCGAGCCTGCCGCATCGGGCCTGCTGATCCTTGGCGGGCTGGCCGTCTTCGGCCTGCTCCCCGGCGTGCCCGACGCGCTCAATCCCCTCGACAACCCACGCATCTGGGAGCTGGCGTCCGAATTCGCGGTCATCATCGCGCTGTTCGGCACCGGCATCCGGATCGACCGGATCAGGGGCAGGGGCCTGTGGGGGGCGACTGTCCGCCTGCTGGCCATTGCCATGCCGCTGTGCATCCTTGCCATGGCGGTGCTGGGGCAGACGGTCGGCCTGACGCTGGCGGCGGCGGTGTTGCTGGCGGCGGTTCTCGCGCCGACCGATCCGGTGCTGGCGACCGACGTGCAGGTCGGCCCTCCGCTCGAAGGGGGCGAGCACCCCGTGCGCTTCGCGCTCACCACCGAGGCGGGGCTGAACGACGGACTGGCCTTTCCCTTCGTCTATCTCGCGATCTTCATCGTCGCGGGGGCGAGCACGGCGACCGGCGGTGTGCCCGACTGGCTGGGCGAGTGGCTGGGATTCTACGTCGGTTACAAGATCCTCGTCGGTGCAGCCGCGGGGATGGCGGCGGGCTGGCTGCTTGGCCGCATCCTGTTCACCCTGCCGAGTCGCAATCCGCTGGCCGACGCCGGAACCGGGGTAATCGCGCTGGCGGGTGTGCTGGTCACCTATGGCCTGACCGAGCTGATCGAGGGCTACGGCTTCATCGCTGCCTTCGCCATGGGCGTGGTGCTGCGGCGCAAGGAAGCAGAGCACGAATATCACGGGCGGCTGCACTCGTTTTCCAGCGCGCTGGAACACTCGGTCACCGCGATCCTGCTGGTGCTGCTGGGCGGCGCGATCCCTTCGTTGCTCGGCTATCTCGACTGGCGTCACGCGGTTCTGGGCGTGGCGCTGATCTTCCTCATCCGTCCGGTCAGCGGAATGCTGGCGCTGTGGGGCAACCCGATGTCGCTGCGCCAGCGCGGCGTGGTCGCCTTCTACGGCGTGCGAGGAATCGGCTCGATCTACTACCTCGCCTATGCCGGGGGGCAGCTGGACCTGGTCGACGAGGGTGCCTTGTGGGCGACGGTTACGTTCACGATTCTGCTGTCGACCATCGTCCACGGGTTCAGCGCGGGCAGCGTCGTGTGGGCGGCGACGCACGAGGGCGAGTCAGATGGGGAAAAGCGGCCTGTGGAACCGGGCTAGGGCTTTGAGCGGCAATCGCTTTTTGTAATTATCGTCTATGATAAGATTGCAGGGTCGACCGCGCACAGACGCGGCGATCGGTCGCGGAGCTTGGGATTGGCAAAGAAGATACCGAACAGCGAACAGGGCAGGCGGGAACAGCTGCACAGGGAGCGCAAGCGCGCGCAGCTTGGCAAGATGAGCGTGCTTGGACTGGGTCTGCTGACCCTTGGCCTGACGGTCTACGCCTTCGCACAGGGCGCGTAGGGAAACTGGTCGGGGAGACAGGATTCGAACCTGCGACATCTTGCTCCCAAAGCAAGCGCGCTACCGGACTGCGCCACTCCCCGACCCGAGATGAGCGATGGCGGCCCCTTCCGGTGGGCCCGGCAGGATTCGAACCCGCGACCTAGCCGTTATGAGCGGCCAGCTCTAACCGCTGAGCTACAGGCCCCCGGGAAGATGCCATCGCAAGCCCTGCCGCTAGCTGCGAACGCACCGCTTCGCAAGCAGGCTGTTGCGCGTCAGGCGTGCTGCGCGGCGGCCCAGGTCTTCGCCACCGTGGTCGGTGCGACTCCTTTCGCGGCGAGGTGCGCATAAACGCCGCGCAGCCAGGCGAAGAGATCGTCCAGGTCGCGCTGGGTGCGCACGTAGGGTGTGTTCCCCGGGGCGAGCGAGGGGCTGTGGAAGGACAGCACGAGCAGCGGCAGACCATCGGCGAGCGCGGTATCGACCGCCTCGATGGCGGAGGCGAGCGGCGTGCCCTCCGGCGTGAGCGCGATCCGTTCGAGCAGGCCGGTCCGCGCGGCCAGCCCGGCGCCATAGGGCAGCCTTGCCAGCCGGGGGAACAGCGCCGCACCGTGCCTCGCCAGCGCCCCGCGATAAACCGTCGTCAGCGGCAGTTCGAGCAGCGGCGGCTCGCGCGAGATCCAGTAGGGCCGGTTGGGAAACGCCTCGTAATTCGGGCCGCTGCCGGGCGAATAATCGTACAGCGCGCGCACCGAGCTATCGATGACGACGCCGGTTTCGTGAAGCAGCGCCTTGGTCGCGGGGCCGAGACCGTAGCGGCCCGCGCGGTAGATCATCGGTGGGGCGCCGAAAGCCTCCTCGATCGCATCGCGCAGCCGCGTGAATTTCGCGCGCTCGAGTTCGGGCGGCAGGTTACCGGCGTAGGAATTGCGAGGATTCACCTCTTCGTCGAAGGGCGGGTTGACCCACGGGTGCAGCTGGACGCCGACCTCCGCCGCGCCGCGCTCCACCGCGGCTCCGATGATGTCGCGCGCCTTGCCTGACTGCACGATCGGCCAGTCGACCAGATAGACCGGCGAGACGCCCAGTTCCTCGCACAGCGTCTGGAAGGCGGGGAGCCCGTCGAGATGGTCGAGATCGTGCCGGTCGCGGGTGAACGGGCCGTTCCAGTCGAAGCCTTCCTCGGTATCGACGGTCAAAAGCGAGGCGGGGGCGAAGCCGGGCGCGAAGCGTGTTGCCTGATCGGCCCGCGGCAATGTCAGCATGAAGGTCACCCCCGTTCGGCGGAGCGCTGGCGGCTAGGCCGCGTGTTCGGGCACTCCGCTGGCATGGGTAGCGGCGGGCTCGCGAGCGGTCAAAGCGGGCAGCGTCAATATCAACCGCCGGTTCTGGCGCCGCAGGCTTCCGCCGATCGCCCGTGCCTCCGCCCGCGCCAGACGAAGCGCGAAGCCGGGGCCGAAAGGTCCGGCGCTGATCGCAACCGACAGCGGCTTGCCGCGCGCGGCGAAGATATCCTCGCTGCCGTTGAGCGAAGCGGGCAGGTCGGCGACGAATTGTGCCGTATTGCCGTTGGGGCCGCCTTCGTGATCGAGCGTGAGCGCCAGCTTCTCGCCCGGGGCGGCGGCCGAGCCAAGCGTCGCGAGGATGCGCCAGCTGAGCAGCTCCGCATCCTGCTTCGCAAGATCGACCCGGCAGGTGCCGCCGAGCGTCGCGACGAAGCCCGCATTGCGCGGCTGGAGCAGCGGGACGAGCTGGCCGAGATGCTGGCGGAAGATCGCGGCGAGGTCCGCATCGCCGCCTGTGGGCCGCAACCGCCCGCTTTCGAGGCGGCTGAGGCGCTCTAGATCGTCGAACCCGGCAAGCATCCGTGCGCTGTCGCCCGCGATCCCCGCCGCGAGCGCGCGGTAATCGTGCGGCACCGGGCCGACCACCTGCTGCTGGATGACCTCGGCAAAGCCCTGAATCGCGTTCACCGGCGTGCGCAACTCGTGCAGCAACTGGCGCAGGCGATCGCTCTGATGGCCAGGTTCCTCGGCCTCCAGTGCGCGGCGCATCCCTCCTGCGAAGCCGAGGAAACGCCCGTCGGGGCTGGAGAAGCGCGGGTTGGCATCGAGGATCCAGTCGCCCGCGATGGCGGGGCCGCCCTCCAGCGTCACCTCCACGCCGTGCAGCGGTTGCTGCCGCTCGATCGCGCCCGACAGTTCCTCGGGCAGGATCGACGGGAGCGAAAGATAGAGCACCCGCGAGGCGGCGAAACTGTCCGCCCAGTCGATCGTGCCGCCGGTATCGGTGGAAAAGCCGAAGCCGGTCAGCTCCTCCTGCCGGGTGCTGGCATCGGTGAAGGGCAGGGTGGGGGCGGTGCTATCGGGGGCGGGCGCGGTTTCGGCTGGCGCTGGATGGCCCTCTCGCTTGCTCTCCTTGGCACGCTGAAATGCCTCGATCCGGTGGCGCAGCGCGGCAATCTCGCCCTCGGGCTGCGGGGATTCTTCGGGTTCGGGCGCGGCCTTGGCGACACCGGCGGCGACGACACCCGCGGCGGCGGCCACTGCGGGCTCTTCCGTCTCGGTCTCCGGGGCGGGTTCGGGCTCCGGTTCGGGCTCCGGCTCGGCAGGAGCCTCGTCGTCGACCTCGGTATATTCGCCATCGACGATATGCTCTTCGTCCCGATCCTGTTCGGGTGTCGTAGCGCTTTCGTCTTCCGATTCCTCCACCAGCGGCTCCGGCGTCGCTGGCAGGGGCAGGGCGCGGTCGCGCACGCCGAGTCGTTCCAGCAGGGCCTCGACCTTGGCGGGCAGATCGCGGCGCAGGCGCAGGAAGCCGCGTGCGCGCACCGGCAGCTCGGGAATCAGCGCCAGCCACTCATCCTCGGTCAGCCGCGCGCAGGAAAGCGTGGCCGAGGCAATGTCGGGCTCCGCTTCCGCAAATTGCGCGACCAGCGCGGGATCGTTGATCCGCCGCCCCTGCTCGCGGATGATCTCGGCGCGCTCGCGCACCGAGATCACCTCGGCCAGCGATTCGAGCCGCAACCGCGCGGCGGCCAGCAGGCTGCGGTCGCGCCCCTCGCGCGGGCGGCCGAGCAGGTCGAGCAGTTGGCGATATTGCGTGCGCGCGCCCGCATCCGCGCTCGCCTTGTGGCGCAGGACTGTGGCAAGGCGATCGTCGAACTGCATGGCAGGGACTGGCGGCGAGCTCCGGCGAGAGGTCAAGGCGATCCGCCGGCCCGCATGGCGCGACGTAAATGGCTCTTAACCCTTTATCACGGCGCAGGAATGACAGTCAGTCCCCACGTTGCAAAGCGGGACATTCGCTGTCATGAACAATAATGTTAGTCGCGCGAAGCATTAACGAAGGCGATCCTTTCATGAATCGCCCGGTGTGCGGCCTGGAAGATGGTTTGTTGCGAGAGGGGTGGTTCTTGGCCAATCTTGATGAGATCGATCGGCAGCTTCTGCAGGAATTGCAGGCCGAGGGGCGTGTCACGAATGTCGAACTGGCAAGGCGCGTCGGGCTGACCGCGCCGCCCTGTTTGCGGCGGGTGCGGGCGCTCGAAGATATGGGCGTGATCCGCGGCTATCACGCCGATCTGGAGCCGTCCAAGCTGGGCTTCGCGATCGTGGTGTTCGCGATGGTGAGCCTCAAGAGCCAGGCCGAATCGGCGCTGCGCGAATTCGAGGAGGCGATGCAGGATCTGCCCGAGGTGCGTGAGGTCCACATGCTCAACGGCGAGATCGACTTCATCCTCAAGATCGTCAGCCGCGACCTTCAGAGCTTTCAGGAGTTCCTGACCAGCAAGCTGACGCCTGCACCCAACGTGGCGAGCGTGAAGACCTCGCTGACGATCCGCACCAGCAAGCACACGCCGGGCGTGCCGCTGAAGTGAGCGGGGCGGGGGGCATCACCGGCCATTGCCTGTGCGGGGCGGTGAGCATCACGCTCGACAGCCCCTCACAAGACATCGAAATCTGCCAGTGCAACATGTGTCGCCGCTGGGGCGGGGCGTTCTACTCCGCGCAATGCGGCGAGAATCCGCATGTCGAAGGCGAGGACGCCGTCACCGTCTATCGGTCGAGCGACTGGGCCGAACGGGCCTTTTGCTCCAAGTGCGGCAGCAACCTGTGGTTCCGCTTCCTGCCGACCGGCTCGCGCAGCTTCTCGGCGGGCCCGTTCGATGCAGCCACAAGCCACGGAATCGAGAAGGAAATCTTCGTCGACGAACGCGCCGACTGGTGCCGGATCGAGGGCGATCATCCCCGCCAGACCGGCGCCGAAGTGATCGCCGAAGCGAAGGCTGCGGGCTTCGAATTCTGACCAGCGACGCACTGGTGCGACCGACGGACGCGGGCAAGATGCTCGGGGGTCGCCCGTCGGTCGCCATCCCATTCAGGCCTTGCGGAGCGGCGCGGTAAGCTTCGCCCAGATGCGCTTGCGGCTCTCGATCAGGCTCAGTCCCAGGATGCCTGCAGTGGTCCAGACGGCGACCTCCGAAACGATGGCCGCGCCAGCAACGGTCGCGATCCAGACCGACTTGGTCGGCTCCGTGAAGTAGACGCCGATCACGGCGAGCCACGCCACGCCAACGAGCGACCAGAGGACGATCAGGGCAGTTTTCTTCCAGTTCATTATCGGTCTCCTTCGATCCATTGAGGCTGCGATCAGCCCAGTCCGCTGGTGTTGATGGCGCCGGTCGCCTGCAGGTGCAGCACGGTGATGCCGAAGCTGTTCACCAGCCCGTGCCCGATGATCGTCGGCCACAGGTTGCGCTTCGCGATCAGGTACATCAGCCCGAAAGTCAGCCCGACCATGCCGGTGGTGACGATCCCGCCGATGCCCTGATAGGCGTGGACGAGGCCGAACAGCACGGCCTGGAACAGGGCGGCGAACAGCCATGCGAAACGCCGTGCGCCCAGCATCTCGACCGTGCGGCTCATCAGGAAGCCGCGGAAGACCATCTCCTCGCAGAAGGACGCAGTGGTCCAGACGATCGCCATCATGACGAGGTATTTCGGGAAGGTGCTCACATCCATGAATTCGCGCTCTGCAGCGCTGCCCAGCAAGGGCGGAAGCACCGTCATGGCAATCGCATTGGTGACCGCCGCGCCGATGAACACCAGCGCTACCATTCCCGCGCCCTTGAGCACGTCGAGCGCGGTTCGCGGCCCGCGCAGGCCAAGCGTGGCCCAGCTTTGGCCGCGCAGGCGCAGCAGGATGGTGATGGCGATGGTCGAGGCGATCAGGGCGACCGGTCCGGTGTATTCGATGCCCGGGATTTCCCTCGCGAGGCAGAAAGTGGCGATCACCAGCAGGATTTCTCCCCATGCAGGGATGGGGGTGGTGCGCTGCTCGGAATGCATTGGGGCGGTGGCTGGTGCTCGTTCGTAGGCTGGGTTCGTCATCATCGTTCCTTTTGCGAATCGGTCTTCCGGACCGGCTGACGATGATGTAAATGAATATGAATTCATATTCAATATAGAAGCCCCACTTGCAGCTCGCGGGTGAATGGGTGAGGAGCCGAAGGATGACGAAGGAGCCGAAAAAGCGTGGGGCGAAGACCCGCGAAAAGATCCTGGTATCGCTGGAGCAACTGCTTGAAACGAAGGAGTTCGAAGCGATCAGCATCGCCGATATCGCGCGCCACGGCGGTGTCGCGGTCGGTTCGATCTACAGCCACTTCGAGGACAAGGAGGCGCTGCTGCCCGCCCTGTTCGACCGCTACATGGAGCGGGTGGAAGCGCGGGTCGCCGAGTATCGCGAGCATGGCACGATCGACGGAGAGCAAGTCTCGCCCCACGGGCAGGTTGGCCTGAGGGAGACCATCGAACAGTCCATTCGCGGCGCCCATCGCCAGGTGACGGAGACGCTGGGGTTGAGGCGCGCGCTACTGACCTACCGGCGGCTCAACCCCGATCTCGAGATACCGCTCACCAAAAAGCTCGGCAATGATGCCCTCGAATTGCTGGTCCAGCAGCTGGAGCTGTTTCGCGACGAAATCGTCCACCGGGACCTGCACGAGGCAGCGAGGATGGTCAGCTACCTCACGAACATCCTGTTCCTCGACCGGATCGTGTTCGCCAATTCATCGATGCAGCAGGATCTGCGCCCGCAGGACGAACTGCTGATCGAGACCTATACGGACATGCTCTACCACTACCTGACCGGCAGATAGGGCGGTGGCCGGCTCACCCTTCGCGCTCGGCGAGCCAGGCTTCCAGCCACTTGATCGTTTCGATTACCGCCCCCGACATTGCGCGCTGGCTTGATAAGCCCTCGGCCTGGCGCTATTGATATAGTGTATCATGTCGCAGAACACACCCTCCAGCGCCGCCGGATTTTTCAACCAGGAAATGGCGGATGCCTACGATCGGCGAAACGCCGGTCTCAGGCCGATTTCGGATTGTCTGCATTTTCTGATGCGGCTGGTGCTGGCAAGCCTCCCGGGACAGGCGAGGGTGCTGTGTGTGGGCGTGGGGACGGGAGCGGAAATATTCTCGCTCGCTGCCGAGCGGCCCGGCTGGTCTTTCGTCGGAGTCGATCCCTCTTCGGAAATGCTCGATGTGGCACGGCACCGGCTGAACGAGGCGGGAATCCTCGATCGCTGCGAGCTTGTCGAAGGCTATGTCGACGATGTCGCGGAAGAGGGCTTCGATGTGGTTGTCAGCCTGCTGGTCGCGCATTTCGTGCAGCTTGAAGCTCGTCCTGCCTTCTATCGCGGCATTTACGATCGCCTCACGCCGGGCGGACATTTCGTCAGCGCAGAAATCAGCGGCGATCTGGACAGCGCGGCGTTTCCCGCGATGCTCGAAGACTGGAAGCAGGTTCAGACGCTGATGGGAGCCAACGAGGAATCGCTCGCCTCGCTCGATCAAACGCTGCGCGACGTCCTTGGCGTGGTTGGCCCCGCCGAAACCCAGGCGCTATGGCGCGATGCGGGCTTCCCCGTGCCCGTCCCGTTCTTTCAGGCTTTCATGATCCGTGGCTGGCATGCGCAGAGGCCGCCTGCTTGAGAGGGAGGCCCGTGGCTATCCCTCGCGCTCGGCGAGCCAGGCCTCCAGCCACTTGATCGAATAGTCGCCGTTCAGGATGTCCGGCTCTTCGAGCAGTGCCTGGTGGAGCGGAATATTCGTCTTCACGCCTTCGACGACCATTTCGTCCAGCGCACGCTTGAGGCGCATGATGCAGCCCTCGCGCGTGCGACCGTAGACGATCAGCTTGGCGATCATCGAATCATAGTAGGGCGGGATCGAGTACCCGGCATAAAGCCCTGAATCGACGCGGACGTGCATGCCGCCCGCCGCGTGGTAGTAGTTCACCTTGCCCGGCGATGGCGCGAAGGTGAACGGGTCTTCGGCGTTGATCCGGCACTCGATCGCATGGCCGCTGAACGCGATCTCCTCCTGCTTGACCGACAGCGGCTTGCCCTCGGCAATGCGGATCTGTTCGCGCACCAGATCGACGCCGGTGATCGCCTCGGTCACCGGGTGTTCGACCTGCAGGCGCGTGTTCATCTCGATGAAGAAGAACTCACCGTTTTCCCACAGGAATTCGATCGTGCCCGCGCCGCGATAGCCCATCTGCGCCATCGCATCGGCGCAGACCTTGCCCATCCGCGCGCGCTCTTCGGATGAAAGTACGGGTGATGGCGCTTCCTCTAGCACCTTCTGGTGGCGCCGCTGCAAGGAACAGTCGCGCTCGCCCAGGTGGATCGCGTTGCCATTGCCGTCGCCGAACACCTGGAATTCGATGTGGCGCGGGTTGCCGAGATATTTTTCGAGATAGACCGTGTCGTCGCCGAAGGCGGACTTCGCCTCGGACTTGGCCTGGCTCATCAGGGTTTCGAGCAGTTCCTCGCTCGGCACCACTTTCATGCCGCGCCCGCCGCCACCGCTCGCCGCCTTGACCAGCACGGGATAGCCGATCTCGGCAGCGATCTTTTTCGCTTCGTCGACCGATGTAACCGCACCGGGGCTGCCGGGGACCAGCGGCAGGCCGAGTTCGCCCGCAGTGGTCTTGGCGGTCACCTTGTCGCCCATCGTGCGGATATGCTCGGGCTTGGGCCCGATCCACGCGATGTCGTGCGCTTCGACGATCTCGGCGAACTTGGCGTTCTCCGAAAGAAAGCCGTAGCCGGGGTGGATCGCGTCGGCATGGCTGACTTCGGCGGCAGAGATGATGTTGGCGACGTTGAGATAGCTCTCGCCCGCGCTCGGCGGGCCGATGCACACCGCATGGTCGGCGAGCCGCACATGCATCGCGTCGGCATCGGCCGTGGAATGCACCGCGACCGTCTCGATCCCCATTTCGTGCGCCGCGCGGTGGATGCGCAGCGCGATTTCGCCGCGATTGGCGATCAGGATGCGGGTAATGGCCATGGTCTGCGTCCTCAGTCGATGACGACCAGCGGCTGGTCGAACTCGACCGGCTGGGCATTGTCGACCAGGATTTTGCTCACCGTGCCGCTCCGGGGGGCCGTGATCGGGTTCATGACCTTCATGGCCTCGACGATCAGCAGCGTCTGGCCTTCGGAGACCTTGTCGCCGACCGCAATGAAGTCCTTCGCACCGGGTTCGGGCGCGAGGTAGACCGTGCCGACCATGGGGGAGGGGACGGCGTTGGCCAGGTCCGGGCCGCTGGCGGGCGCGGGTTCGGGAGTGGACTGCGCTTGCGGTGCCGGAGCGGCGGGCGCGGCCTGTTGCGGAGGCGGCGCTGCGTAGGCGGCGGCCTGCAGTTCGCGCGCGACGCGCAGCTTGCGATCGCCATCCTCGACCTCGATTTCGGACAGTCCGGTTTCGGCGAGGAGTTCGGCAAGCTCGCGGACGAGCTCGATATCGACGTTCATCTGCGACTTGCGACCGGAATTGTGGCTCTTTTCTGCCATGTGCGACCTTGATCGGTGAATAGGGGAAGCGGCGCGTATGCTCCCGCGCCTTCGTTCATGCAAGGTTTAGAGCGCGCCCGCCGCCTCGATCGCGTCGAGATAGGAGGCGAGGCCGCGTCCCTTGAAGCACTGCAACGCTGCTTCGCCGATGAAGGAGCGGTGGCGGAAGGCCTCGCGCGTGGCCGGGTCCGACAGGTGGACCTCGATCACCGGCGGGGGGATCGCCTTGGCGGCATCGAGCAGCGCGATCGAGGTGTGGGTATAGGCCGCGGCGTTGATGATGACGGCCTTTGCGCCCGCTTCGTGCGCCTCGTGCAACCAGTCGACCAGCACGCCTTCGTGATTGGTCTGGCGGAAATCGACCGCCAGCCCGTGCTCGCGTGCTTTCTCGACGCACGCGGCCTCGATCTCTGCCAGCGTGGTGGTGCCATAGATTTCGGGCTCGCGCGTGCCGAGCAGATTGAGGTTGGGGCCGTTGAGGATGAAGAGCGTGGCGGTCATTTCGCAGCCTTAGCGGGGGCGGAGTGGCGGTGAAAGCGTGTGTCCAGCAGCGGCCTCACCACGCGCTGAAGTCTATGCAGGAAGGCTATTTCCCGAAGATGGCAGTCTAAGCCCTCTCATTCGATCGCTGTTCGGATAGTTGCTGAGATACCAAATCATCAGTGGTATTTTCGCAAGACAGTTCCAGTGTGCCGCGATCCTGCCGCGCAGTCCAAAGCCACCTTTCCCGTATATCCTCGCCAGATAACCCATGGACGGCAGGTGCCCTGCCTCTTTTGCAAGCTCGAAATATTCCGAGGCCTTGCCAATGTCCTTTTCAACAAGCTGGCCGGAATAAAACATGGTTCCAAGATAGAACATTGCGGGGGCGTAGCCGACGGATGCGAGCTTTTTGTACTCTTCCACGGCCTCTTGGCCCTTGCCCAGCCTTTGGAAATGCGCGGCAAGTTGAATTCCGCCTTGATTGATCCGGCATCTGCTGATCGCCTGAGCCAGCGTTCGGCTTGGTCCTCAATCCCGCTTCGGGAATAGTTCACGCCCAGATACATCATCGCAAGGGGTGAGCCGTCTTCGGCAATGGCGGTTAGCGTTGATAGGCTATTCTGCTGGTCTTGCTCGCAAAGCTGAAGCGCGTCCCATAACTCGGTTGCTCGCGGATCGGCATCCCATTCACGCTGAATATTTTCGCCCATCCTCTTCACTGGAACAGCTTACCATCTGCGGATCGGTTTGTCGGCTACTTTCATCCGTCCATGACTACCGCTCCACCCCCTTCACCTTCCCCCATTGGCGGGCGGCGGTGTAGCCGAGGTAGCCCGTGCCGAAGAGCGCGTAGAGTTCCTCGGGCAGGCCGCGCAGATAGGCGGTGACGCCGTTGCCGATGTCGACGGCGATCCGCGCGTCGAAGGCCGACAGCACGCCCATCGGCAGGGCGAACAGGATCATCGCGTATATCACGTAGAGGAAGCTGGGCCGGGCGCGGCTGGTCCACGGGTCGGCCGATTGCGCCTCGGCGATAATCGCGGCCATCCGCGTCTCGATCGCCTTCAGCTCCTGCGACCCTTCGAGCGCGAGCAGTTCGAGCTTGGCCTTCGCGCGCGCCTCCTTGTCCGGGATGATCTTGTCGATGATCGAGGCGACGGGGCCGATCAGGCTTTCGATGAGGGGCATGGGACGACTCCGGAATGTTGGAGCCGAGGCATCTAACCAAATAGGTTCGTGTAGGAAAATGCTTTCGCACGCGCACTGGCACGGCCCCGTCCACCAGGCCCGAAGCCGTTTGTGACACATTGGCGAAGCCGTGTACGCCCCGGGAATGGCGCTATCGCGCGATCTGCCGCGGTTCTCGCATTACCGAAATAAGACAATGTTGCAGTTTTGTTGCAATCTCGTGTCGATGAGTGCATGTTGCGCTTCTGAAGACAGGAGAGAGCACATGATCACCCAGGCCATCATTGCGACCGCCATGCTGATGCAGGGCGCCCCGGTAGCGCAGCCCGCCGTGACCCAGCCGGTCGCGCTGGTCGAAGCGCAGGAAGACCCGGCGATGCTGATCAATCTCGGAGTGGAACTCGCGCGGGCCGGAGAAACCGAAGCAGCGCGCCTCGCCTTCGAGAAGGTGCGGCGGATGCGGATCGACTATACGCTGGAGACGACCGACGGGCGTTACGTCCATCCGGCGGATCTGGCGGCGCAAGGGCTCCGGATGCTCGAAAACGGTGAGTTTCGTTCCAGCGACGATACGGTGCTGGGCGGCTGACCCCCGCCGCTCTTCCGGCCCGCCCGGTGGTTTTCGATTGCCGGGCGGAGCAGGGAAGGGCGGCAAAGCGTTGCATAAACGAGACAATGGGCGGGAACCCTCCGCCTGCATGTCACTGCGCTGTCATGTATGATGCGCAAGGCGACAGGACGGAGGGCTCGATGATTCTCGGGACATCGGGTCGGCTGGCCGCTTTCGCGGCGCTGACCCTGTTAACGGCCCCGGCACGGGCCGACGTAATGGAAATCGGAGAGAATGGCGCGCGCTGGATCGCGGGCCAGCAGGTCGGCATGCCCGTTTCCGGCCTCGAAATGACCGTGCTGCAGGCCGCCGCCATGGACAGCGAAACCGCGCAGATCGTGGCGCTCGACGGCAGCGAAGCGGTCGAGGGCGTGCCTGCGCATGTCACTTCGGATCCGCGCCAGACCGCGCGTGCGGTGCCCGCCAACTACCAGGCCAAGGTGGCCGAGCTTGCGGCGCGGTTCGACCTCAGCCCGAGCCTGATCGAGGCGCTGGTGTGGCAGGAGAGCCGCTGGCGCGAGACCGCCGTCTCGCCCGTCGGCGCGCGCGGACTCGCGCAGCTGATGCCCGGAACCGCGCGCGACCTCGGCGTCGACCCCGACGATCCCTTCGCCAATCTGGAGGGCGGGGCGCGTTACCTGCGCGAACAGCTCGACCGCTTCGATGGCGACCTCGAAAAGGCGCTCGCCGCCTATAATGCCGGGCCGGGGCGCGTAATGCGCGCCAACGGCGTGCCCCGTATTCGCGAAACACAACTTTACGTGGCGGCCATCATGGGCCGTCTCGCCAATCATTCCCGGAACGATTAAAGGTATGTCGATGAAATTGCTTCCCCGCCTCTTGGCGCTGCTCGCGCTTGTCTCGCCCAGCATGGCGCTGGCACAGGTGCAGCAGACCGATCCGGCAGGCTCGGGCCCGATCGTCAACGCGCTCGCATGGCTGCAAGGGACGCTGCTGGGCAATGTCGCCACCGCCGTTGCCGTGATGGCCGTCGCTGCGGTCGGCTTCATGATGCTGACCGGGCGCCTCAACTGGCGCTTCGGCGCAACCGTGATCATCGGCGTGTTCATCCTGTTCGGCGCGGCCTCGATCGTCTCCGGCATTCAGGCCGCCGCAGGCTAGGGCGAGGGGGCAGGCGATGGATCAGCTTGTTCGCCACCCGGTCCACCGCGCGTTGACCCGCCCGCAAATGTTCGCGGGCGTGACGATGAACTACTTCATCATCAATATCGGCGTGACGACCGAGGTGTTCCTGATCACCGGCAGCTGGCTCGCCCTGCCGGTCGCCGTGGCGATGCACGGCATCGGATATTTCGCCTGCCTGCGCGAACCGCGCATCTTCGACCTGTGGATCACCAAGGTCAGCAAGTGCCCGCGGATCAAGAATTACAAGCGGTGGGGCTGCAACAGCTACGCCGCCTGACCTCGACCTAGGAGGGTCGACGCATGAGCAAATGGATCGGAGCCGCCGCCTGGAGCGCGAAGGAAGCCCGCGTCGGCGACCGGCTGCCTTTTGCGCGTCTCGTCGACGAGAACACGCTGCTGCTGCGCGACGGATCGCTGCTGACCGCGATCCAGGTGCCCGGCCTGCTGTTCGAGACCGAGGATACCGAAGCGCTCAACGCCCATGCGGCGACGCGCGAGGTGATGCTGCGCTCCACGCTCGATAGCCGCTTCGTGATGTACCACCATGTGATCCGCCGGAGGGTCGAGGTGGAGCTGGACGCGGAGTTCGACGATCCGCTCGCCCGCCATATCGATGCGCGGTGGAAGGAGCGGCTCGGCTCGGGCTCGCTGTTCATCAACGACCAGTTCGTCACGCTGATCCGCCGCCCTGCGCGCGGCAAGGCGGGCTGGGTCGAAAGGGCGAGCAAGGCGCTCAACAAGCGCAAGCAGGACGCGGTCGAGGTCGACCCGAAAGACCTGCGTTCGCTGCGTGCGGCCGCGACCGGGCTGGTCGCCTCGCTCCAGCCCTATGGTGCGTCGCTGCTGGGCGATTACACCGGGCCCAAGGGCTACACCAATTCCGAAATTCTCGAGCTGCTTTCGGCGCTCTACAACGGCGAGATGCGGCCCGTCCGCCGCCCCGCCGAGGATCGCGATATCGGGCATTTCCTGCCCTATCGCCGCGCGAGCTTCGGGATCGATGCGATGGAGCTGCGCGGCTCGGGCGATCCCGACTTTGCCGCGATCCTGAGCCTCAAGGATTATCCCGACGCGACCAGCCCCGGCCTGCTCGATTCGCTGCTGCGGTTGCCTTACGAAATGGTCGTTTCGGAGAGCTACGCGCCGTCCGAAAGAACCACCGCGCGCGAGCGGATGGACCTTGCGATCCGGCGGCTGCGCTCGGTCGACGAGGAGGCACAGGCCGAACGGGCCGACATGATGGCCGCGCGCGATGCGCTGGGCAATGGCGCGGTCGGCTTCGGCGATCACCACCTCTCGGTGCTGGTGCGCGAAAAGACGCTCCCCCGGCTCGACGATGCGACCGCCGCCTGCTCCGCCGCGCTGGCCGATACCGGCGCCATCGTCGTGCGCGAGGATACCAACCTGGAGCCCGCCTTCTGGGCGCAGTTCCCGGGTAACGAGCAGTATATCGTGCGTCGCGCGATGATTTCCTCGGCCAACATGGCGAGCTTCGGGTCGCTGCACGGCTTCGCGCTGGGGCAGGCCGAGGGCAACCACTGGGGCGAGGCGGTGACGCTGCTGGAAACGACCAGCGCGACGCCGTTCTTCTTCAACTTCCACAATGGCGACCTCGGCAATTTCTCGGTTATCGGTCCGTCGGGTTCGGGCAAGACCGTGGTGATGAACTTCCTCGCCGCGCAGGCGCAGAAGTTCTCACCCCGCACCGTGTTGTTCGACAAGGATCGCGGCGCGGAGCTGTTCGTGCGCGGGATCGGCGGGCGGTACGACCGGATCTATGCGGGCGAGCCTTCGGGCTTCAATCCGCTTGCGCTGCCCGACACCCCCGCCAACCGCGCCTTCCTGCGCGACTGGCTCGGCGTGCTGCTGAAGGCCGAGGGCCCCGAGGAACTCCAGACCGTCAGCCACGCGGTCGACGCGGCGTACGAGAACGATGCGAGCCTGCGCCGCCTGCGCAATTTCCGCGAATTGCTTTCGGGCACACGCCGTCCCGAGCCGGGCGACCTCGCGGATCGGCTTTCGGCATGGATCCACGGCGGCGAGCACGCCTGGCTGTTCGACAACGAGACCGATGAGCTGGACCTCGAGCGCAAGACGCTCGGCTTCGACATGACCGCGCTGCTCGAAAACCCGCGGCTGCGTACGCCGACGATGATGTACCTGTTCCACCGGATCGACGAGCGACTGGACGGGCAGCCGACGATGATCCTGATCGACGAGGGCTGGAAAGCGCTCGACGACGAGGTGTTCGCTGCGCGCATTCGCGACTGGCTCAAGACGCTGCGCAAGCGCAATGCGCTGGTCGGTTTCGCGACGCAGAGCGCGCGCGATGCGCTGGAAAGCCGCATTTCCACCGCGCTGGTCGAACAGACCGCGACCATGGTGTTCATGCCCAACAGCCGCGCGCGGCCCGAAGATTATTGCGACGGTTTCGGCCTGACGAGCCACGAACTCGCGCTGATCCGCAGCCTGCCTGCGCACAGCCGCTGCTTCCTGGTTCGCCAGCCTGACGCCAGCGTAGTGGTGCGGCTCGATCTTTCGGGTGCGCCCGAAGTCCTCACGATCCTCTCGGGTCGCGAGAGCAGCGTGCGCCGCCTCGATCTGCTGCGCGAGGCGGTCGGTGACGATCCCGCCGACTGGTTCCCCGCGCTCACCGGCCATGCCTGGCCGGGTGGGTCCAAGGATGACGACGGCAGCGTGTTGCCCTTCAGGCAGGCCGCCGAATGAGCGTGGCCATGAACACTGGGGCTGGAACTTGCGATCTGGCGATGTCCGAAGCCGCGGGCGGCGTCGCCGCCGCGCTGGAGGCGGTCAATTGCGTCGCTGCCGAGGTGACGGGCGCCACCTTCGGGCGGCTGTTCGCACCGGGCGGCGCGCTCGTCACAGTGCTGACCCTCCTGCTGACGCTCTATGTCGCGTTCTTCGCGATCCAGCTGGTGACCGGGCGCAGCACGCTCGGCGTCAGCACGTTGACACCGCGCATGTTGCGGATCGGCCTCGTGCTTACCTTCGTGACCAGCTGGGTCGCTTACCAGAGCGTGTTCTGGAACATCTTCGTCGAGGGGCCGGACTGGCTCGCGGGCATCCTCACCGGCGACAGCGGTTCGGCAACCCAGACGTTCGCCGCCAAGGTCGACGTGGTCTTCGCTGCCGTCCAGCAGGCGAGCCAGGGGCAGGAGGATATCCAGACCTTCTCGCCCGCAGGCATGCTGTGGCTCGGCGCGCTGCTGTTCATGCTCGGCACCGTGGGCGTGCTGGTGACCGCGCGGATCGCTCTCGCCCTGCTGGTGGCGCTGGGGCCGATCTTCCTCGTCATGGCGCTGTTCGATGGCACGCGCGGGCTGTTCGTAGGGTGGCTCAAGGGCCTCACCATGATGGCGCTTACCCCGCTGTTTGCGGTGCTGGGCGGATCGATCATGCTCGAAATGTCGGTGCCCATTCTGGCCGCGCTCAACCAAATGCCGGGTGAAATTCCGGCGCGCGCGGCGATGGCCTTTTTCATGATCGGCGCGGTCCATGTCGCGCTGATGGTCATGGTCCTGAAGGTGATGGGCACGGTCGTAGGCGGATGGCAGGTCTTCGGGCTGGCCAGCAGCGACAGGAGCGAGGGGCGGGGCGCTTCCACCGCCACCACCCCTGCGCCCGCCCCGGCGGCAGTATTGGCCTCTAATGGCGGCACCGCATCGCAGCCCGCACCATCCAGCGCGGCGCGCCGTACCGCAGTGGTCGCGGCGACCCCGCCGATGGCCGCCAACGACAGCGGAGCTGGCGGCGGAGGCGGACCGGGCGGCGCGCGCATCACCAAGGTCTATGCGACCTCATCAGGGAGCGGACAGCCGGGCGAAACCAGCAAAGCGGCCTCGCGCACCAGCGGGCTCGGCAGCCGGTTCAAGGCGGCTCCCGCACGCCAAACGGAGAAAGTGAAATGATTCGCGCGTTTCTACCCGCGCTCGCCACTCTTGCGGTGCTGACCGCGAGCCCTGCCGCCGCGCAAGACCCGCGGCTGGTCGAACGGCTCTACGATCCCGACGAAGTCGTGGTGATCCAGGGCAAGACCCTGTTCAAGGAACTGCAGCCCAATGGCTGGGGCTGGGGCCTGGCCGTGGGCAATGCCCGGCATCCGAATGACGAGGGCCAGGGCCGGGGGGATCTGTACGCCTATGTGCCCGTCACGTTCTCGCTGCGCGATGACCGGCTGTTCTTCCACACCAACGTGGGCTGGCTGCGCACGGCGCAGACGCATCGCAACCTCATGACCTGGGGCCTGGCCACCGAGGC
>PAVA01000056.1 GCA_002712945.1 Citromicrobium sp.
GAAATGGTCCGCTTCGGCGAGACGCTGGGTGCCGAGCGCGCCACGCTGACCGGCCTGTGCGGTTTGGGCGATCTGGTGCTCACCTGCTCCTCCACCTCCAGCCGCAATTTCTCGCTCGGCAAGGCAATCGGCGAAGGCCAGAGCGCCACCGATCTGATGGCGGACCGGCACACGGTCGCCGAGGGCGCGCACACCGCCCCCGTGCTCCAGCGCCTCGCGCGCGAGAAGGGGATCGAAATGCCCATTGTCGATGCGGTGGTCGCGCTGCTGGACGGGGCCGGCGCGCGCAGCATCGTGGACGATCTGCTCGCCCGCCCGCTGACCACCGAAAGGCGCTCTGCTTGAGCGATCCGGGCTCCGCCGCGCCTCCCACCAGCGATGCCGCCAGGGGCCCGCGGGCGGACATGGCCGCGCTGGCGCGGGGCGGGCGGGCCAATTTCTTCGGCTTCCTGATCCGGCTGGCCGCGCGCATCCCCTTCCTGTTCATCGCCGGGCGGCTTTATGGCGACGACATGCTCGGCCGCTTCGCCGCCGCCGCCGTGGTGGTCGAACTGGCGAGCCAGGTCGCGGTGCTCGGCCAGAAACGCGGCCTCGCCAAGCAGCTGAGCGAGGACGACGAGCGCGCACCATCGCATATCGTCGCCGATGCGATGACGCTGAGCATCATCACCTCGCTCGCGCTGACCGCGCTGCTGCTGGCCTTTCCCGAACCGATGTTCCCCAACGGGCGCAATGGCGACTGGTCGTGGCTGCTGCCGCTGACCATCCTGCCTTTCGCGCTGACCGAGGTTGCGCTGGCCGCCTGCGCCTATCGCTTCGATATCGGCGCGACCGTGCGCAGCCGCGCGGTGGTGGAGCCGTGGGCGATCTCGATCGCGGCGGGCGCGCTGTTCTTCGTAGTTCCGGAGAGCGGGCTGGAGCTGGCCTATATCGTCTCGATCATCGCCGCCTCGGTCGCCGCCTTCATGCCCGTGGTCCGCCACTACGGCGTGCCCCATGGCTGGAGCCCGCACCCGGGGCGCGTGTTCCGCCTCGCAATGCGCAACCTGCCGCTGGCGGGCGCCGATGCGATCGAATGGGGCACGCGCAAGCTGGACCTGGCGATCCTAGCGCAGTTCGCCTCGCCCTCTCAGGTCGGCGTCTATTACGCCGTCCAGCAGGTCGCGACGCTGCCGCAGAAGCTCAAGACCAGCTTCGATCCGATCCTGGGGCCGGTCATCACCTCGGCGCTGAAGCTGGGCGACCGTTCGGCCATCGCCAAGCAGGTGTGTCAGGTCGGCTTCTGGATTGTCGCGATGCAGGCGGGCGTCGCGCTGGCGCTGGCGATTCCCGGCGAGGCGGTGATGGGCCTGCTGGGGCCCGATTTCGTCAGCGGCACCGGGGCGCTCTCCATCCTGCTGGTGGCCGAAGTGGTCGCCGCGCTGGCGGTCGTCTCCGAAAGCGCGCTCATCTACATTGCGCGCATGCGCAATCTGATGGTGTCCATCGCGACGATCCTGTTCCAGGCCGCGCTGACCATCGCCTTCATGGTCGCGATCACCGACTACGGCCTGTCCGAAACGCTGCGCGCGCCCGCCGCCGCGCTGGCGCTGGCGATTGCGCTGGCCGCCGCCAGCATCGTCAAGAGCATGATGCTGGCGCGCATTCTGGGCGAGACGGTCACCAATTTCCGTTGGGGCCTGTTCGCGGCGGCGATTCCCGCCGCGCTGATCGGCTATGCCGCGACGCAGGTGCCCGAGTGGCTCGAACTGATCGTCGGCATACCGGCGATCCTGCTGTCTTACGGCGCGATCATCTGGTTCTTCGGCTTCGGCCCGGAAGACAGGGTGCTGTTTCGCCGCAACCTCACGGTCGAGGAAAGCTGAGCGCAGGCGAACCGCAACATTCAGAAGGCATTCACGGCCGGAGCGTGAGGTTCCTTCGCGATACCCGGAAAACAGCTCAATTGGGGAGAACGAGTGATGGGGATGAAGAAACTGGCAGTCGCGGCAATCGTGAGCTTCGCACTGGCGGGCTGCGCGACTGCGGATGGCGACGGCGCATCGCGTGGCGACAGCGGATACGTCCCCCCGATGCCTCCTCCCCCGCCTCCTCCTCCACCGCCGCCCCCTCCGCCGCCTCCGCCTCCGGCCATGATGGCCTCGCCCAGCGCCGTCGTGGTGACGGGATCACGCATGCGTGTGGGCGAGGCCGCAGAGGCAGGCGCGCCGACCAAGACCTCGGACGATCTGCGCTACGTCCCTTCGATCGTCGTGCCCACGATGCCCGACCGAGAGCGGTATGACGGCAAGGAGGTGTCCGAGGTCGCCGTGACGCTCGAACAGCCGGTCTCGACCTTCTCGGTCGATGTCGACACGGGCTCCTATTCCAACGCTCGCCGCATGCTGACCGACGGCCAGCTTCCGCCGAGCGGCGCGGTGCGGACCGAGGAATTCGTCAACTATTTCCGCTACGACTATCCCCGGCCCGACGCGGGCGATGCGCCCTTCACGGTCAACATGGATGTCGCGCGCACGCCCTGGGATGCCGACACCCGCCTCGTGCGGATCGGCCTTGCCGGATACGAGGCGCCCAGGGAGGAACGCCCGGCGGCCAACCTCGTCTTCCTGCTCGACGTCTCGGGCTCGATGAGTTCGCCCGACAAGCTGCCGCTGGTGAAGACGGCGATGAAGACGCTGGTGGGCCGCCTGACCCCCGAAGACCGCGTCTCGATCGTGGTCTATGCGGGCGCGGCGGGCCTCGTGCTCGAACCGACCAGCGACTCGCGCGAAATTCTCGCCGCGCTCGACGAATTGCAGGCGGGCGGCTCGACCGCCGGGGGCGCGGGGCTGGAACTGGCCTATCGCGTGGCCGAGGCCAGCAAGGTCGACGGGATCAACCGCGTGATCCTGGCAACCGACGGCGATTTCAACGTCGGCCTGTCGGACAACGACGCGCTGCTCGAATATGTCGAGGGCAAGCGCAAGAACGGCATCGCGATGAGCGTGCTGGGCTTCGGTCGCGGCAATATCAACGAAGCGCTGATGGAGCAGATCGCCGACCGGGGTAACGGCAATTACGGCTACATCGACAGCGCGATCGAGGCGCGCAAGGTGCTCGGCGAACAGCTCGGCGCGACGCTCTTCACCATCGCCAAGGACGTGAAGATCCAGGTCGAGTTCAATCCCGCCGTCGTCAGCCAGTATCGCCTGATCGGGTACGAGAACCGTATCCTTCGCGAACAGGATTTCGATAACGACGCGGTCGATGCGGGCGATATCGGATCGGGCCACCAGGTGACCGCGATTTACGAAGTGGTGCCCGCAGGCGCGGACGGCTGGATCCCCGAGCGCCGTTATCAGGATCAGGTGCCGCAGGCCGCGCGCAGCCGCGCGACCGAGGCCGCCTTCGTGAAGCTGCGCTACAAGCAGCCCGATGGCGACACCTCGACCCTGCTGACCGAGGCGCTGCCCGCGCGCATCCTGAACACCGCAGGCGCACCGCGCGGCGACTTCGCCTTCGCCACCGCCGTCGCCGCCTTCGCCCAGAAGCTGCGCGGCGACAGCCTGCTCGACCAGTACGGCTATGATTCGATCCGCGCGCTCGCGGGCGCGCAGAGCGACTTCTACCGGCAGGAGTTCATCAAGCTGGTCGGCGTGGCCGAAGGGCTCGACAGCCAGTGATAGATGGGACTGGCGGCTTGTCCTGACCGGCAAGCTCTGGCTATCGGGGTGGGGTGAGAGATCGCCCCGCCCTCGTCCTGTTTGCAGGCGCGCTGTTCGTCTGCGCGCTTGCCTTGCTCACCGCGAGCCAGACGGCGACGGGCTATGTCCGCCAGCTGGCGCAGGCGGTGAACCGGCTGCCCGCGCAAGGCGAGAATCCGGCGGTCGACGTGCGCTTCGTCAATGCGCGCGGCTGGCCTACGCGCCATCCGATGCTGACACCGAACCGCGACCTGAGCGAGCTGGAGCGCGCGCGCATCGCGCAGGCCATCGCCGATATTCCGGGCGTTGGCGGCGTCCACTGGACCGACGGCACGATGCTGGCGGCGGGCGATACCGACATCGAATCGCTGCGCTGCGAGAGCGAGCTGCTCGGCGTGCTCGCCGAACGCACGATCCGGTTCGAGGAATCCTCCGCCGAATTCATCCCCGGCAGCGAGGAACTGCTCGACGAGCTGGCCGCCGCGCTGCGCCCCTGCGTAGGGGCGATGGTCGCGATCTCGGGCCATACCGACACCTCGGGATCGCCGCAGGTCAACCTCGCGCTGTCGCAGGACCGCGCGCAGATGGTCCGCCGCGAGCTGATTGAGCGGGGTATTCCGGCGCAGATGCTGCGCGCGACCGGCTATGGCTCGGCCCGGCCCGTCGCCGGAATCGACCCGGCGGACCCGGCCAACCGGCGGATCGAGTTCCGCGTGATCTCGACCGAGACGACCAGGCCGACGCCCATCGACACTCCGGCGGCACGCTAGGAGCGCGGCGGACCATGGCTCTCTCGATCGAACTGGTGGTGCTGGCGCTGGCGGGATACGCGCTCGGCCTTGCTCTGGGCATGGGGGCGTCGACCCTTTGGTCTTTGCGCGGGGATCGCTTTCGCGTTAATGCAGGCGAAAGAAAACGCCACAAGAACACGTAAAGAGAGGCCTGCCCCCAGATGATTGAACTGATCGAGGCGAACTGGCTGCTGATCCTGCTGGCCGTGCTGGTCGGCTTCGTGATCGCCTGGTTCCTGCTGTCGGGATCGCGCAAGACGAAGGTGACGCGCGAAGAGCCTGCCGAGGATGCGTCGGGCGCGAACCGCAACCAGGCGCTGATCGACGCGCCGCCCGCCGCAGCGAAGGACCCGCCCGCGCCTGCCGCGACAGCACCTCCCGCTCCCGAACCCCGACCCGAGCCCCAATCCAAGCCCGAGCCCGAGCCGGTCGCTGCCGCGCCTGCGCCGGCGCCCGCGCCCAAAGCCGAACCCGCGGCTCCGGCGGCGGGGATCGGCGGTGCCGGAGCCGCAGTGGGCACGGCGGTTGCCGAAGAAGCCGAGGCCGCGCAGGCCCGGCCGGAAGGCGCGGACGACCTGACCAGGCTCAAGGGCGTGGGGCCCAAGCTCGCGGCGCAGCTCAACACGCTGGGCGTTACCTCCTTCGCGCAGATCGCGAGCTGGAGCGAGGCCGATATCGACCGGATCGACGACCAGCTCGGCCGCTTCAAGGGCCGCATCCGGCGCGACAACTGGATCGAGCAGGCCAGGCTGCTCGCAAGCGGGGATACCGCCGCATACGAGGCACGCTTCGGCAAGCTCTGAGCGCGTCCGGCGAAAGAATCTGCTTGCCCTGGCGGGCGATCCGGAACGATCATGACCCCAGGTCGTTCTTCCCGGTCGCGGTCGAATTAGGAGAGCACATGGAACAGCCGGTCATTCTCATCGCGGAAGACGAGCCGATCGTCGGCATGGACCTGTGCGATACCATCAAGGAAGCGGGCTATGCGGTCGAAGGCCCGCATGGCGACCTTCATTCGGCGATGCTCGCCTTCCAGAAGCGCAAGCCCGATCTCGCGATCCTCGATATCCGGCTGCACGATACGGTCGTCTACCCCTTCGCGGAAAAGCTGATCGCGGAGGACGTGCCGGTGATCTTCCATTCGGGCCACCTCCCGCTGGAGGAAGTGTCGAATCGCTTCCCCGATACGCTGGCGCTGGTGAAGCCCTGCCCGCCGGGCGATATCATCACGCAGGTCCACCAGACGCTGCAGGCAGAAGAGACCCAACCCGCCCGCGACCCCGCGGCCGTCTGACCCGGCGGCGCTCCGGGCCTGCTTCGGCCCCCTATAAGCACCGGCCGCGCCCCGGCAGGGCTTGCCGGGGCGTGCCTCGATTTGCCATGGGCTCCGGCAATATCAGAAGCGAGCCCCACCGATGATCCCCTTCGATCCGACCGACCCCTTCCGCCTCGACGACCAGCTGACCGAAGACGAGCGGATGATCCGCGAGTCCGCGCATGCCTTCGCGCAGAGCGAATTGCAGCCGCGCGTGATCGATGCGTTCCGCGAGGAAACCAGCGCGCCCGAACTCTTCCCGCTGATGGGCAAGGCCGGGCTGCTGGGCGCCACTATCCCCGAGGAATATGGCGGCGCGGGCGCGGGCTATGTCGCCTACGGGTTGATCGCGCGCGAGATCGAGCGGGTCGATAGCGGCTACCGTTCCATGGCCAGCGTGCAATCGAGCCTTGTCATGTATCCGATCCACGCCTTCGGCACCGAGGAGCAGAAGCGTAAATACCTCCCCGGCCTCGCCAGCGGCGAACTGATCGGCTGCTTCGGCCTGACCGAACCCGATGCGGGCTCCGACCCGGCGGGGATGAAGACCGTCGCGAAGAAGGACGGCGACGATTACGTCATCTCGGGTAGCAAGACGTGGATTTCCAATTCGCCCTTCGCCGATGTCTTCGTCGTCTGGGCCAAGAGCGAGGAACACGGCGGCGCCATTCGCGGCTTCGTGCTCGAAAAGGGGATGGCGGGGCTTTCGGCGCCCAAGATCGAAGGCAAGCTCAGCTTGCGCGCCAGCACCACCGGGATGATCGTGATGGACGAGGTGCGCGTGCCGTCTAGCGCCATGTTCCCCGAGGTGCAGGGCCTGAAAGGTCCGTTCTCCTGCCTCAACCGCGCGCGCTACGGCATTTCGTGGGGCGCGATGGGTGCTGCGGAATTCTGCATGGATGCCGCGAAGCAATACGGGCTCGACCGGCAGCAGTTCGGCGTGCCGCTCGCCTCCAAGCAGCTCTACCAGTTGAAGCTGGCCGACATGCTGACCGAGATCGCACTGGGCCTGCAGGCGAGCTTGCGCGTCGGGCGCCTGATGGACGAGGGCAACTGGTCGCCCGACATGGTCTCGATCGTGAAGCGCAACAATGTCGGCAAGGCGCTGAACATTGCCCGCGTCGCGCGCGACATGCACGGCGGCAACGGGATTTCCGAAGAATATCAGGTGATCCGCCACATGGTGAACCTCGAAACGGTCAACACCTACGAGGGCACGCATGATGTCCACGCGCTGATCCTGGGCCGCGCGATTACGGGTATTCCTGCCTTTTGATACCTATTTCGTCATCGCGAGCACCCGGAGGGTGCGCGGCGATCCAGAGCGGTCTTGCGTGGGGCTCTGGATTGCCGCGGGACCTGTCGGCCCCTCGCAATGACGAGATGAGCGAGCACCTGTCCTACATGGGCCAGCCGTGCGATAGAAACGGAATGCACCCCGCCACGCCCGCCCGGACCACCGCTCTTGAAGGCGCGGAACGGAGGGCCGGTTTTTCGCCTTTAGACACTGTGTCAGGTGTGTCAGGCGGCAGCTTCTCCGGCCCCGTTCGTATCGAGCGGAGCGCGAAGCGCGTAGTCGAGATACGCCCTGGTGGTGCGCTCTCCCGTGTCTCGACTTCGCTCGACACGAACGGAAGGCGGGCCACTCGCTATGACGAGGTAAATCGATGAAACTCTACGGCTACTACCGCAGCTCGACGAGCTACCGCCTGCGCCTCGCGCTCGAACTCAAGGGCCTCGAATACGAGAACTGCCCGGTCAACCTGCTCGAATCCGAACAGAAGGGCGAAGCCTTCTCCAGCCGCAATCCCTTCGCCACGGTTCCCATGCTCGAAGCGGGCGGCAAGGACCGTGTGCAGTCGATGGCGATCATCGAATGGCTCGACGAAGCTTACCCCGAAAAGCCCCTGCTGCCCGCCGATCTCGACCAGCGCTATCTCGCGCGCGAACTCGCCTACGCCATCGCGACCGAGCTGCACGCGCCGCTCAACCTGCCGGTGCTGAAGTACCTCAAGAGCGAATACGGGCAGGATCAGGCGGGCGTCGAGACATGGTATCGCCACTGGCTCGCCCGCACTCTGGTGCCGATTGAACGACGCCTCTCACAGCTGGGCACGGGCGACTTCCTGTTCGACACACCCGGCTTCTTCGAAGTCGTGCTGCTGCCGCAGATCTACAACGCCCGCCGCTTCGGCTACGATTTCTCCGATGCACCGCATACAACCCGGATCGAAGCCGCCTGCCTCGCATTGGATGAAGTGCAAAGGGCGCACCCCGATAATCAGAACGACACCCCCGAGGGAGAGAAAACACAATGAAACTCGCGACGCTCGACAACGGAACGCGCGACGGCAAGCTGGTCGTCGTCTCGAAGGACATCACCCGCTACTGCGCGGCGGACAATATCGCCGAGACTCTGCAGGATGCGCTCGACGACTGGGCGAATATCGCGCCCAAATTGGAAGCGCTCTACCGCGATGTCGAGCATGAGGCGGTGCCGTGCGAGCGGTTCCACGAGCGTGAGGCCCATTCGCCGCTACCGCGCGCATACCAGTGGGCCGACGGCTCCGCCTATATCAACCACGTCGAACTGGTGCGGAAGGCGCGCGGCGCCGAGGTGCCCGAGAGCTTCTATCACGATCCGCTGATGTACCAGGGCGGCAGCGACGACTTCCTTCCCCCGCGCGCGGACATCCCGCTCAAGGACACGAGCTGGGGCTGCGACATGGAAGGCGAGATCGCCTGCATTACCGACGACGTGCCGATGGGCGTCACGCCCGAGGAAGCGGCGGATCACATCAAGCTGTTGATGCTGGTCAACGACGTGTCACTGCGCGGGTTGATCCCCGGCGAACTGGCCAAGGGCTTCGGCTTCTTCCAGTCCAAGCCCGCGACCGCGTTCAGCCCCGTGTGCGTGACCCCGGACGAGCTGGGCGATGCGTGGAAGGACAGCGTGATCCAGCGCCCGCTGATGGTCGACTATAACGGCGAGCCCTTCGGCCGCGCCGATGTGGGCCAGGATGCGACCTTCAGCCTCGCCGATCTGGTCGCCCATGCCGCCAAGACGCGCAATCTGGGCGCGGGCTGCATCATCGGATCGGGCACGATCTCGAACCAGGGGCCCGAAGGAGACCCCGGCAAGCCGGTGGCCGAAGGCGGCAAGGGCTATTCGTGCATCGCCGAGATCCGGATGATCGAAACCATCGCCAGCGGCGAGGCGAAGACGCGCTTCATGCACCCGGGCGACACGGTGAAGATCTGGATGGAAGACGAGCACGGCAAGTCGATCTTCGGTTCGATCGAACAGAAGGTGGTCGAAGCCTAAAAGCCCGCCCTCATTCCGTTCGTGGTGAGCCTGTCGAACCGCGGACCGAACCGCGCATTCGCTTCGACAGGCTCAGGACGAACGGCTACGTTACTCAGGAGCCTAGGCACCTATGTTCTTCGACGACACAACCTATGACCTGATCGCGCGCGGGGTCATCCTGACCGCGATCGGCATATTCTACGTCATCCTGCTGACCCGGGTGGTGGGCCTGCGCAGCTTCTCCAAGATGACGAATTTCGACTTCGTCATCACCCTCGCCATGGGCACCGTGCTCGCCGGGATGGGCCGCGCGAGCGACTGGCAGGCCTTCGCACAGGCTGCGGTCGTGATGTTCGTGCTGTTCGCGGTGCAATGGCTGATTGCCAGAGCCCGGAAAGACTCCGATGCGGTTGAGGAAACGATCCATAACGATCCCGTGCTGCTGATGGTCGATGGCCGCATGTGCGAAAAGGCGCTTGAGGAAACGCGGGTGGCCCGGTCCGACGTTATCGCCAAGCTGCGCGAGGCGAATGCGCTGAACTTCGGCCAGGTGCGCGCGGTGGTACTGGAGACCACCGGCGATATCTCGGTGTTGCACGGCGAGCACCTCGACCCCGCCATTCTCGAAGGTGTGCGAAACCTGCGCGAACCCGGCGAGAGCGCCTAGAAGCCGTAACGCAGCCCGGCCCAGAATGTGCGCGGCGCGCCAAGGTCCAGGTCGCCGCCGTCGTTGCGGGTCACGATGGCCTCGTCGAGCAGGTTCTCCGCCCGCAGCACCAGACTGAGCTGCGCTGCCAGCGGCACCTGCGCGTAGGCGCCCAGCGTGGTGAAGGCGGGGAGGACGTCGGTCTCCCGGTCGTCCTCGAACTGGTCGCCGACATGGCGCAGCGAGAGGGCGATCCGCCCCCGGCTGGCGATGCGATAGGCCAGGGTCGCGGCGGCGGCCCATTGCGGGCTTTGCGGCGGGGCATTGCCGTCGAGCGCCAGCGAAGCGCCCTCGCCCGCGATTGTCGGGTCCGAATAGCTGACGCTGGCGAGCAGGCTCAGCGGCCCGCGATCGACTGCCAGTTCCGCCTCGATCCCACGCGTCTCGATCGCGGGCAGGTTGCGGCGCTGGCGCAGGTTGGAGCCGATGGTGACATTGGCGATGGCGTTCTCCAGCCGGTTGTCGAACGCGGTGAGCGAGACTTCGACGCCGTCCGCCGGGCGCCAGTCGAGCCCCGCCTCGAACCCGCGCAGCTCCTCGTTGGCGAGGTCGGCATTGGCCTGCGTCACCACGGGGAAGACGACGAAGGGCCGGTACAGCTCGTTCAGCGTCGGCAGGCGCAGCCCGCTATAGGCCGCCGCGCGCAGATCGAGCGACGGGCTCGCCACGAGCAGCGCCCCGGCGCGGTAGGTCACGGTCCAGTCGCTGCGGTCGGCGAAGCTGTTGTCGACCGTCACCGCGCCGCTCGCATCGCGCTCGCGGAAGAAGCCGTCGGAGATAGCGGTGCGGTCGGCGCGCACCCCGCCGGTGAGGACGAGCTGTCCTACCTGCCAGTCGTCCTCTATGAAGATGCCGAGGTCGCTGGTGACCCCGCCCGCACGCCGCCGGGCGGTGATGTCCCCGGAGAAGGCGCTGATCGGGGTTTCCTGCAACTCGCCTGTCGCGCGGCGATAGTCGACGCCAAGGCGCAGCGTGTGCGCATCGCCGACCGGGGGGCGCACCTCGATCTTGCCGCCCAGCCCGGTCGAGGGCGTGTTGCGCTGGTCGAGCACGGGGACGAAGCGGGAGGAGCTGACGATCAGGTTGGAGAAGTTGCGTGCCTGCAGATAGCCCAGCGCATCGACCTGCCAGCGTCCGCGCCCGACCACGCGGACCGAGTAGTCCTGCCCGCTGGCCGAGGAGTCCGCGCCATCGAAGCGCAGCGTGCGCGCATCGTCGAAGGCGAGCATGCGCGCCTGCAGTTCGAGATCGTCGGCAAGCGGCGCGACGACGCGCAGCTGGCCCGAGACAGAGTCGAACTTCGCGGGCACGCTGGCGGGGACGCGCTGGCTCTCGGGCGCGGTATGGAAGCCCGGCCCGCGATCCCAGCGCACCGCGCCGCTCGCGTATCCGCTGTCGAGCGATGCGGCAAAGCTGCCTGCGGCCTCGGTCCCGCCGCGATCATTGACCAGCGCGCTCAGCCCCAGCGACGCCTGCTCTTGCGGCGAGATGCTCTCGATGGCGATGGTCCCGGCAAGCGCGCCCGCTCCGAACGGCCCCGAGCCACCGCCGCGCGTCACTGCGATCCGCCCGACCTGCTCTGGGATCAGCGCGGCAAAGGGGATGTAACCGAAGAAGGGGTCGGCAACGGGCACCCCGTCGAGCGTGACGAGCGCCCGGCTGGTCGCGTTGCCACCCAGCGCGCGCAAGCTCACGCCCTGCGCGGTCGGGTTGGAGGAACGGCTGTCCGACCGGCGGAACTCCTGGAAGCCCGCGACCCCTGCCAGCGCCTCCTCGATCCGCCCAGATGGCGCGGCGAGCACGGCTTGTCGGTTCACTTCTACCGTGCCGTAGGCGGGGCTCGCGGGCGTATCGGGCAGGCCCTCGCCCGTCACCACGATCAGCGGCTCGCGATCCTCCCCGGCTTCGTCCTGCGCCAGCGCGGGAACGGCGAGGCCGAAAAGAGGTGCGGCGGCAAGCACATGGCGCAAGTCGGTCATGCGCGCCGCCCTAGCGGGCATCGCCGCCCGCGTCAGCCACCCTCTCGTCAAGCGGTCGTCCTTGCGATAGGTTGCGGACCGATACGGAGAGTGGCCCGATGAAAGTGCGGCAATGATGGAAACCAAGGACAGCGATTTCGACGTGCTCATCGTGGGTGCGGGCATCTCGGGGATAGGCATGGCCGCCCATCTGGAGATGGAGTGCCCCCAGAAGAGCTACGCGATCCTCGAACAGCGTGACGATCTTGGCGGGACGTGGGATCTGTTCCGCTATCCCGGCATTCGCTCGGACAGCGACATGCACACGCTCGGCTTCAACTTCGAGCCGTGGCGGCACGAGAAGTCGATCGCCGACGGGCCTTCGATCCTCGACTATCTGAACCGCATCGTCGACGAGCGCGGCATACGCCCGCACATGCGTTTCGGCATGCGGGTGGAAACGGCGGATTTCGACAGCGCCACCGCGCGCTGGATCGTCACCGTCGCCACGCCGGAGGGTGAGCGCAAGCGGCTGACGGCGAACTGGCTCTATCTCGGATCGGGCTATTACGATTACGACGCACCCTACGATCCTGGTTTCGAGCTGGGCGAATTTACAGGCGAGGTCGTCCATCCGCAGTTCTGGCCGGAAGACCTGGCCTACGAGGGCAAGAAGGTGGTGGTCATCGGATCGGGCGCGACTGCCGTCACCATCGTCCCCGCGATGGCCCGGAAGGCGGCCAGGGTGACCATGCTCCAGCGCACGCCGACCTGGATGTTCAGCCGCCCGGCGCGCGACGGGCTCGCCAATTTCCTGCGCAAGATCCTTCCCGAACAAATCGCCTACAAGGTCACGCGGTGGAAGAACGTGACGATGCAGGACATCGGTTTCAAACGGGCGCAGACGAAGCCTGAAAAGGTCAAGGCGTTTCTGACCAAGAAGATGCAGGAGCATCTCGGCGACAAGTACGATGCGCGCAGCTTCACCCCCCCTTACGACCCGTGGGACCAGCGCCTGTGCCTCGTGCCCGATGCCGACCTGTTCGAGGCGATCAAGGCGGACAAGGCCGAGATCGTCACCGGCCGGATCGCCCGCTTCGGCAAGGAGGCTGTGGTGCTGGAGGACGGGCGCGAAATCCCGGCCGACATCATCGTCACCGCGACCGGCCTCAAGCTCGCCGTGGCGGGCAAGATCGCCGTTTCGGTCGATGGCGAGCCGGTCGATTTCGCCCGACGTTTTTACTACAAGGGCTGCATGTTCTCCAACCTGCCGAACCTCGCCGTGGTGTTCGGCTATCTCAACGCCAGCTGGACGCTGCGCGCCGATCTCAACTCCGCCTACGTGTGCAAGGTGCTCAACTTGATGGACGAGAAAGGCGCCGATATCGCGGTGCCCGCCCTGTCCGCCGAGGAGGAAGCCGCGCTGGAGGAAGACGATATCTTCGATTTCTCGTCCGGCTACATCCAGCGCTCCAAGGCGATCATGCCGCGAAACGCGGTCGCATACCCATGGCGGCTCAACCAGGACTATGTGGTCGACCGCAAGCGCATGAGCCGCGATCCGGTCGACGACGGCATCCTGCATTTCAAGGGCGTGCCGCGCACCCCGGAACACGATACCGCGGCGGCCCCCTCCAGCACCGCGCCGAGCACGACTTGAGCATCGCGATAGCCCTTCGATGACCGACCGTATCTGGACCGCCGCGCTCGTCGTGATCGGCGACGAGATCCTCTCCGGCCGCACGCATGACAAGAATATCGCGCAGGTCGCGGCATGGCTGCAGGTGCAGGGCATCCGGCTCGACGAGGTGCGCGTGGTGGCGGACGAGGAAGACCGGATCGTGGAGGCGGTGAACGCGCTGCGTGCGCGCAACGATTACCTGTTCACCACCGGCGGGATCGGGCCGACGCACGACGATATCACGGTCGACGCGGTCGCTGCCGCGCTTGGCGTGGGGGTCGTGGTTCACCCCGAAGCGCGCGCCACGCTGGAGCGCTACTACGCGGACAAGCCCGGCGGGCTGACCGAGGACCGCCTGCGCATGGCGCGGGTGCCCGAAGGCGCGGAACTGATCCCCAACCGCATGTCGGGCGCGCCGGGCATCCGCATCGGCAATATTCACCTCATGGCGGGCGTGCCGCACATCACTGCCGGAATGCTCGACGCGCTGACCGGCACGCTGGAAGGCGGCGCGCCGCTTCAGAGCGAGACGATGGGCTGCTGGGCCGCCGAGAGCGAGGTCGCAGGGCTGCTGCGCGAGGTAGTGAAACGGCATGAGCAGTGCCAGATCGGCAGCTATCCCTTCTTTCGCGAAGGCAGGGTCGGCGCGAATTTCGTCGTCCGCTCGACCGACGCAGAAGCACTGGCGGAATGCGCGAGGGACTTGCGCGACATGCTGGGGGAAGCCGGCTACCCGCCGGTCGCGGGCGGGATCTGAACGCCGCACCACCGGGCCACACCGCGTCTTAACCCCCGCCTGCTAACGCGTCGTCGTCATGACGAGCGTCTATCTTACTATCGACACGGAGTATTCCGCCGCGCTTGCGAACGGGCCCTGCCGTGTCGACCGCGCGGAAAACTTCGCGCGATCGATCGCCTGCATCACGCCCGACGGGCCCGCGGGGATCACGCACAAGCT
Organism: Citromicrobium sp.; assembly: GCA_002712945.1. Next base: position 14,400 of record PAVA01000056.1, read on the forward strand.
CGATCTTCTGGCGCGTTACGGCCAGCGGGCGGTCTTCTTCGTCGATCCGATGCCCGCGCTCCTGTGGGGCGTGGCGGCGATCGAGGACATTCTCGCCCCGATCCTGCACGCGGGCCAGGACGTGCAGCTCCATTGCCATCCCGAATGGCTCGCGCTGGCCCCGCCGGACAATCCCCTGGCGGGTCTGGAGGGCCGCAACATCAAGGATTTCGCGCTCGAGGACCAGTGCCGCATCCTCGAATGGGCGCGCGACACGCTGGTCGCCGCGGGCGCGCCCGAGCCGGTCGCCTTCCGCGCAGGCAATTATGGCGCGAACCGCGATACGCTGCGCGCGCTGCGCGTCCTCGGGCTTGACTACGACAGCAGCCATACGCCCGGCATCGCGGGCGGCGAGAGTGATCTGGGGCTCGCGCCGACCGACACCCAGCCGCTGCTCTGCGAAGGGATCATCGAAGTGCCCGTCTCCTGTGTGGGGGACCTGCGCGGGCGATTGCGCCACGCGCAGATCACCGCGCTCTCGCTGAAGGAAATGCGCGCGGCGCTGCTTCATGCCCGCGAGAGCGAGATGACCTGCTTCACGCTGGTTTCGCACAGTTTCGAGCTCATCAATCGCCGCAGTCTCGCGATCAATAAGGTCGTCCGCCACCGCTTCGAGGGGCTGTGCCAGGCTTTGCAGCACATCGACGGCATCTGGACCGGCGACTACACGCATTCACCGCCGGTGAAGGTCTTTCGCCGGTCGGACATGCCGGCCCCCGCCCCTGCAAGCACGGTTGCGGTCGGCCTGCGCTATGCCGAACAGGCGGTCTCGAACACGCTTTACGGCGCGTTGTAGCGGGGCGTAGCGATGGCCGCCCAATCGACCGGAATTGCCTTCACCATCGGCGCGCGGCGCCTGTTCGCGGTCGAGCGGATGCTGGAACCGATCGCCTTCTCGCTCGAGCAGGCGCTGGCAGGCACGGTGCCGAACGTGCCCGACGCAGGGAGCGCCGATGGCCTGCGTGTGCTGTCGGCGCCGGTACGCATGGCAGGCGATATTGCAGCGCGGTTCCCCGCGCATGTCATGGGGGCGCGCGAGACCTTCCGCCGCCATTACATTGCGATGGACGGCACCTTCGAGGATTACCTCGCCCGCTTCTCGGGCAAGACCCGCAGCACGCTCAAACGCAAGGCGAAGAAGTTCGCGAAAGCCGATGGCGGCGAACTCGATGTACGCGCGTACACCACGCAGGACGAGGTCGCGCGCTTCCTGAGCCTCGCGCTGCCGCTGTCGGAAAAGACCTACCAGGCGCGGCTGCTCGACGCCGGACTGCCCGATAGCGACACGGCGCGCGCTACGATGCTGGAGGATGCAGACGCCGGAAACATGCGCTGCTTCCTGCTGTTCCTTGACCGCGAGCCGGTTGCCTACCTGTCGCTGCCTGTACACGGGCAGACGCTGGTCTACGCCCACCTCGGCTACGATCCTGCACACGCGGCGCTTTCGCCCGGCACGGTGCTGCAGATGGAAGCCCTGCGGATGCTGTTCGCAGAGGATCGCTTCCGCTTCTTCGACTTCACCGAGGGGGACGGCGCGCACAAGGCGCTGTTCGGCACGCATTCGATCGAATGCTGTTCGTTCCTGCTGCTGCGCCGCACGCTTGCCAACCGGGCCCTGCTGCGCGCGCGCGACGGGTTCGACGCGGTGGTGGAGCGAGCGAAGGCCCTGCTCCGGCGCAGCGCCTCGCTCGCTTCGGCGCGCAGGCTCTTGCGCACGTAACCCATTGCGCGCACCGCGCCTTCCGCTAGCCTTGTGCTGAGGGGGAGGGTGCGCGTTGGAATTCTTGCTGATCGTGGTGCTGGGGGCGGTATGCGCCTGGCTCTGGCAGAAGCTGGAAACGCTGCGGTCGGACCACGCGTTGCTGGAAGAACGGCTCGTCGGGATCGAACAGCGGCTCCGCTCGCAGACCGAGCGCCCCGCTGCCGCGGAAGCTGCGCCTCCGCCGGTCGAGACCCCCGCATTGCCGCACGCGGACGATCATGCACGCGTGACAGGCACTTCCCCCGAAGTGTCTCCGGCCGCCCCGGACACCCGGCGCCCAGCCGTATCCCAAACCGTAGAGCAAGCGGAATTCGAGACCGTTTCCGACGAGGATACCGGAAGCAGCGGGTTCGATTTCGAGGAATTGTTCGGGCGTCGTCTGCCGATATGGGCGGGCGGCATCACGCTTGCGGTGGGGGGCATCTTCCTCGTCCGGCTGGCGATCGAGAGCGGTTTGATGACGCCGCTGGTGCGCGTGGCGGCGAGCTTCGTCTTCGGCTTGATCCTGCTGGCAGCCGCCGAAGCCGCGCACCGTTTCGAGGCGCGGCTGGCGGACACGCGCGTGAGGCAGGCGCTCGCCGGTGCGGGCCTCGCCACGCTCTACGCCGCATTCTACCTCGCCGGGTCGGTTTACGGATTAATCGGGCCGGGCGCGGCTTTCGTCGGCCTCGCCGTGGTGACCGCCGCCGCGCTGGGCCTCGCATCGCGCTTCGGCCTGCCGACCGCCTTGCTCGGGCTGGTCGGTGGCTTTGCAACACCCGCCATGGTCGCAAGCAACGATCCCAACCTGCCGCTGCTGTCCTTCTATCTCGCGCTGCTTGCGGCGGGGATCGCTTTCACCGGCCGCCGGATGGGGGCCGCGTGGCTGGGAATGATCGCACTGCTCGGCGGCTTCGGCTGGGGCGCCGTCATCCTCGCGGCCGTGCCGGTCGAACGCGCCGACCTGCTGGCCTCGGGCATCTTCCTCGTCGCGCTGGGTGCGGCCGTCCCGGCGCTGGCGAGCGACCGCACGCGCTCGGCGGCGTGGGCGCAGACGGCTGCGGCGGCGCTCGCCAGCATCCAGCTCGCGGTGCTGATGCTGCTCAACGATTTCGACCTGCTGGGCTGGGGGCTCTACCTCCTCTTGCTGATAGCGCTGGCGGCGCTCGGCTGGCGGGAAACAGCGATCCGGCGCGGGGGACATTTCGCGGCCGCCGTCGGTATCGCATTGCTCGTGCCGTGGGCTCCGGACGCAAGCCTGTTCGCGCCGGTGGCTGCCGCGCTGGCCGTGGTCTGCGCCGGAGGGCCGCTGGCGCTGGCCTGGCTGCGCCGGGCCGACGAGGGCGACCTCTGGCAGGGCGCCGCCGTGCCTGCGGCCATAAGTGCGATCGCCGTGCTTCACTTTCACTCCGGCGAGGGCATCCAGCCGGTTCTGGCCACCGCGCTGCTGGCGCTCGGAGCGCTGGGTACCGCAGGGCTTTTGCTCGCCGAGCGGACCGGCGGCGGCGCGCGCTTCGCATGGGGTTACGGCGGCGGAATAGCTCTCATCGCCTACCTTCTCTTCCTTGCGCTGGTACCCGAGGCGGCAATGGGTTGGTGCCTCGCCGTTGCAGGCGGAGCAATCCTACTCGCGCAGCCCGCTCGCTATCACACCGCGCTGGTGCTGCTCGCCATTGCGCTCGGGTGGGCGGTTCCGCCGCTGGTCGTCTGGCTGACGGCCACGCTCCCTGCTGTTTACGGCTC
>PAVA01000057.1 GCA_002712945.1 Citromicrobium sp.
AAAAATCCTTGGCGCGGGTCAACGGGCGGTCGATGCCGGGCGAGCTGACTTCGAGGTGATACGCCCCTTCGATCAGCACGTCGCCTTGTTCTTCGAGCGTGTCGATCTTCTCGGAAACTGCGCGGCTCAGCTGCGCGCACTGTTCGATCACCAGCTGCCCGGTCGCCGGGTCTTCGGCCATGATCTGCAGCGCCTGCGTGCCATCGCCCGCTTCGGACGGCATCATCTTCACGCGCACGAGCTCGAATCCCAAAGCCTTCGCCTCGGGTTCGATAATCTCGGTCAGTCGCGCGATATCCGCCATAAATCTCCGTTCTTTCGTCGATTGCCATGGCCATGCCACTTGGTGCCGGTGCCTTTCGGCCCGGCCCAACATGGTGCCAGCAATGTCGGGATGGCGGTCAATTAGGCGCAGCCGCCGCAAAATGCAACGCGGCTTTCGAGCAGGCGGGCATTTTCAGTGTGCAGGCCTGCCCTTCGGCCCCGCCTACTTGCCGAAATCCTCGATCGTCTCCACCAACTCGCCATCCTCGATAACCCAGACCGTGTCCTCGATCATCACGAACACCTTCGCCGGGGCGTAGCGGCTCTGGAAGAAGTGGAGCTCGGTGGGGCTCGAATCGAGCAGATGGGACACGGCGACGCCCACGGGCTGCTCTCCGTTCGGCCCGGGTCGCAGCTCCATGTTGAGGCAGGTCTTGGTGAATTCCCGCGCGCCAGCGACGCTCCCGTCGGCAGCGATCTCGATGCGATAATGCCCGCCGAAGGGATAGACGTCCTGCTCGGTCGTGGAGGTGAGGAAATAGACCGCGATCACGCCCTGCTCGTCGGGCGGGAGGATCAGCGTGTTCGCCGGGTTTCGGGTGCAAAAGCCCCAGTCCTGTCGGCCAAGCTCTTCCACCGCGGCAGTTCTGGCTGCGGCCATCGCCGCCAGCATGGGGCTGAGCCGCGTTTTCTCCGCACCCTCGACGATGCCGCCGCCGATCACGTCCGACCCGGCGACTTCATACCGCGCGAACTCGTAAAACCCGTCCTCGTCCTCGCCGAAGAAAACGGTTGAAAGATTGCCGTTGCCCAGCGGTTCGACGAGGTATCCGCGCAGGTCGCCCGGATCGCTCATGTCGATCGCTTCGGCCAGCGCGTCGGTCGCGTGCCACGCCGCCTGATCGTAGCGATACATATCGCGGCCGAGCTGTTCGGCCTGCTCGACCTGAGCGAGGATCGCAGGATCCTCGATTGTCACCTTGTCCTGCGCGACGGCGGGAGACCCGACGGACCCGGCGGTCGCCGCGATTGCCAGCAATGCTGCGCCGACCCACGATCTCGAAATATTCATCGCTTTCCCCCTGCCCGAACCCGCATCTCGTCCTGCGAGCCCCTGAGACAAACCCTTGAGAAGACTAGCATGTCAGCGCGGCGAGGAAAGCCCGGTCGCAAACGATCCGGCGAGCGCCCCTTACCCCCCGCCGCCCGGATATTTCTCGAGGCTGCCGAAATAGCGCAGCAGCGCTGCGTGAAGCAGCGTGTCTTCCGCCGCGCCGCCGAGTTCGAGCCCCTCGCCGACCTCGTCGCCTGCGCCATGGTAGGGCCCCTCCAGGAAGGCGCGAAACGCATCGTCGTCCGCCAGGGTGCTCGTGACCCATACGGCAGGCACGCCTTCGCGAAGGAACACCCACCCGTCCTGTCGGCGCAGGAACGCATCGGCCTGCCGGCCCGAGACGACCTCGCGCCCGAGGCTGCGGGCGACCTGCGAGATGCCGTAGCCCAGCGGGGTCTCGGCCGCGCCGACCGCAACCACCGGGGTGCCGCGCGGCGCAACCGCCATCGTATCGAGATTGAACGCCGCGGCGATCGTCGGCAGCGGCACCGACGGGTCGGACACGAAGGCTTCCGCGCCCAGCAGACCCAGCTCTTCCGCGCTGGTCGCTAGCACGATCAGATCGCGGTCGAGCGGGCCGTCGGCCAGCGCGAGCCGCACCGCCTCGAGCATCATGGCAATCCCGCTCGCATTGTCGACCGCGCCGTTGCACAGCCGGTCCTCGTCGTCCGGGCGCCCGCATTTCTCGCCAAGGTGGTCCCAGTGGGCGAGCGTCAGGACCGCGCCCGCCCCTTCGACCCTGCCGGGCACCCGGCCGACGAAATTGGCGGTCTCGATCCGCTCCACCTCCTGTGCGATCGTCGCATCGAGCATCGTATCGTAGGAAATGACGCCCAGCCCGTCCGGGTGGCGATCCGCATTGGGGCCGATCAGCGTCACGATCCGCGCGCTGTCCTCCGGCGTCAGGAGGAGGTACGCGGTCGCCCGGTGGTCGCTCTCCAGCCGCCACCGCCCTTGCGAGAACAGGCGCGCGGCGCTCTCGTAACTCTCCCGATCCGCAGTCGTGATGACCAGCGCCCGGGGCTCGGCCTGTTCGAGCTGGCGCCCGCGCCGCGGCCACTCGGCTGCGGGCAGCACCAGTGCCCGGTTGACCAGCGATCCGCGCTTCAGCTCGTCGAAATCGGGGGCGATCCCCACCATTGGCACATCGGCGAGGCGCGGTTCGTCGAGCCCGCCGTGCGCGCCCAGCACACCCTCGAGGGTGACGCTGCGCCCTGCCCGCGTGACCCTCGCCTCCGTGCCGGAGGGATCGGTGATCGGCGTGCGGCGAACGAGGGTGAATTCCTGCGTCCAGTCATCCTCGCCCATGCCCGGCTGCAGGCCCAAGGCTTCAAAGCGCTGCACGATGAACCCGGCGGTCTTCGCCTCGCCGAGCGTGCCCGGATAACGCCCGGCGAAATCGTCGCTGGCGAGGGTGGCGATGTCGCGCGCAAGGCCCGCCTCGATCGCATCGAGCGATGGCGCGGGGCGCGCGTCCGGCACGGTCGCGCAGGCACTCGCCAGCAGCGCCGCTGCCAATATGCCCCCTGTGCGACTCAATCTCCGGATCATGCGCCCCATTTGCGGTCCAGTTCGCTAGTCGGCGGTCCAGCCGCCATCGACGCTCCAGTTCGCGCCGTTCACATTGGCCATCGAATCGCGGCACAGGAAGACCGCCATCTCGCCGATATCCTCCGGCTGGACGAATTTCTTGGTCGGCTGCTTTGCGAGCAACACCTGGTCGATCACCTCGTCGCGGGTCATCCCGCGCGCTTTCATCGTGTCGGGGATCTGGTTTTCCACCAAGGGCGTCCAGACGTAGCCCGGACTGATGCAGTTCGCAGTCACGCCGCTGGTCGCGAGTTCCAGCGCGACCGTCTTGGTCAGGCCCGCGATCCCGTGCTTGGCCGCGACGTAGGCGGACTTGTACGGCGAGGCGACGAGCGAATGGGCGCTGGCGGTGTTGATGATCCGCCCCCAGCCCTTCTTCTTCATGTGCGGCACGGCAAGCCGGATCGTATGGAACGCCGCCGACAGGTTGAGCGCGATGATCTTGTCCCATTTGTCGACCGGGAACTCGTCGACGGGGCTGACATGCTGCATCCCGGCATTGTTGACGAGGATGTCGATCCCGCCCGCCTGATCCATCATCGCTTCGATCGCGGAGACATCGGTCAGGTCGCTGTCGAAAAAAGCCGCGTCGCCCAGTTCCTTGCGCAATTTCCCGATTTCGCCTTCGTCGCCGAACCCGTTGAGGACGATTGCCGCGCCCTCGGCATGGAGGGCTCGGGCCACCGCCAGCCCGATGCCCGAAGTGGAGCCGGTGACAAGAGCCTTCTTACCGTCGAGGAACATCGCTAACCTTTCGAGGATTAACCAATTCGTGTGGAGCCAATCGCGCCCGGGCATGGTGGTTCCGCCGGCTGGCGCGCGCTGCGAAGCTCACCCTTACAGCGCGCGCGCGGGGAGACAACAAGGGGACAGGCACGATGCGGCTCAATCCATTCGACACCGACAATATCGACGTGCGCGGCGGCGGGGGCAGCCGCTTCCCCGGCGGCGGCGCGGGCCAGCTGGGCTGCGGCACGCTGATCATCGCCGGGATCGTCTCGCTGCTGTTCGGCACCGATCTCGGCCAGACGATCGGCGTGTTCGAGACGATCGACCAGTCGGTCAATGGCGGCCAGCAGATCGAGGGCGAGCGCGCGAGCATGACCGAGCAGGAGCTGTGCAGCGAAAACGCCTATTCGGCGGAGGCGTGCAGCGCGCTGCAATCGCTCAACGAAACGTGGGAGCCGGCCTTCGCGCAGGCGAATATCCCGTTCGAGCAGCCCTTCCTAAAACTGTTCGTCAACGGCGTGAACACCGATGGCTGCGGCAGCGCGACCTCTGCCGTCGGCCCGTTCTACTGCCCGCGCGACGGCGGCATCTACATCGACACGAGCTTCTACGACACGCTGGAGCGCGAGCTTGGCGCGGGCGGCGATTTTGCGCGGGTCTATGTGATCGCGCACGAATATGGCCACCACATCCAGAACCTCACGGGTCTGGCAGGCCAGGTCCGCAGCCTGCAGCAGCGCTCGCCGAGCGAGGCGAACCGGCTGCAGGTGCGTATGGAATTGCAGGCCGATTGCTATGCCGGGGTCTGGGCGGGCAAGAACCGCGATGCAATCGAACCGGGCGATTTCGAGGAAGGCATGCGCGCCGCCGCCGCAATCGGGGATGATGCCATTTCGGAACGCATGGGCGGCAGGGTCTCGCCTGAGAACTTCACCCACGGTACCAGTGAGCAGCGCATGGAAGCATTGCGGCTCGGCATCGCGAGCGGCGATGATAGGGTGTGCGACCGCTATTTCGCGCCGGATTCGTTCTAGGCGCACCATCCGGGGGGCTGGACCGAACACGCCATGGACTTCATCCGCAACCTCTTCACGCTGTTCCAGCGCCTGCAGGACATCATCCGCGACGGGCAGCGGCAGGGCGACATTTCGGGCATGGGAATGGCACTGTTCCGCGAATTGCGGGGCGGTGGCGGTGACGAGGCGCAGGGCGAAGGCGATGGCCCGGCGGTCTATCGCGGCAAGGTTGCCCAGGCCGACAAGGCCACCCCCGAGGCGGCCTCACGCGCCACGGCGCGCAACAAGGCGTCGCGCGATACGGACCTGCCGACTCCGGCGGTCTATCGCAGCCCCGAGGGCGCCGATCCGATGCCCGGGATCGAGCCTGCCCGGGCGCCCGCGCGCAATGCCGACGATCCGGAAGAATTTCCGCAGCCCGCAGCCGCGCCGCTGACCCGCGACCAATACGATTACGAACCTGCCTCCGCCGCACCCGCCGATAGCGACAGCGAGCCTGCTTTCGAGCCTGCATCGGCTTCGCAGCCCGAACCCGAGCCGGTCGACGAACCGGCGGAACCGGCGGAAGCCGCGGACATGGCCACCCCGGCGGTCGCGTGGGACGACGATCTGGACGAGGCCGAAGCCCCCGCAGGGGAGCCATCGCCCCCCGAACCCGCTCCCGCACCCGCCCCTGCGCCGGTGCCCGAAACTACAGAAGCCGCTCCGCCCGCCGACGCCGAAGCAAAGCCGGACAAGAAGGGCGACGACGAGGCCTGGTTCGATCTCGACGACTGGCAGGGCACCGCGCTGAAGGTCGCCGGAGTCGGCGCTGCGGCCGCCGCGACCGCCGCCGGGGCGATGGCGATCAAGGATCGCTTCTTCGACGATGACGAGGAGACTCCGCCGGAGAAGTCCGCCCTCCCGCTCGTCGGTGGCGACGAGCCGACCGCCGAGAAGCCCGCCGCCACCGATCCGTCCGATCCCGACGGAGACGAGGAGAGCGGCAAGCCCTGGGCGGCAGCGGCAGCGGTCGCCGCACCCGCCATGGCGGCCGCTCTTCCCACGGCGAAGGACCAAGAGGACGGCGAGGATCGCTCCGGCTCCACCGCCGAAGATCGACGTGACGTGAGCGGCGCAAGCGAGGCGCCTGCCCAGCAACGCCGCCCGCACCCGGTCGAGATTATCCCCCCCGATCCGCGCAATCCGGCCACCCAGCCCGCCTCGCAGACGCTCGCCAGCCCCGGCATCCGCCTCTACGGCACGATGGATGCGGGCATGTATGCCGAGTTCACCGAAATGCTGGCAGAGCAGGCACCCGGCGGGCCGATCGTCATCGCGCTGACCACGATGGAAGGCGATCCGGAGATCGCGCGCAGCATGGCCGACGATATCCGCCTGCTGCGCGATCGCGGGCGGCGCGAGATCATCTTCCTCGGCAAGACCGCGATCTATGGCGCGGGCGTGCTGTTCATGGCCGCCTTCCCGGTCAGCCACCGCTTCCTGACCCGCGCGACCAAGCTGCTCGTGACCGAGAACAAGCGCGCGCAGCCGATGGAACTGGCGGGCGGATCGCTGCGCAGCGTCGCCAGCCAGCTCGAACATGCGCAGCGCGAGATCCAGCGCGAGATCGAGCAGGAGGATGAGGATTACCGCGCGATCTCCGAAGGCTCCAATGTCAGCGTGCAGGAGCTGCGCGAAAAGGCCCCGAACGACTGGTACATCACCGCCAGCGAAGCGAAGGCCATGGGGCTGATCGCAGAAGTGGTCTGAGCCCGCACCGGCCCGTTCGCAGCGCGGTCTACCCGACAACACCTGTCACTGGTCGCTCCGCGCTCGACAAGCGCGTTGGCGGAGCTAGCCCGCCCTGACGAGAGCGCGGATCGCCGTGCCGGACAGGGAGATGATTCTGATGGCTTTTTCGCGTCGATTCCCGGCGATACTTCTGGCTTCGGCGATCTCTGCCTTCCCGGCGACAGCGCAGGATGGTGGCGAACCGGCCCCGACCGCACAGGCCGACGCGAGCGATACCGACAGGGAAATCTTCAGGCCGGTCTTTTTCGAGCGGTTCGCGCCGCAGACCGCGCTGGAAATGGTCGAACGGGTGCCCGGCTTCCAGATCGACGGGCAGAGCAGCGCGCGCGGGCTCGGCCAGGGCGGCGCCAACGTGCTGCTCAACGGCACGCGCTTTGCCGCCAAATCGGTGGGCATTGAGGATGCGCTCCAGCGCATTCCCGCCAGCGACGTAATCCGCATCGAGCTGGTCGACGGCGCAACGCTCGATATTCCCGGCCTCTCCGGCCAGGTCGTGAACGTGGTGTACAGCGCGAGCGCGGGCTCGGGCCAGTTCCGCTGGTCCCCTGTCTTCCGTACCCGCGGCGCGGACCCGGTGCTGCTCGACGGGGAAATCTCCTGGGCCGGGCAGGTCGGGCGCGTCGATTACACGCTCAGCCTGTCGAACAGGTCCGCCAGGAGAGGCAATGACGGGCCCGAGCGCCTGCTCGATGCGGCAGGCAATCTGGTCGAACTGCGCCAGGAGGAGTCGCGCTACGAAAGCGAACGCCCCCGCCTGAGCGGGACGATCGCGCGCCAGTTCGATGCAGGCCAGACCCTCAATCTCAACGGCGCGGTCGAACTCTACCTGTTCGAGGCGACCGAGGAGCGGATCGGCACCCTCGCATCGCGCGACTTCGTCGAGCGGGAGGATGAGATCAATTACGAGCTGGGCGGCGACTATGCATTCGACGTGGTCGGCGGGCGCCTCAAGCTGATCGGCCTGCACCGCTTCGAGGCCAGCGATTTCCTGACCGATGTCGCCACTGCCTTTGTCGCTCCGCGTCCGCGCGAGGCCTTCCGGCAAGACCTCTTCATCGACGAGACCGAGACGATCGCGCGCGGCGAATTTGCGTGGAATGCGGGCGAAAGCGACTGGCAGGTCTCGCTCGAAGGGGCGCTCAACAGCCTCGAAACCGGGAATGTGGTGGAGGTGCTGGCCCCCACCGGCATCTTCGTCCCCCTGCCGAGCGCGCCCGACACCACGGTCGAGGAACAGCGCGCCGAAGCCGCGCTGACCTGGGGGCGCAGGCTGGCGGGCGACGTTTCGGTGCAGGCAACGCTGGCGAGCGAATATTCGCGCCTGTCGCAGAGCGGCGCCAACGGCCTCACCCGCAGCTTCTTGCGTCCGAAGGGCGAGATCAGCGCCGCCTGGAGAGCGAGCGACACGCTGGACGTGCGGGCGCGGATCGCACGCGAGGTCGGCCAGCTCGATTTCTTCGATTTCGTCGCCTCGACCGATCTTGGGTCGGGCAATCAGCAGGCCGGCAACCCGAACCTCGTCCCGCAACAGAGCTGGGAGTTCGACCTTTCGGCCACCAAGGGGCTCGGCCCGTGGGGCTCGCTGACCCTGCGCAGCGTCTATGTCACGCGGGAAGGCCGTGTGACCCAGGTTCCGATCGGCGCGACGGGCGAAGCGCCCGGCAATGTCGACGGGGCAAACAGCTTCTTCGTCAAGGCCACGGGGACGATCCTGTTCGCTCCGCTGGGCTGGGAAGGAGCGCAGCTCGAAATCGACACCTATTACCGCACGACGAGCATTCCGGACCCGCTCACCGGGCTGCGCCGACCCTTCTCCAACGATGTCCCGTGGCAGATCGACGCGGACCTGCGGCACGATGTTCCGGGGACCGACTGGGCCTGGGGCGGCGGGCTGTTCGCCAATCAGCGCCTCTACGGCGTGCGCCTCAACCAGATCAGTCTGGACGAGAACGCGGGCGTCAACGCCAGCCTGTTCGTCGAGAACAAGGACGTGGCGGGCCTGCGTATCCGCGCGAGCGTTTCCAACCTGCTCGACCTGAACGAGAATTACCGCCGCACGGTCTACGTCAACCGGCGCGACGGGCCGGTGGCCTTCACCGAAGAGCGTTTCCGCACCTACGGCACGATCTTCACCCTCGATATCAGCGGCACCTTCGGCTGAGCGGACCGCGGCGAAGGGTTTGCAATAGCGGCCGCCCGCCCCATTTCGCTGGGATGACCAAACTCTCCCTGCTCGACCTTCTGCATGTGACCGAGGGCGGCGATGTCCGCCAGTCGCTTGCCAACGCCACCGATATCGCCCGCCATGCCGAAACGCTCGGCTTCGAGCGCTACTGGTGCGCCGAGCATCACGGGATGGAAGGCATCGCGAGCGCCGCGACGAGCGTTGTCATCGGCCATGTCGCCGCCGCGACGCAGACGATCCGCGTGGGCGCAGGCGGGATCATGCTGCCCAACCACGCGCCGCTGGTGATCGCCGAGCAGTTCGGCACGCTCGACGCGCTGTTTCCGGGGCGGATCGACCTCGGGCTGGGCCGCGCACCGGGCAGCGACCAGCGCGTCGCCGCCGCGCTGCGCCGCAACCTCGATACCGATCCCAACGCCTTCCCGCGCGATGTTGTAGAGCTGCAGAGCTATTTCGCGAATGACGGGCGCACCGGCATTGTCGCGACGCCCGGCGCGGGCGCGAATGTCTCGCTATACATTTTAGGATCGAGCCTGTTCGGCGCGCAGGTCGCCGCGATGCTGGGCCTGCCCTATGCCTTTGCCAGCCACTTCGCGCCCCAGGCGCTCGACGATGCGCTCAAGATCTATCGCGAGCGGTTCGAGCCGTCGGCCATCTTGAGCGAACCCTACGCCATCTGCGGCTACAACGTCTTCGCGGCTGATACCGAAGACGAAGCACAACTGCTCGCCACATCGATGCAGCAGAGCTTCGTGCGGCTGCGCACCGGCCAGCCGGGCAAGCTGCCCCCGCCCGTCGAAGGCTACCGCGAAAGCCTGCCCCCGCAGGCCTCCGCCATGCTCGGCGGTGTGCTGCAAGCGACCGCGATCGGCACGCCCGAAAAGGTGCGCGACCAGATGAACGCCTTCGTCGAGCGCACGCAGGCCGACGAGCTGATTATCGCAGGCTCGATCTACGATCACGAGGCCCGCAAGCGCAGCCTGACGCTGGCGGCGCAGGCTTTCGCACGCCAGCGCCAAGCGGCCTGACGCCCCCGCAGGCAGCGCGCGCAAGAAGGCGACGCGCCCTCTGGGGGAAGGGCCCGCCGCCTTCACTGCCGCTGCGTGCAGTCCGGTAAGATTCGGTCCGGGTCAGTCGACGGAGGCCAGTTCCTCCATCGCCTCGTCGAGCGAACGGAGCGCCTCCGCCCGTTCCCGGCTCGAGATGTCCCGGTCGCGCTCGATCGCGCGGCGTGCCTCGGAGATTGCGCTCCTTGCGGTGGCCAGCCCGGCAGTGCGGCAGACGACCATCACTCTCTGCCCGTCGCCGGCGAGCCGTTCCTGAACGACCTGCTCGCTGCCGTCGCACTCGAAGCGGATCTGGGGCATCTCGGCGAGCGCGATCTCGATCTCCCGGTGGATCTCGCCGCCCTCGCCCAATTCGCGCTTCAGCTCTTCCATCTCCCTGCGCAGTTCGCCGTCCTCGCCAAGGCGTTCGCGGACCACGCGCAATTCGCGGCGCATCTTGTCCGAATCGACCCGCATGTCCGCGACGCGCGCTTCGATTCTCGCACGCTCCTGCGGCGTCGCTTCGCGTCCGTTGACGGTGTAGCGGGTCTGCTCCGAAGGCTTGCCCGAGGCATCCTTCACCACCTTGCGCTCGACCCGGACGACGCGTTTCGCATCGCTGCCGTCCTCGTCTTCTTCGACGAACACGATGTCCTGCCGGTCGCCCGGTTCCAGAGCCGCAGGCGGCGCGGGGGGCGCAAGAGGTGGCTCGGGCGCGTCAGGGGAATCGGGCGCTGCCGGTGCGCCGGGTGCGAGCGGCGCAGCAGGTGCGGCTGGCGGCGCCGGGGGTTCGGGCGCGTTCAGGCTCTCGGCGTAGGAGATCGTTGCGGTCAGCGGCAGTGCCGCCAGCGCGCCGATCATCAGCACGCGCGCGGCGAGCCGCCGCCGGGGGGAAATGTCGGACATGCTCAGGTTCCTCAGTCGGTGGATGATGGATTTGTCGCCCAGAACCGGGCACGCCATCGGCGCGGCGAGCGCGTTGCGCGCGCCCTGCCCGACGATCGCGCCGGTCGCGAAGGACGCGATGGTGGAAGCGTAGTTCTCACGCAGCTGCGGCTCGCACCGCTCGACCACCCGCGCGTCACACGCGGCCTCCTGGTCGCGACGCATCGCCCGCCAGCCCACCCAGCCGAGCGGGTTGAACCAGTGCAGCGCGAAAAGCGGCTGGACGAGCGCATTGACGAGCAGGTCGTGCGCGCGGTGATGCGCCAGCTCGTGTTCGAGCGCGAGGTCGCGCCGGGTCGGTTCGGTGTGCGCCATGAAACCGTCGGGCAGCGCAATCACCTTGTCGAACACGCCGAAGGCGACGGGCGAGGGCGTTGCCGGGGTCTCGATCAGCCGCACGCGGCCGCGCCTGCCGACCTCGATGCTGCCGCCGATCAGTTCGCGGCGCATGGCGAAGTAGAGCGCATAGCGCCGGGCGAGGAACACGATCGCTCCGGCCAGCCACACCGCCAGCGCCAGCAGCGCCCAGTCGATCGCCGGGGGGCTCGCCACCATGGGCTGCATCAGCATGGTCCCGCCGCCGGTTTCGGGCAGCGCATATTCGCCGATCGGCATCGCCAGTTGGGGGGCCAGTTGGGGGGCCAGCTCGGGTGCAGACGCAGCCGCTGGCGAGGCCTCGGGCGCGAGCCACGCGGGCAGGACGAGCGGCGGCAGCATCAGCCGCAGGAACGGCAGCGACCACAACGCATAGGCCGCGCGCGCGCCGAGGTGGCGCGACACCGGACGACGCAGGACGAGCACCACGGCGATCAGCGCCCCGGTCCACAGCAGCGTCTCGAAGGCGAAGCTCTGGAGGTCGCCGCTCATTTGCGCATCTCCTTGAGCAGGCGCTCGATTTCACCGAGGTCTTCCTCGGTCAGCGCCTCGTTTTCGGCGAGGTGCGCGAACAGCGAAGCAGCCTTGCCGCCAAACAGGCGGTCCACCAGACGCCGCGATTCGCCGCCGACATAGTCGGCCCGTTCGATCAGCGGCGTATAGAGAAACCGGCGCCCGTCGGGCTCGGTCGCCAGTGCGCCCTTGCCCACCAGCCGGGACAGCAGCGTCTTGACCGTCGGCATCGACCATCCGCGTGCCTCGCAGACCACGTCGCAAACCTCGGTCGCGCTGACCGGGTGGCGATCCCAGATCACCTCCATGATCGCGTGCTCGGCGTCGCTGATGCGTTCGCCCCTGTCGCTACTCGAATTGGCCATCGCTCTCGTCCCTCATCGCTCGACTACACCTGTAGGCATAGCGATTACGAATGTAAACATGAGCAGTCGATGAACGACACGTCACCTTCGACGAGCGGGATGCGGAACCCGTTAAGCGCTCAGCAGACCTCGGCGGTGTTTTCCGGGATCGGGCCGGGCGGTACGCGCGCGGGGTGACGGTTGAACGGGTCCGCCGCCAGCCTCGTCTGGTCGCCATAGGCGCGCGCCAATACCGAATAGAGCGCCGGGTCGTAGGCGGCCAGATCGTCGCGATTGAGGATGCGCCTGCCGTCGACCACCACCAGCCGGTTCGATTCGAACCAGATCTGCGTGCCTTCGGCCCAGTATTCCTGGATGGTCGTGGTCGCGTATTCGTTGAGCCACAGGTCGTTGGCCAACGCATTGGCATAGGCCGCCTCGACTTGGGCGTAGAGCGCCGGGTCCGCGCCCTGGATCGCGAACAGGATATTGTGCGCAAATTCGTGCACCAGGATCGTCTCGCCGTAGTAGCGGCTGGTGGGAAGGCCCAGCACGTCCTCTTCCGAGCCGACCGTGCGCGGCCCGCCGATGCCGCGCGCCCGCGCATCCCAGTAGGCCCGGTCGGTCAAGGCACCGATCCGTTCCTCGTAATGCTTCTTCTCGCACCGGGTCAGCCGCGGATCGTCGGGCGCCGGCTTTCTCCAGTGCGCGTTCTCGGGCAGGTCGAGCAAAGCCTCGGTCTCGGCGATAATCGCGACGCGATAGCCCTTGCGCTGGAGCCACGCGGCAAGATCGGGCCGGTGCGCCAGCATGTCCTCGATCATCGCTTCGGCAGCGACCAGTGCATCCTCAGGAACCTGGTTTGAGGAAACGACCGGAATGCCGTCCGCATCGCGATAGCGCGTGTAGAAATCGGGGATGCCCAGCTCGGGCGGCGGGCTGGCCGCGGTCAGCGCCGCGAGGCAGGCAATGGCCGAAAGGATGCGCACCTTCATGGCCGCTCGTCTACCCGATCGAAGCTGAACATGGCCGAACACGCCTAGATCAATCGCGCGCGCTGGTCTTCGGTCAGCACCTGACACGCTTCTTCCGTCTTTCCGAACCACTTGTAGCGATTGCGGGCGACGAGATCGTAGATCGGATCGAGAATGGCATTCGGGATGATCTGGAGGATGGTCGGGATGCGCCAGAGCCCGCCCATCGCCCGCGCGACCTCGAAATAGCCGTCGATCTTTATGTAGGGCCTCCCGTTGCGGACGAAGAGATAGGTCTCGTCCCAGTCGATCCCGTAATGGCGGCACAGCGCCTCGCCCAACCCTTGCTGCGCCGAAGTGAAGGCAATTGCGCGCGAGTGGTCGTGCTTCATGATGAAGCCGACCCCGGTGCCGCACAACACGCAGTGATGATCGAACACGAACACCCCCCGGCTATCGTCGAAATCGGGCACCGCAGGGTCGTCGCGATAGGAATAAGGC
>PAVA01000058.1 GCA_002712945.1 Citromicrobium sp.
CGGCGGGGGAGGCGGCGGCGGAGCAGCCGGCTCACCGAAGTTGTAGGTCAGCGTGCCGAGCAGCGAGTGCGACCGGAACTGGCCTTCCAGAGCGTCGCCGAAGCGGTCGACCAGGTCGACGTTTTCCGCGTTGTAGAAGCGATACTTCAGGCCCGCGTCGATGCGATCGGTCAGCGGAGCGCGAAGACCTGCGAGGATCTGCCACGCGAAGCCGGTGTCCGAATCGTCGAGGCCAGCAGGCTGGCTGAGGCTGACGCCCGCTTCGACCTTGGTCCGCGCAACGCCGGCACCACCGCCGACGAACGCCTGCAGGCCGTCGTCCTCGCCGAAGTCGGCAAGAGCGTTGACCATGAAGCTGAGCGAGTTGGCAAAGCCTGCGGCGGGGTAGGTGCCAGCCGGCGCAACGCCGACCGCGGTGACCGGGAAGCCCTGCGTACCGACGATCAGTTCGTTGATGTCGGCTTCACGGTAGCTGCCCTCGGCTTCGAGCCGCACGGGGCCGAAGTCGTAACCGACGAGACCGCCGAAGTCGAAACCGTGGTCGTAGTCCGCGGTGAGGTCGTCCTCGATGCCGTTCACTGTGAAGTCGATGTCTTCGACCAGCATCGGACCACCTTCGACCTGCACGTAGAACGAGTCTTCGCGTGCAAGCGCCGGCGATGCGAGCATCGTCGAAGCCATCGCCATTCCGATGACGATATTGCGCATTACTGAAAATCCCCTTTTGTAATGATTGGGAGCCACCAGGAGGCCCCCACTTAACTTTTCCCCAGTTCAGAGGCAAGCAGACAGGCCTTCGTTCCAGTAAAGCGATGGCACTGTTGCACGATTGCCTCAGCAGCAGGTTCGAGTTTCTATGGAAGCCGGGGCCGTGGCCCTGTTCCTCCCGAGGCGCCAACGGCTTTGGCGCAAGTCCGTTCCCGCGCGGGATCTACACGCCGATTCCCGCCGCCCGCAGCCCGTCGATCAGAAGCGCGATCGCGGCCCGCGCTTCTGCATCGATCGTGGCGCCGCCGGACGGGGCGGCCGGGAGATCGAGGTGCTGCCAGCCGTTTATCCACCGGCGGATCGCCCCGGAGGGTTTGTCGAACACGGTCATCCCGGGTGTCGGCGAGGCGAACATCCAGGTTCCGGCGCAATAGAACGCGATGGCTCCCTCATGCCCGTCCCACGCGCCCTGCGGGCTCTCCGCAATCAGCCAGCACTCGCCCTCGGCGCCGCTGGCGGGGGGAGATGCGGCCTTGCCTTCGATTGCGGGGGCCATCAGGGCGTCGATTCGCGCGAAGCCTTCGTTCACGCCCGTTTCCTTCTGCGCCTGCGCGGCGAACAGGAACGGCAGGTCGAAGCGCGCGGAACGGGCGGTGAAAACCAGCGGGTCGCTCATGATCGGATCTCCGGAAAAAAATGGGACTTAGTGGGGGAGGATGCTTGGCAGCGAGACGGCGTGGCTACCCACCTGGCGGACCCACAGCTTGCCCTGCGGGTAGGCCGCCTTGAGGGCAGCCCAGTCCGCTGCGGGCAGGGTGAAGAACGACTCCGAGATGTCCCAGATCGAGACAGGCGCGTCGACCGGGCCGAAGCCGACACGATAGGCCTCGCGCTCTTCCGCCAGCGGGGTCTCGACCCCGTCGAGCCAGCGCCATGCACCGCGCGCACGCCTGACCCAGCGCCATTGCGGATCGCCGCCGGGGCCATGTGCGAAGCCGGGATGGACCGGCGCGAGGGGGCGCAGGGTCGTGTCCCCCGAAGTCAGCGACGCATAGACCGGCTCGGCATCGCCGATCCCGCTGAGCGCCGCGATCTCCGCGTAGGACACGAGGCCGAGCGAGAGCAGCCTTTCCTCGAGCAGCACCGCCGGAGCGCCGGTTGCGTGGCCGGTTGCGGCATGATGCTCGGTCCCGCCCCGACCGCGCAGCAGGCCGGTTAGCCGCCACTCGCCTGCCCCGAGCGGCTGCGCGAAGCGGAACTGCAGTACTTCCTCGCCCAGCAGCAGGCGGTTGGCCCCGTCGAGCAGCGCCCGCTCGTCGACCGATTGCAGCTGGTCGTGTTCGGAGGTCAGAGCGATGTCGAGCACGCCATCGGGCTCGAACACCAGCGCTGGCGAGGCGGGCAGCGCTGTCAGGCTGTGCCCCTGAACCGCATCGCCCCGCGCGGACAGCGCCAGCGGAACGAGCGTTTCGTTGTCCACACCCGCCAGGGCGATCGCGCCGCGTGCACCCGTCCTGCTCACCGCAGCATAGCGCTGGGGCACATTGCCCGCGCCGGTTCCGTCCCACGGAAGCTCGAAATAGCGCAGCGTCAGCTCGCCCTGCGCTTCGTCGACCGGCACAAGCGCGGTTCCGGCGTCGGCGATGGGTTGGGCAGACGTCGAGGGCATCACCCGCTCCAGCAGCAGATCGACCCCATCGGCGTGCGTCTCCGTGCTGCGCACCAGCCAGATGCGCGCATCGCCTTCACGTGTCACGCAGCGCCCTGGCGCAAGTTCGGGTGTCGCTTCGGCCACCCGGTAGGCGAGCGTCTCGCGCCGGGTCAGCGCGGTATGCCGCAGGTCGGCGATGCAGGCCCGCGCATCCGGGGCCGCGAAGACGCCTGCGAACTCGACAATCTCGCGCTGGTTGCCGGTCGCACCGGGCGCATGCTGGAGCGATGGCTGGAAGTCGCGCGCGGGATCGTAATAGCGCAGCGCCGTGGGCGCGTCGCGGTCGGTCGATCGACGGCGCAGGGACGAAACGGCGCGGTCTTCGCCTCCGGCGCGTCCGACGACCGGCGATGGCAGCGGGTTCGCCCCGGTCGCGGCCATCGGTGCCAGCGCCAGCCCGGCGGGAGTCGCTACCGCCGCGAAGGGGAACAGGCGGGTCATGTCGGCGAGCAGCACGGTTCGAGCACCGCCCCGGTCGGCATAGCCCGCCAGTCCGGTGAGCGGAACCGAGGCCGACGGGGCCAGCGCGATCTCGCCCAGCAGGTCCACGAGATCGAGTGTGCCATCGGCGGCGATAACCTCGAAGCTGAGCGCCGGGATGCGGTTGCCGAAACTGGCGAGTTCGAGATTCTCGAACACGGCATAGGCGATTCCCCGGAAGGCGCAGGTCTGGCCGCCCTTGTCGGCCGCGATCAGCGGATCGATGGCTGCGTCCTCGTGGCCCGGATGGAGCCGCAAGGTGCCGCCGACCTTGAGGTCGCCCGCCGCGCCGCGCAGCAGCGCTCCGTCCGCCCAGATGCGGCCGATGGAGGAGACCGGACGACTCGACAGGGCGACCGCGAAGGACACCGAATAGCTGTAGCTCGTGGTTTTCGGCTGGCCCTTGCCGCCGCTCGTCTCGCTGCTTTCGACCAGGTCGGTCGCCCAGATGATCGTGCCGGGCAATCGCATGGTACCGTAGACGCGCGGGATGGGCTGGCCGTAGCTCGAGGTTGTGACCGCCAGTTCTGTCAGGCGCGGCCCTTCGCGCGAGGAAGAGCCGATGATCGTGGTGTCGACCGCGCGGCCAAGCAGCGCACCGACCGCGCCGCCGACGGGCCCGCCCACAGCCGTGCCGACAGCCGAGAGAATCAGGGTTGCCATTTTGGTTCTCCGTCAGGTGTCAGCCGCCAGGCCGCCAGCAGCGCCCATTGGTCGGGCAGGGGCGTGCGCACCACGCGCCCGAGCCCGGCATGGGCATGGACGATCTCGCCCGCATTAATCGCGATGGCCGCGTGGACCTGTGCGGGTGCGGTGCGCAGCAGGAGGATGTCGCCCGGCTGCGGGCTTGCGCCCGTGGTTCTGCTTAGGCCCGCGCTCGCCAGCGCCGTCTCGGGGATGGCGAAGCTGCGGCGGCGGGGGCGGTAATCGGCGGGCAGCGCCAGCTCGATGCCGACCTGCGCGAGGCTGACGATCACCACGCCGATACAGTCGAGCCCGGATGCCGGCTCGCGCCCCTGCAAGCGGAAGGGCGTGCCCACGAGGTCGCGCGCCGCAGCGGCGAGCGCATGCGAGGCTTGCATCAGGCCCGCGAGGGGTAGCGGGCGACGAGATCATTGCCCGGCAGGAAGGGCTCGCCGCGAAAATTGACCGCGTTGTCGAACCGCGTCGCGCATGTCGCCATGGTCCGGTCGCAGCCTTCGCGAAGCTGGCCGCGCGTGCCCGCCATCACGCCCGCCGGGATTGGCCCGTCGAGCACGAGCATTCCGTCGCTTTCGGCGATGATCGCCTGGCGCAGGCCCACCGCCGGGCCATCGAGCCAGCGAAGCTCGCCGAAGACGAAGTCGCTCGCTGTCAGCCCTGCGAAACGCACGCCGTTCGTAGCGCCGTCGACCTCGGCGACCAGCGCTTCGCGGGTGCAGCGCGCGGGCGAGAGGTTGCAGCCGGGCCCGCAAAAGCGCGCGCGGCAGCCGGGGCTGGTGCGCGGGACGGGGTCGAAATCGAGCGCCGCCTTGAGCGAGAGAAGCTTCGCCGAGAAGCCTTTGTCCACCACCTCCGTCTCACCCATGCTGCCGGCGAACAGCACCTGTGCCTCGCCCGTCTGCCAGTCGATCGTCCCCGCCAGGACCGTCGCGCCGTCGAATCGCCCCGCCGCCAGATCGACACCAGAGAGGGAATCATGTGTCAGCGCGCCATCCATCTGCGCATCGTCGCCGTCGATATCGGTCGTCAGGCGCAGCGCCGCGGGGCGGATGCCGGGCGCGGCCCGGAGGCGAAGTCCGTCGAGCACAAGATCGCGATCGTGGCTGGTGAAGCCGAGCGTCACCCCGTCGCGGCGCTCGATCCGCCAGAAAAAAGCGCGGGTCGCCAGCCGGTCCCCGGTCAAGGTCTCGCTCATGTCGCTTCCCTGATCTCGACCAGCGGTACGCTGGGGGCCTGCCCGGCCGCGAAGCCCGCCGCGCTGAGCGAAAGGCGGTCTTCGGCGAAGCGCACGGGCACGTCGAACAGGAAGCCCGCGCGCACCTCGGCACCCTCGGCAGGCGGTGCGTCGAGCACCACCTCGCCCAGCGGATCGAGCGTGAAGGCGGCGGTCTCCGCGCCGTCGATGGCGATCCGCACCGTGCCCGCGCGGGGCCGGGTGATCCGCCGCACTTGCGGCTCGGGCTCCTCGCCGTAGCGTTTTACCAGCGCAAAGCGGGACCGCTCGCCATCGCCGGTGCCGAGCAACTGGTCCTGCGGCCCCGGCGCGCCCTGCGCGTGATTGGACGAGTGGTCGAACGGATCGGCCAGGCGAAACCCGCGGGCGGGGCCGTGGCGGGCCCGGAAGAAGGCCAGCAAGGCCGCCAGCTCGCTTTCCGAGCGGATGCCGGGGCCGACATCGAAGCGCAGGCGCGCATCGGCCCATTGGGCGGTGCGGCGTTCGTGCCCCGAGGCGGAGACCAGCACCGAGGTCGAGAATTCGGGGCTCGCACTGGCATCGGTGCCGAGCGCGAGCGGGTAGGAAACATCGTCGAAGCCTTGCATGTCGTCCGTTCCGTGGGTGTTGGGCGGCGGCGGCAGCCGCGTGTATCCGTCGCGCACGACCTGCGGCAGCGCCCAGACGAAGCGCTGCGCGACACCGCGCCGCGCCGCCTCGTCGAGCGCTTCGTCGATCCGGGGCCAGAAGGTCGCGGCGTCGTCTGCCGAGAGCACGAAGCCGGACAGATAGTCCTGCCGGTCGACCGGATAGCCGAGCCGCGTATCGACCTGCGCGTAGGCATTGCGCCGCGCGCTGGCGGCTCCGGCGGTCAGCCAGTCGTAATCCTCGACTTGCAGACGATCGAACGCCGGGAAGGCCCAGCCGAGCGGCATGTTCGCGCGTTTCTGTTCGGGCATTTCGGGGTCGAGCACGGTCGGCGTGAACACCAGCAGCGAAACCTCCGCCGGGCCGCTCGCGGCGTCGCGCACGGCTTGCGCCAGACCCGCCGTCGTTTCGGCCAGCAGCGCGCCCGCCCGATCGAGCAGCACGAAATGCGGCGGATAGAGCCTCATCTTCAGGGTCGGGATCGAGGTCATGATCGCTTCGGCGCGCCAGATCGCGAGCGCCGCCTGATCGTAGAGGCAGCAGTGCCCGTCCGCGCGGACCCACCACCAGGGTTCGCCGATCTGGAACCGGACCGGCAGGCCCGCCGCCTCGACCAGCGCGACGAAATTAGCCGCGACCGCGCGCAGCCACGCCATCGCCTCCTCGCGAGCAGGCGTGAGCAGCGCCGAAGGCGGCTCCCACCCGGTGCGTGCGGGCGTCCCGTCGAGCGCATATTGCTGCCAGGATTGCGGGCAGTGATCGGCCAGCAGCTCGTAGGACAGCGAGACGATGGGTTCCAACCCCGCGTCCGCCAGCGCTGCGAACAGTCCCGCGTGCCACGCCCTTGCCGGTTCGCAGAGCGTGCCCGCAGGGTCGGCCAGCAGGCGCGCGGCTTCGGTCCCTAGGCCCGGCACGAGCCGGAAGAAGTGGCTCATGCCGACATAGTGCAGCACCCGCCCCCGATAGCCGAGGTGACGCAGCTGGCGCACAAGGCGGGCGGGCGTCTGGTTGAAGGCATCGTCGTAAGCAGTCGCGATCTGCTCGCCATGTTCGGGGAGCATGCCATCGCCGATCTCCAGCATCGCGCCCGCACCGTCGCAGGACATGTCGCTCAGCTCGGCCCAACCCTCGGCCCTCGCCGGCAAGCGATCGCTGCTGCCCGGCACATATCCCGGCGGGACGAGCGAGATGAACATCCGGTCGATGTCGGAGGGGTGGATCGCTTCGCCGGGCAGCGCGAAGCCGCTTTCGAGCGCGGAGAAGGGCAGCGTGACCACCGCATCCTCGGGCGAGCCTTCCGCATAGTTCCACAGGCGGATGTACCAGGCGCGCGGGGCACCGCTCGCGTCACGCCCTTCGATGGTCAGCGTTGGGCCGTTGACCGCATCGAGCGCGATCACTCCGCCGCTGCGCCAGCGGAAGCGGAGCACGCTGTGGGCATAGTCGCGGTTGATGGCATAGGCGTGCAGCGGGTGGTCGAGCGTGTCCTCGCTCTCCCAGATCAGCCCGGCCAGCTCGCCCGCGTGGTGGAACTCGCAGGTCACCCGCAACGCGTCGGACGCGGTCGTAACCACACTCGCCATCATCGGGCGCGGGAAATTGACCGTCCAGAAGCGCGGATCGAACCGCTGGATGTGGTCGTGCTCCTGCCCGTTTCGGCGGGAGGCGAGCCAGTGGGCCATCACGAGACCTCCATTGCGCGGCGGATGCTTGCCGCGATCTGCCGCCCGGAGCGTTCGAGCGCGACCGGGGCACTGGTTCCGGCGGGAGCGGCGAGGGTGATCGAGACATCGACACGCTTCGCCCCTCCGCTGCCCTGCGCGATCGGCACGATGCGCCCGTCGCCCGGTGGCACGAACAGCTCGGGCCCGCGTTCGCCGACCAGATAGCCGCGCTGCGCGCTCACCGGCCCGCCGGTGGCCCGACCGGGCAGGCCGAGCGCGCCGCCCAGCACGGTGCCGAGGATGCCGCTCAGGGGCGTGTTCGATCCGAATAGCTGGCCCAGCCCGAGTTTAAGGGCCTGCGCCGCGATCCGGTCGATCGCGCGACTCGCGGCGGCCTGCAGATCCTCGAAGCCCAGGCTCCCGCGCCGGATGGCGGAGAGCAGGCTGCGTTCGAGCACGTCGCCCGCACGCACAAACCCGCCGACCAGTTCGCCGTCCAGATCCTTGCGCATGCGCGCGATATCCTCGGCAAACCCTTGCGTGCTCGCGCGCACGTCGATCAGCAGGGGTTCGAGATCGTCTGTTTCAAGAGCCGGCATCGGGATCGCGCTCCATCAGGGTTTCGAGGTCGCTGCGGGCCATTCCGGCGGCGGCGGGGGTGATCGGGCCGAGCGCGGTGGCGAGCTCGGCGGGGGTGGCGCGCCAGAAGGCTTCCGGCGGCCAGCCGAGCGCCTGCGCGGCGAGGGCGGCCAGCGGGGGGACGCCGCTGCGAAAGTCCGCCATCACCGCCCTTGCAGGATCGCGGCGAGCAGCGCGCGCAGCGGCCTCGTGGCGGCGGCAAGCCCGCCTGCCAGGATCGCTTCGCCCACCGCTTCGCGGGTCAGGCCGTCGCGCGGATCGAGGCAGTGCCAGAACAGCGCTGCGATCTCCGCCAGCCGCAGCTCGCCATTGCCCGCCCGCTCGACCAGCGCGAACAGCGGGCCGAGCTCTTCTTCCGCCGCGACCAGCGCGGTGAAGCTGGGGCGCAGCCTGTGCGTCTCGCCCGCGATGCGGATCGCCGCTTCGCCACGGACAGGGTTGGGGGCAGGGTTGGCGCCGCTCATACCGGGGCGACCGCGCCCGAGCTTTCGAGCTGGATCGTGTAATTGCGCTCGCCGTTGAAGTCGCCCGAATAGTCGAGCCGCTGGACGAGGAAGCGACCCCGCAGCTTTGCGCCGTCCTCGAACGACAATTCGTAATCGTCGATCGTCCCGGCGAGGGCATGGGCCTGCACGCGGGCTTCGGCATCCGAGCCGAGGAAAATCCCGCCCGCGCCGACCGAGACCGAGCGGGTGCCCGCGCCCGACAGCAATTCGCGCCAGCCGCCCGAATCCTTGTGCGTCACGACCACCGAGTCGCCGTTGATCGAAAGCTGCGTGGTCCTGAGGCCGGCCACGGTTTCGTAGGATGGCGGGCTGGCACCATTGCCGATCTTGAGGAGGAAGGCGGAGCCTTTCTGGGCAGTCATGGGGTTCTCCGGTCATGTGAGGGGAAGGACGGGGAAGCGGCTGGACGAGCCCGGCGCAGCTGCATATTCTCCACCCCGGGGTTCGAGGGGGAGAATGCGATGCGACGGTTGGTTCTGGTTGCGCTGGCGATTACGCTGGCGAGTTGCGGGTGGTCGTCGGCCACCCGGCTCATTCCGCTATCGGAGCGGGCGGTGCCTCAGCTTTCGGGCGAATATGTCTTTGCCGGTCGGACGGTGACCTACGGCCGGAAGCTCGGTGGCAGTCTGATGGAACTGATCGTGCGCACGTCGGAGGGCGACACGTCGCGCAAGGTCGTCGCGTTCGATCACGTCCGACATGTGCACGATGATTACGAGATGCGGGACTTCTACCTGGTCGAAACCGATGTCTCGACGCCGGAGAACGGCTCCAATTTCGCCTATCAGCTGATCGAAGTCACCCAGGGCCTCGATGAAGACGGAAGCCGTCTGCCCGACAAGACGATCCGCGAATATCGCCTCAATTGCTCGGATGCATCGGACGGGTTCGACAACAACCCGGACGAGCGGTGCCGTTTCTCGCGCTACGCCGACGTGATGGCCGCGGTGCGGGACGTGCTCGTGTGGATGGACGATCCGCGCATTCCGCTGATGTCAGACCACGGCAGCCAGCCGAAAGAGGACTGATCGGTCAGGTCTCGATCAGGCGGAAGCGGTATTCGCGCAGCAGCGCGCGGGCATTGCGCTCCCGCCTTTCGGCGCGGCCCCTCAGGAAGATCGCGCTGACGACCTGAAAACCGCCTTGCCCGGGCGGCAGTGAGAGCGCGCGCGCATCGACCTTTTCGGCGGTCTGGCCGCCGGTCGCGGGATCGTCGCCATGCAGGCGCAACTCGAGGGCGACGCGGACCTCGCGCCCCGCGCAGGTCTTGGTACTCCAGTCGGCCGAGGCGCTCGCGACGAGCGCGAGCCAGGGGGGCGAGGTGCGCTCGATCTCCGCCTCGTCGACGATATTGAGCGCGGAGGCGATCTCCGGGTCGGCGCGCAGGTGGTCGATCAGCGCGGCGCGAAGATGGGTTTCCATCAGTCGTCTCCGAAATGTGGCCAGAGGCGGTCGGGCGAGCGCCAGGGGTGGCCACCCCGGCGCTTCCCACGCGCCCGCGCTTCGAGGCGGCGAAGCGCGCGCTTCTCCAGCGCGAGCGCCAGCCGGTCGAGAACGGGTATTTTCGCGCGGATCATGCCAGCCGCACCTGCCGCCATGCACGCCATAGCGCGGCTATGGCCGCCGGCGGCTCACCCGCGCCCTGCTCGCCCTCGCGGTGGAGGAAGGCGGCGAAGCGCAGGATGCCGTGGCGCAGCCCGTCGGGGAGCGAGGCCCAGTCGGGTGCAAGCCCGGCTTCGAGCGTCACCGCCACGCGGCTGACGAAAGGCCCGCGCCGCAAGCGCAATTGCGCCGATCCGTCGCCCGCCAGGTGGAGGTCGTACTCGTCCTCGCCCAATGCGGTGCGCGCGCCTTCGCCGTTGAGCGCTTCGACGCTCATCACATCGGCAATCGGCCGGGTCGTCAGCCGCGTCCATTCGTGGCTCGCATCGCGGACTTCCTCGATGGTCGAGGCCAGCGGGGTGAGGCCGGTGAAGCGCTCGCACGCCTCGACCCCGGCACCGATCAGCGCGGTCAGCTGCGCATCGTCTGCGGTTCGCGTGATGCCGAGCCAGTGCTTCAGTTCTGCCAGCGCTGGCGAGAGATCGCCGCCGGCCAGGATGGTGCGCATCGAGGCGGTCTCCTTGATAGGTCAAAGGGAAGGCGCCCGCGCCGCCGGGTTCTCGAACGGCCAAGGGGGAAAGCCGGAGCTTGCCGGGCGGCGCGGGCGCGCGGGGCGCGGGAGCTAAGGCTCCGCACCCCGTCGGCGTCAGGCTTCGATCCGCAGCAGCTTGATCGCCGCGCTATCGAGCACCTGCCCGCCGATCCGCTTGGTCGCGTAGAAGTGGACGAAGGGCTTGTTGCTGAAGGGATCGCGCAGCACCTGCGTGGCCGAGCGTTCGGCGATCAGGTAGCCGTGACGGAAATTGCCGAAGGCGATCGGATATTCGTCCGCCGCGATGTCGGGCATGTCCTCCGCCTCGACCACGGGGTAGCCGAGCAGCCGGTCGGGCTGGCCTTCGACGAGGCCCGGCTGCCACAGGAAGGCGCCGTCGCTGGTCTTGAGCTTGCGCACCTCGGCGAGCGTAGCGGAATTCATCACGAAGCTTGCGCCCTGCCGATGTCCGGCCTTGAGCGTATGGACGAGGTCGATCAGCGTCAGGTCGGGATCGTCGCCCAGCCCCGTGGCATTGCCCGTGCCGATATATTGGAGCGAGCCGAAGGCGCGCGATCCATCGCCCAACGTGGAGGTGGTCGCCTGAAGGAAGCCCTTGGGCTGGTTGGTCCCGCTGCCATTAACGAACGCCGCACCCTCGGCCCGGGCGAATTCCATCGCGATCTCGCTCGCGAGCCAGCTCTCGAGGTCGAAGGCTGCATCGTCGAGCATCGACTGGCTGGCCGCCGGATTGGCATAGAGATCGCCGCTCGGCGGGGCGATTTCGGCGAAGGTGGGCGTATCGGTGTCGCCACGCTCGCCGATTTCGCTTGCCCAGCCGCTTGCCGTGCCGCCGGTGGAGATCAGCTTGCGGTAGCCCGCGCTGCCGGTCTGGACGACCTGCGCGATGGCGCGGATCGGGCTGATGGCGGTCACTTCGCGGGCGATCATCGCGTCGATCTGGCGGGGCACCGCATAGCCGCCGTCGCCGGGGGTGGCACCGGAGAGCGACTTGATTTCATGCGTCGCGCCGCGCCGCAGGTAGCCGTCGACGAAGCCCTTCACTTCGGCGGGCGCGCTATCGCCCGCGCCCAGCGCGGGGCGCTGCGCCGCACGACCGATCTTGTCGACGCGGGCCTTCACCTCGTCGAGATCGGTGCGGATCGTCGCCACATCTTCTTCCAGCGCGTCCTGCCGGGCGACGATATCGAAGCTGGCGTCGAGCGGATCGGTGGTGGGGGTTTCGGTAATGGGGGTCTGAATATCCATGGGGCACATCTCTTTCTTGCTTGGGGGAAGGAAAGCGTGAGCTCCTGCGAAAGCAGGAGCCTCAGGCCGGCAGGCGTGGTGCTGGGGGCACGAGATCCCTGCTTTCGCAGGGATTCAGGGCGAGATCAGATGCACCCGTGCGCCCTGTTGCAGGGGATGGGTGACGAGGCTGATTTCGAGCAGGTCGACGGCGATCAGCGCGCGCCCTTCGGGACGGTGCTCGGCGGTCCGCGCTCGGTATCCGAAGCTGAGCCCGCTAACGGCGCGCGCCCCGAGCATTGCTGCGGCGCGGCTGGTGGGCCGGTCGATCCGGGCGACGACGCGGAGGCCGCGCGCATCCTCGCCGATCCGCTCGACCCAGCCGATCCGTTGGCGCGGATCGTGCTGCCAGTAGAGCGGGAGCGGGTCGCTGTTTCGCGCGAGCGTGGCAGTGAAGGCGCCGGGCCGGATGGTGTCACGGGCGGCGTCCGGAATGCCGAAGAGCGCGGCATATCCTGCGACCCTCACTTGAACAGCCCCGGCACGCCCAGCCGGACCGCGATGCCGAGCAGCAGCAGCGCGCACATCCCGCGCACCAGCCACTCGATCGCGGCCTTCCACGCGCTCGCCTTGGCATCGCGCCAGGCCTGCAGCAGCTCGCGCAACTCGTCGATATCGCCCGAGGCCGCTTCGTCCGACAGGCCGATGCGCACCAGCGCGCGGTTGGCACCCAGCTCGCCCGCTTCCTCCGCGATGGCGCGCAGGGTGACGAGTTCGGCGCCTTCGGTCCGCGCCTGCGCGAGCAGCGCGGCGAGCATGTCTTCGTTGGTCATGGTGTGCTCTCCACAGGAGCGAGGCCCAGCATCGCGCGGCGCTCCTCGTCGGTCAGGAAGTCTGCTTCGCTGACCTGCTTCCACAGCCGCTCGCGGTCTTCGGACAGCGCGGGCACTCGGTCGAGATCGACTGCAATTCCCGCGCCGTCGAACCACGGCGCCATCCCGGCAGCGATGCCGCCGAAGATCTTGTCCGCCAGTGGAAGCAGCGTGAGCCGCCACAGCGCGCGGTTCGCCTCGCGGTAATTGGAATAGGTGTTGTCGCCCGGCAGGCCGAGCAGCATGGGCGGCACCCCGAAGGCGAGCGCGATGTCGCGCGCGGCGGCTGCTTTCAGCGTCGCGAAGTCCATGTCGGCGGGCGACAGCGCCATGCTCTGCCAGCTGAGCCCGCCTTCGAGCAGCATCGGACGGCCCGCATTGCCGTTGCCCTGGAAGGCGCTGGCGAGTTCGGCCTTGAGCCGCTCGAACTGGTCGGCGCTCAGGCCCTGCCCGTCGCCCGGCTGGTAGACCAGTGCGCCCGAGGGCCGCGCGGCATTCTCGAGCAGGGCATTGTTCCAGCGGCTCGCCGCGTTGTGGATCGCGATGGCCTGCGCGGCGGCGCTCAAGGCCCCCGCGCCGTAGTGATCGTCGCCGGGGTTGAGGCACTTGAGATGGATCAACTCGGGCCAGCCGTCCTCGTCCTCCAGCGGGATGACGTGGGTCTGCGCGCCGAGGTGGTAGGCGAAGGCTTCGGGCCAGCCGATCGGTCCGGGCCGGATCGTCACCCGCTCGGGCCGCAGCGCGAAAAGCTCGACCGGCTTGCCGCTGGCGTCCTTGAGCACCTGCACGAAGGCATTGCCGTGCAGCAGCAGGTGCGCGGCGATGGTCTCGACCAGCGACTGACCCGCGCTGGGTGCGGTGACGAGCGCGAGCAGGTCGTCCGCGTCGGTCTGTACGGGAGCCGCACCCACCCCTTCGGCCACGATCCGCACCGCCCGCTGCGCGACCGGGTTGGAGGCGTATCCGGCCTGCAGGCTGGTCGCATAGTCGAAGGGCGGGGCCGATTGCCCGCGCATCTCGAAGGCATGCGCCCAGGGCGAGGCAAACCCGCGCGCAATAGGCACATGGGCGCTCCCCCCGCCCTTGAAGGCGGAGGTTAGTGAGGTGAGGAAGGACATTATTTGCTCCGGTGAAAGGAGTGTGAGAAATCTGCTCCAAACGGGAGCGGCATTATGCGGTGGACGATCGTTCTAACCTGGCTGGCAAGCATGGTGCTGACCGGATGCGCCGAAGCCACCAAAGGTCCGCCCGCCGATTGTGCCGCCGCGAAAGCGCAGTTTCAGGAATGCTTCGATCAGAATGCGGGCGGTGACGCAGCACATTTCGAAGCAATGTGGTATGCATGCATCCCGCACTCCCAAGCGAAGGTCATCGAAGGCTCGTGGGCGACCGACTTTGAATGGAACGCGTTTTTCGAAGGCCGTCAGCCGACACCGAAAGAGGCGTTCCCCGATACACTGCCTGCTTCGCTGGCATTCAGGGACGGGGTCCAGGCACCGCCGAAGGCCGACGACGCAGCACGTCTATGGAAAATCAAGTTTGTGGGCCGGGAAGAAACCTGCCGCCCCTTCGATGACATTGCGCCTACCTTCTTTGTAGAGGAGGTTCTGGAGAAGGAGCTGGTGTGGGAAGTTCAGGGCTATCCGACCTACTCGCTCGATCCAATGGAACGCTAAAGCCCCCGCACTCGCGGCCTTCCACCGCGCCCCAGCATCAGCTCAGTCAGCGCCCAGACCAGCGCGTCGGCGCGGTCGGGCGCTCCCCCCGCCCTTGAAGGCGGAGGTTAGTGAGGTGAGGAAGGACATGGAGGTCTCCGGTCGGGAGCGAGAGATTGGCCCGGACGGCCGATTGTGATATTTGCGTCGCATGCGATTGCGACTGATCCTGGTCGGTATTTCATGCCTCGGGCTGGCGAGTTGCTCCGAGGTTTACGAGGTCCGCGCGGAAGTACGCGATGGGCAGATCGTTTTTACGGCCGAGAAAGACTGGTTTCGCGAACGATGCGTGAGTGAGATCGAGGTGCTCGCGGAGGGCGCCGACAGTACCCCCTCCTCTCCGCAAAGCGCTCTGCAGAGTGATGCGGAGAATCGACCCGCATTCGTGACCGTTTGGCGTGACAGTGGCGGGTCGCTCGAAGACCTCGGCGATGATTGCGAAAATCGATTTCCTGTACGCTACGGAGAGCCTCTTGCCGGCAAACCGCTCGATCGACCGCCCCAGCTTGGACCTGTTGGCGCCAAGCCTTTGGCTCGCGGCGTAGTCCACAAGATCAGGACGACGACTCACTTGGGAGAGCACGGTTGGGGCAGTTTCGTGATCCATCGGGACGGCACGGTTGAAAATCTCGACTAGTATTGCTCACATCCCCCGCACCCTTGGCCTTCCACCGCGCCCCAGCATCAGCTCGGTCAGCGCCCAGACGAGCGCGTCGGCGCGGTCGGGGGAGCGGCCCGGGCCTTCGTAACCGCCTCCGACGATCAGCCCGCACAGCTGGTCCTCCAGCTTTGCGAAGAGGCCGGCGTGGCGCACCCGGCCTGCCTCATACAGAGCCGCGACCGGTTCGGCGCGGGCGACCTTGCCCCGGCTGGCGTGGACCAGCTTCACGGGCAGCGACACTTCGCCTGCGCGCAGGACGCTTTCGACCATCGCGCCGCCCTGGTTGGCTTCGGCCACGACCCGGTCGGCATTCCATAGCTCGGCGGCGCGAGCGACCGCGCGGGCCCAGCGTTCGGGCGAGGCGCGCTCGATGCTCGCATCCGCCAGCACCATGGCCGTGCCCTCGCCGTCCACGCCGCACACCACGATCCCGCAGGCATCGCCCTGCGCGCTCGCGGGCGGATCGACGCCGACCACCACGCGCGCCCGGTCGGCGCACGGCTTGGCCACGCGGCTCGCCTCCAGCATTGCGCGGGTCCACAGCGCGCCCTCGATATCGGTCAGCAATTCGCCGTCGAGTTCCTGCCGCCCGAGCGTCGTGCGCCCGAACTGGCGCCGCATCTGCCGCAGGAAGCGCTCGGGCAGATGCGCGGCATTGTCGTAGGTCGTGCCACGCGTCACCACGGCGCCATCCTCGGCGAGAAGCCGCTGGACCAGAGGCACGGCGCGCGGAGTGGTGGTGGCGAGCGCACGGGGGCGTTCGCCCAGCCGCAGGCCCATCAGCAGATTATCCCATGCGGCCAGGGCGCGCTCGCCCGAATTATCCCATTTGGCGATTTCGTCACACCAGGCGTAGCCATGTTGCGGCCCGCGCAGGCTCTCCGGCTCGGCGGCCGAGTAGCAGGTGGCGCGCGCCCCGTTCGCCCAGGTGAGCCGCCGCAGGCTCGGCTCCCATAGGGGCGCAAGGCCGGGCGGCGAGACCGCGAGGATGCCGCTCTCGCCCTCGATCATCACGGCGCGGACCTCCGCCAGCGACGCGCCGACCAGCGCGATCCGCGCCTCGGGATTGCCGCGCGCCACCATCCGCACCCATTCCGCGCCCGCGCGGGTCTTCCCGAAGCCGCGCCCGGCACAGACCAGCCAGGTGTGCCAGTCGCCCGGCGGAGGGAGCTGCTCGGGCCGGGCCCACAGCTCCCAGTGAAAAGCCAGCGCCTCTGCCTCCTCGGCGGAAAGCGAGGCAAACCAGTCCTCCCGCGCTTGCGGCGCGAGGTCCAGCAGCGCGCCGAGCCGGTCAGCCGCCATCGGACGAAGTGCCCCCGGGGCTCGCGGCAAGGCGCGAGCGAATCGTCGCCAGCTTGCGATCGAGCGCGGCATAGACCGCCGCCTCGTCCTGCCCGCGACGCCGCGCGCGTTCGACCGCCACCGTCTCGCGGTGCGCGGCCAGCAGGCGGATCGCATTGGCAATGTCGAGCTTGCGTTCGGGGTCGTGCCCGCGCAGCTGGGCGAGCACTTCCATTTCGAGATGTTCGTATCCTTCGTAGAGTGCGGCGCGCCAGTCGGCTGCGAAATCGGCGTGTTCGCGCCGGGCCTTGTAGGCGCGGCTGGGCGAGACACCCGCTTCCTTGGCCGAGGCCGTCACATTGGAGGTCGCGGCGAGTGCCTGGAGGAAATAGGTCCGCCAGTGCTTGTTGACCGGCCCTTCGCCGTCGGCCGCCTTCTGCGCGTCGGTGATGCGGACATTCTTGCGCTTCCCCCCGCGCGGGGAGGAGGCACGCGTTTTGCTGGTCATGAAAAAGAGGCCCCGGGGCTGGCGACGGGGCGGTGGAAGGTCGGCCTCCCTGCTGCCTGCACCATCGCGATGTTCCGTTTTTCTAGGCGATTGTGTACTTTACACACCCACGGGATTCTGCTACTTACGAGGGGTAAGGAGCAAAAATCACCATGTCGGTTCTCTCATCCCCTCACTTTCACGACGAAGCCAAGGCGTTCGAGTACCTTGAAAGCATCGTGTGGGCCGATGGCGTAGTCTGCCCGCACTGCGGCACGGTGGGAGGCCGCGTGTACGACCTGTCGGGCGTGCGCACAAAGCCGAGCAAGAAGAACCCCGAGGGCAAGCTTCGCCACGGTCTCAAAAAGTGTGGCGAGTGCCGCAAGCAGTTCACGGTGAAAGTCGGCACCGTGTTCGAGCATGCCCGCCTGCCGCTCTACAAGATGCTACAGGCCGTTCACCTGATGGTTTCGAGCAAGAAGGGCATCAGCGCCCACCAGCTCGCCCGTGTGCTTGAGGTCCAGTACAAGAGCGCCTGGTTCCTCGCGCACCGTATTCGTGAAGCTATGCGCTCGGGCGATCTTGCGCAGCCGTTCGGCAACGGCGGCGGCGCCGTGGAGGTGGACGAGACCTATATCGGCTTCAAGAAGGGCCGCGCCTTGCAGAAGGGCACGGGTCACAAGATGGCCGTTGTCGCGCTGGTGGATCGCGAGAGCGGCAAGTCCAAGTGGTTCCACGTCGAGAACGCCCGCGCAGACGACATTCACCCCATCGTGCTCGACAACATCGCCCGCGAAGCCCGCCTTATGACGGACGAAGCCAAGATGTACCGCAAGATTGGTCGCGACTTTGCCGAGCATGGCACCACCACTCACGCCCGCTTCGAGTACGTGAACCCGAAAGACCGCACCATCCACACGAACACGGTTGAAGGCGCGTTCTCGATCTTTAAGCGCGGTATGCGTGGCGTGTACCAGCACTGTGCTGAGCATCACTTGCACCGCTACCTTGCAGAGTACGAATTTCGCTACAACACCCGCACCGCCAACGGCTTCGATGATCGCCAGCGCGGCGCGGAAGCGGTGAAGGGCATCGTCGGCAAGCGGCTAACGTATGAAGGGCCTAACGCGAGCGCCTA
This sequence comes from Citromicrobium sp., assembly GCA_002712945.1. Next base: position 17,808 of record PAVA01000058.1, read on the forward strand.
AGCGCGCCGAACAACTTTGGTTGCCGGGCTTCAAGCCTCGCAACCGGAGCAGATGGCGCTAAGTGACTCAAAGCATTGGCTTATCTTAAGCGCCTGATTCACTTTACAAAATCGCAAAAACTTGCTATATAGATAAAGCGGGGTAGCGCCTTCGAATGAGGGTATGCGCCCCGCTCCTTTACGCCCGTATTATACCAAGCTTTTTGGGGTCGGCCTTAAAGGCGACTTTCAGCAGGGCAGGCTCAAGCAGCATGAAAGACTGGTCAAAGCCCATCTGCACCGCGCGCGGAGTGGGCTTTTCGAAGCGTAGTAGGCTGTACGCGCAAAAGTCGGCTGCTTGGATGAAAAAACTGCGCTTGGAATCGCGATAGACGATATCCTCAATCAGATGCTCTGCCGGTATGTTTTTGGACGTAGAGCCATCAGCCCACCCGCCAAGGGCGCTTGGGATATAATTATGCCGCCTCATCTTCCGAAGCAGATGATCGTAGTTCTTGCCTTCATCCGAAATCACAAGAGCATGGCTGCCGCGTTTTTTGGCCGTGTTCTCGATGCGTTGCATAAGCCGCTTAAAGAGTTCGTCCTCGTCAGCGCGCCGTCCATACGCATTCAAGATTGTAGCGTCCGGTAGGGCGACAATCTGCTTCAGAATCCAATTGAAAATCTCGACGCGCTCAGTTCGCGTTATCGTTCTGTCGGAGACATTTCCCCTGCCGCCTACCCAGTCCGTGGCGTGCAGCTCCTTCTTGATGTAAACTCCCCCGCGCTCCTTCATGATGCGTCGCATTTCGACGAGCTGATTGAATGCCTGGAGCCACTTCTCGGACGGGATCATTATCGCCGAGAAACAGATAATTTTGCCGTCTTTCGAGTCATCGACGTAAACGAGGTGCATTGGCCGAAATGAGTGACACGACCGACAAGAGTCAACTCGACAAATTCAAGGAAGCCGCACGCGAGCTTGAATGCGACGACGATCCCGAGGCGTTCAAGAAGCGGCTTGGGAAGCTGGCGAAGGCTACCGATAAATCAGGCGGGTCGCCCGATTGAGAACCGATTACCCTCGAAGACCTTCCCGATGTTCTTGAGCTTCATGTCGTAATCATAAAGGCAGTAGAGAAGCCATATCCGTCGCCAAAGCTCGTCACCCGGCTCAAGGAAGGAAGCGTTCAAGCCGAGCGCAGTGGCTTCGTCGTAGTCGATGACTGCACCATGAGACTTGTACCCTGCCGAGTCGGAAATCTTGTCCAGAACATCATTTATTGTAGCTTGGTCCTTCCCGCTCATCATACCTTTCTCGAGGATATCGAAGGCCATCTGCCGCATGCGATCTGCTGCCAGAGTGGCCATAATCTGTACGCGAGGGGGAAGCGTCTGATCTTGAGCGACAATCTGACAGGGGACACTTACGTTATCGATCGTCATATGTGGATCGATGGGGCCCAGCTCAGAGTTGATCCCCAACACGATCTCATTCGAGGAAAGGGCGATCACCGTACCCGCGGACTTCGCCCAGCTCGGAACGATCACCCGATAGTCAGTGAACTTCTTACTCAAGACAGAAATGATCTTCTCGCAGGCATCTACCGACCCGCCGGGGGTTTGGATCAGGATGTCGCAAACATCACCATCGATGGCCTGAATTATTTCGGCAATATCGTCTGGATCGGTATGATTGATGGGCTGGTTGAGCTGTGAAAAGCACACCATCAAAGGCCTTCCTGTGAGGGCCTCGATATCTAAGATCAGTAGCTGACGGAGATAGCGATCTTTTTCCTTCGCCCAGTACTTGGGCGACTGAGAGGTAAGATCAGCAGTCCGTGGAAATTGCGATAACGCCGTGTGTTGCGAACTTCCATCCGCCATTGCTCTCTACCTTTGGAAAGATGTAGGAGCTTTCAAGTACTGGTTCAGATTTAGGGTAGTCAAGCGCACGCCGAGGTTCTTCAACCTTGGACTCCTTGCGCTCGGTTGTGCTCAATGCTGTTAGATCAATCATCATGGCCCGACTCACGCCCCCCTCAAGCCCTGTTGAACGCGATGTAGTGAACTAAAATCCCACCCACAAGATGAGTCGTGCCGGAACCGCGACGAAGCGAATCACCGGTGCGGTGAATCGCGTTGCCATCTTTGAATCAAATAGATTCATTCGCCGCTGCGCGGCAAAATTGGTTGATGCTGTGCAGGAGGCCCGACGAACCAGTCCGGTAAAAAAGTTCTGTCCTACAGCGTCACGTTCGGTTTAGAGATTCTCGCATGATGGCCGAATCGGGTTCACCGGCAAGGTCTTGTTATTCCGCCGTTCTCAGGCTTGGGTTCGTAAAAGACACAATCGCCTTTTTCTAACCAAAGAGTGTCACGATGTCAATCATAAAATAACCGTAGAGGTGAAAAAGCGCAGCGCTCGTTCCGCTTGCGCGGTTTACGGCGCTCGCCTAAGCGGCGGCAACCGGGGATTGGCCAGTCGACAGGCCGAGGGACAGGATGTGGCCATGCTGCGCGGATTGTACGAATGGACGATGCAGAAGGCGGCGCATCCCCACGCCGAGTGGTGGCTTGCCCTCTTCGCCTTCCTCGAATCGAGTTTCTTCCCCGTTCCGCCGCATCCGCTGCTGGGCCTCATGTGCCTGGCTGAGCCGCGCAAGGCGATCCGCTTTGCCCTGATCTGTACCATCGCATCGGTGGTCGGCGGGATGTTCGGCTACGCCATCGGCGCGCTCTTGTATGAAAGCATCGGGCTGTGGCTGCTGGGCGTGCTGGGCTATGCCGATGCCTTCCCGTGGGCGGCCTGCACGGTCAACGCCAATGGCGGCTGGGCGGTCTTCGCCACCGCGAGCACGCCGATTCCCTACAAGCTGATGACGATCACGGCAGGCTTCGTCAGCATGAACCTCGTCACCTTCATCATCGCCAGCATCGCCGGGCGCGGGCTGATCTTCATGACCGTGGGCGTGCTGTTCCGCCTGTTCGGCGCGCCGATCAAGAAGTTCATCGACAAGTATCTGGTGCCGCTGACCACGCTGTTCGTGGTGCTGGTGATCGGCGGCTTCCTCGCGATCACGCAGCTCGCGCATGACGATGGCGAGGCGAACGGCGACGACCCCTGCGCTTCGGCCACGCTCGAAGACCTGTAACCGCCATGTCCGATCCCGCACCGCCCGCCGCCCACAGCCTTTCAAGGCGGCTGGCGGCGGAGGGGGTCGGCAGCTTCTTCCTGTTCCTCGGCGTGCTGGGCTCGGGGGTGATGGCGGAAGGCCTCGCGGGCGGGAACATGGCCGTCGCGCTGCTGGCCAACACGATCGCGACCGGGGCGATCCTCTATGTCCTGATCGCGATGCTGGCGCCGATCTCGGGCGCGCATTTCAACCCGGCGGTGACGCTGGCGTTCTGGCTGCGGGGCGAGATCGCGGCGCGCCCGGCAATCCTCTACGTTCTCGTGCAGATCGGGATCGGCATTCTGGGCGCCTTCGCCGCGCATCTGATGTTCGACCTGCCGATCGTCCAGTTTTCGGAGAAACCGCGCAGCGGAATCGGCCAGTGGGCGGGCGAGGCAATCGCGACCTTCGGGCTCGTCATGACGATCCTGGTGACACTCAAGCGCCTGCCCGGTTCGGTTCCGGCGAGCGTCGCACTCTACATCACCGCCGCCTCCTGGTTCACGCCGAGCACCAGCTTCGCCAATCCGGCGATCACTATCGTCCGGTCGCTGAGCGACACCTTCGCCGGGATCGCCCCCGAGCACGTGCCCGGCTTCATCGCCGCGCAGCTGGTGGGGACGCTGCTGGCGGTGGCGCTGGGCGGGTGGCTCGCGGGCGATGAAGCCGGCTAGTCGGGATCCACCCGAAACAATTCGCCGTCCTCGTCCAGGATCAACAACACCCGATCGAAGTCCTCGGCCATGGCCACAATCCGCCCGATCTCGCCGGACACCGGGATGAAATCCTGCGTCCTGTCTTCGAAGGTCGAAGGATCGAAATCGAGACCAATCGTGAAGATCGAGCCATTGGCATCGGCAAACAGCACCCGGTCGCGCAGGGAGTCGATCCGGCTTCGTTCGAAGGCGAACTCCTCATAATAGAGTCCGCCCGTAATCTTCACACCCTCGAAGCGTTCCGACCCGAAATTGTAGGTCACCGACGGCGCAACTGGATCGTTCGGCCCGCCGCCTCGAACGCGGGTGTCTCCTTCGAAGAATGGCCATCCGAGATTGACCGGAGTGCGCGAGACCAACTGGGAAAGCTCATGCTCTACCGTTTGGCCAGCGTCCGCGATCAGCGGCCCGCCGATGAAATCGAAAATCCGCGTCGGTTGCTGCACTCCGCTGCCGATCAGTACCAAGTCGCTGGTCGTCATCGATGGCCCTGGAGCGCGGAGAATGAAGATCTTCCCGTAGCCCGACCCACCTTGCACACGATTGCCTCCTGGGTCACCCACCGCGATAACGACCTGATCAGACCCGCCGAGTTCGGAACTCTTCGTATAGGCCAAGGTGGCGGTGGCGCCCATCGGGGGACCATCGGCAACCTTTACCTCCACTGCTGGCGTGCCCCCGAGAGCGAGTAGGTAAATTCCGGTGCCGTCTCTTACCAACGCAGCTGGCTCCTGCGGCGTCGAGTTGGACCCGATCCCGGCGACGTCGAGCAGCTCACGGCCCGGCGCCAAGTTCAGATCGCGAAGCAGCGTGCGCGAACCATCATTCACATTGACCGACCAGACCAAACCGGCGCGTTCCGCAACCATTATACGTTGATTGCCGATATATGCGCTCACGCTGACCGGATCGTTGAATGGAGTCCCGAGCCGCGTGACGCGAATCCCCTCCGTGCTATTGGTGACCGCAATTCGGAGGTTCTGCGTAGCTGTGCCACCGCGGCCATCAGTAACCTGTAGTTGCACCTCGTACGTATTGTCGGCGTTGTCGTCACCGAAAAGATCGAAGTTCGGCCCATCGACGAAAGACAATTCCGCTCCGCCTAGCGCGAAATGGGTGGCATCGGCGCCACCGGAGATAGAAAACGTCAAACTGTCGCCATCGGCATCGCTGGCGGATGCAGTGTAGAAGGCTCCGGTCGAATTCTCGGCAAGCGAAACGGAGGCGCCCGAGGTAAATTGCGGGGCACTGTTCGAAGGCGGTGGTGCCGGACTCGGCGTAGGCGTGTTGGAGCCATCGCCACCACAACCGACGAGACCGAGCGCTGCGGTCAGCGCGAAGAACGACGCGCGCAGACGTGGTGCGCCTGCCGTGCAGATAGGCATTTCGATATTCCCCCCGACCGGATATTGCGGGGAGCGTCTACGAAATCGGCTTGTAAAGCAACAGCATAATATCGACAAGTTTTGGTCGGCCCGGCAAGCCCGCTACTGAGCTAGATAATCCCCGTCGCCTTACCTGCATTCTCGAACATGTTCAGGATCGTGCCGACCTCTTCCTCGCTGTGTTCGGCGCACAGCGAGCAGCGCAGCAGCGTCATGTTGGCGGGCGTTGCGGGCGGGCGGGCGAGATTGACGTAGAGCCCTTCCTTCAGCAGCGCCTCCCACATCTGCGCGCCCTTGGTGAGGTCGGGCATGATGACCGCGACGATCGCGCTCTGCGGCTCGTCGGTGCCGAGCTGGAAGCCCAGGTCCTTGAGCCCGCCATGCAGCCGCTTGGAATTCTCCCACAGATGCGCGCGCTTGTTGCTCCCATGCATCAGCTTGCGGATCGAGGTCGCGGCAGTGGCGACCACGCTGGGCGGGAGGCTGGCGGTGAAGACGTAGGGGCGGCAGACCAACCGCAGGATTTCGAAATCGGGGTGGTTGGAGACACAGAAGCCGCCCACCGTGCCGACGCTTTTGGAGAAGGTGCCGATCACGAAATCGACATCGTCCAGCACCCCCTGATCCTCGGCAACGCCGCGCCCATGTTCGCCGATGAAGCCCATCGAATGCGCTTCGTCGACCAGCACCATCGCGCCCGCTTCCTTGGAGATGCGGACCATTTCCTTGAGTGGTGCGACATCGCCGAGCATCGAATAGACACCTTCGAGCACGACCAGCTTGCCTGCCTCGGCCGGAATGCGCTTGAGCCGCTTTTCCAGCGCCTCGATATCATTGTGGCGGAAGGGGACGATCTCCGCCCGGCCCATCGAACAGCCATCGTAGATCGAGGCGTGGCTGTCGATATCGAGCACCACGTAGTCGCCCTTGCCGGCGATGGTGGAGATGATTCCGAGGTTGGCCTGGTAGCCGGTGGAAAAGACCATCGCGTGGTCCATCCCGTAGAATTCCTTGAGCGCGTCCTCGCACTCCTTGTGGCCCTGATATGTCCCGTTGAGCACGCGGCTGCCGGTGGTCCCGCTGCCGAACTCCTCCAGCGCCTGCTTGCCCGCTTCGATCACGTCCGGATCGAAGGTCATCCCCATGTAGTTGTAGGTGCCGAGCAGGATCGTCTCGCGCCCGTTGCAGATCGCGCGGGTGGGCGAGAGCACCTTTTCCATCACGAGGTTGAACGGGTCTTCCACCCCGCTTGCGAGCAAGCCTTCGCGCATCGCGATCAACTCGTCGAACTTGGCGAACAGGTCGCCCTTCGCCCGGCCTTCCCGCTCCACCGGCGCGTCCGGCTGGTCGATCCCTTCGCTCATTCCGCGTCGACCAGCTTCTTCACTGCATCGACCAGCTGGCCGTAGGTCTCGATCTCGGCCTGCTGGTTCATGCTGATGATGATGTCGAACTCGTCTTCGATCGCGGCGACGAAATCCATCACCGTCAGACTGTCGAACTCGAGGTCGCCCTGGAATGTGGTCGCGTCGGTAATCGTGACGCCGTTCTTGTTGAACGGTTCGATCAGGTCGCGGATTCGCCGGTCGATCTCGGCACGGTCCATCGCGGGCATCCTTTCAGCATCCTTTGGGAATGGGCGGGCCAAAGCGCCTTGGCCCAATATTTGTCAAGCTCTCGCGGGCGCTCCCTACTCGCCGATCAGCGCGACGACCTTGGCCGAGAACGGCCCGATCGAGACGGGCTTGGCGAGATAATCTTCCGCGCCCGCCGCGCGAATCCGGTCTTCGTCGCCCTTGCCGGCATAGGCGGTGACGGCCAGCACCGGCACCGCGGAAAGCTGCGCATCGGCCTTCATCTGCGCGATCAGATCGAGGCCCGAGACATGCGGCAACTGGATGTCCATGATCGCCAGATCGGGGGCAAAGCGGCGCGCGGCCTCTATCACGGTGTTGCCGTCGGCGCAGCCCAGCACCTCGTAACCCTTGGCGCGCAGGACATCGCAGAACAATTTGCGGTTGAGATCGTTGTCCTCGACAACGAGGATGCGCTTTGCCACGTCTCGCCACCTCCCAGCTCGAACCCTACGGATAGGCCAGTCCCGCCCCCCATGACAATCGCACCGACCGACAATCCCGAGCATTCCGATGCCGAAGCACTGGCGCTGGGCGCGCTGGGCTGGATCCTGACCGACGAGCGGCGGGCGGAGCGTCTGCTCTCGCTCACCGGGCTGACGCCGGAGCGGTTGCGTCACGGGATCGAGGACCGCAGCGTGCAGGCCGCGGTGCTCGAATTTCTGGCCGGGCACGAGCCCGATCTGGTGCTCGCGGCCGATGCGCTCAATGTCGATCCGGCCGAGATCGTCGCTGCGCACCGGGAGCTGAGCCAATGAGCGCCGCATCCACGTCGGCGCGCCCGCTGGTGATCACCGATTGCGACGAGGTGCTGCTGCGGATGGTCGCGCATTTCCGCGACTGGCTGGGCGAGGAGCACGAGATCGACTTCGCCTTCGACGCGCATTTCGGCGAGGCACTGACCCGGCGCGGCGATGGCGCGGTGGTAGAGCAGAAGGACATCTGGCGCCTGCTCAACGGATTTTTCGATAGCGAGATGGACCGGCAGGATCCGGTCGAAGGCGCGGTCGAGGCATACGGCCAGCTTGCGGAAAAGGCCGATGTGGTCGTGCTGACCAACCTGCTCGATCACCGGCGCGAAGACCGCACCCGGCAGCTTGCCCGCCACGGTATCGAGGCGAAGGTCTATACCAACCAGGGGCCCAAGGGCGGCGCGATCGCGCGGATCGTCGAGGAATACGGGCCCCGGCGCACGATCTTCATCGACGACCTGTCGCAGCATCACAATTCGGCGCGCGAGATCGTGCCCGATACGCTCCGCCTCCACCTTTGCGGCGAACCCGGCCTGGCCCCGCATATTGCGTGCGGCGCGAAGGCGGGCGATGCCCATGCGCGGATCGACCGCTGGGACGACGCGCTGCCCTGGATACTCGAACGACTGGAGGAACCCGCATGATCATCAAAGCCCGCCTCGACGAACTGGGAATCACCCTGCCCGATGCCGCCGCGCCCGTTGCCAGCTACGTGCCCGTCGCGGTGCATGGCGATGTCGCCTATGTCTCTGGCCAGCTGCCCTTCATCGACGGAGAGCTGGTCACGGGCCGACTGGGCGAGAATGTGAGCCTCGACGAAGGGATGGCCGCCGCGCGGGCCTGCGGGCTGATGATCCTCGCCCAGCTAGAAGCGAAGCGCATTCCGCTCGACCGGGTGGAGCGGATCGTCAAGCTCGGGGCTTTCGTCAATTGCACCGCCGATTTCACCGACCAGCCCAAGGTCGCCAACGGCGCCTCGGAGCTGATGTTCGACGTGTTCGGCGAGGCCGGGCGCCATGCACGCGCGGCGGTCGGCGTGCCCGCCCTGCCGCTGGGCGCGGCGGTCGAGGTCGACGCGGTGATCGCATTGCGCCACCACCACTAGGCGGGAAAAAGGCGCAGGCCTCCCCATATTGGCGACCATGGCGGATCTGGAACTCACGGCACGGATTCACGGCGGGGGCGCCGGAATAGACGCGGGCGACTGGGACCGGGTGGCGGGCACCGGCAACCCGTTCGTCAGCCATGCCTTCCTCTCGGCGATGGAGGACTCGGGCAGTGTCGGGCCCGGAACGGGCTGGCAGGCCGCGCCGATCACGATTGCGGATGACAGCGGCACCATCCACGCCGCTCTGCCGAGCTACCTCAAGATGCACAGCCGGGGCGAATACGTGTTCGACCAGGGCTGGGCGGAGGCCTACGAGCGCGCGGGCGGGCGCTACTATCCCAAGCTCCAGATCGCCGCGCCGTTCACTCCGGCAACCGGCCCGCGCCTGCTGTACGAGGATGAGGCTTTCGCCGCGCCCCTCCTGCGCGCGGCCGAACAGGTGTGTCACGAGCACGGCCTGTCGGGCGCCCACGCGACCTTCATCGCGCCCGAGCAGGAGGAGCTTTTCGCGCGCGCAGGATGGCTGATCCGCAGCGATCTGCAGTTCCACTGGGAGAATCGGGGCTACGAGGATTTCGACGGCTTTCTGGCCGATCTCGCCAGCCGCAAGCGAAAGACGCTGCGCAAGGAGCGCGCGAAGGCGCAGGAGCTGGTCGAGATCCGCCATCTGACCGGCGAAGAGCTGACCGAAGAGGTGTGGGACGCCTTCTGGGATTTCTACCAGGATACCGGCGCGAGGAAGTGGGGCACGCCCTACCTGACGCGCGAAGCCTTCACCCTGTTGGGAGAGCGGATGGGCGACAAGATCCTGCTGATTATCGCTTTTCTCGACGGGCAGCCGGTGGCGGGCGCGATGAACGTGATCGGCGAGACCACCCTTTTCGGGCGCTACTGGGGCTGCCTTGCCGACATCCCCTTCCTCCATTTCGAGCTGTGCTATTATCAGGCGATCGACGCGGCGATCGCGCTTGGCCTTCAACGCGTGGAGGCGGGCGCACAGGGCGGGCACAAGCTGGCGCGAGGATACGCGCCGGTCCAGACGCGCTCGGCCCATTACATTGCCGACCCCGGATTGCGGGCGGCGGTGGCGGAATTTCTCGAGCGCGAGGCCGAGGGCATCGACGCCGAGCAGAATTTCCTCGAGGCGCGAACGCCTTTCCGCAACTCTTAGAGCGTCAGCCGCGCATCAGGCGCATTTGCGCTGGTCGCTCAGCCACTGGCGGGCGCGGCGCTGCGCTTCGGCGATCTCGCGTGCGGTCATCTCGTCGGAAATATCGGTCCGGCACCAGGCGGCTTCGCGATGGCCCCGCGCGGCGGCGAGGTTGAACCACTGGTGCGCCTCGATCAGGTCGCAGTCGAGCCCGTGGCCCCCGGTCGACCAGATCACCCCCAGCTCGTAGCAGGCATCGGCGTCGCCGTCGGCGGCGGACCCGATCAGCCGGGCAATGGTGAGATCGGCAATATCGGAGGAGGCCGGTTGGGCATCCTCGGTTTCGATGGCAGTCAGTCGCATGTGAGTCCCCTGTCGCTTTCTCTCGTTTCGCGTCCCCTTCACTGCGGGTGTTGCCCGCGCCATCTGTTCAACCCTGTTATGGTAAACAGCAGGTTAAAGCGGGTGCAGGTTTTTGCAGGGCGCGTGGCGCGGCCGCGATCCGGAAGACGGCGGGGCAACGATCCGTTCGGGGCAAGTTCACTCCTCGCCGACCAAGGGATGGGCCAGACGGCGTCTCCCGATGGCGCGTGGCCGGATAAGCGCTTGTTCGCGTTGGCATGGCTGCTAATAGCCGCCGCGCGAGCATGTGCCGTCGCCGTGCGGACGACGGTGGAGACGCGAGGATCGGTGGACCGAAGAGGTAGAGGACGAGATGGCCGCGACGGCGCTTAGCGACAGCGAAATTCTTGCCCGGGCGAACCGCGCCTTGCCGGCCGACTACGTGCCGCATGAGGACGAACCCTACATGGACGAGCGGCAGCAGCAGTTCTTCCGCAAGCTGCTGATCGAATGGAAGCGCTCGCTCCATTCCGAGGCGGGGGGCACGTTGCAGAACCTTCAGGAAACCCCGCTGCGGGAACCCGACCTGACCGACCGCGCGTCGAGCGAGACCGACTGGGGCATCGAACTGCGAACGCGCGACCGGCAGCGCAAGCTGATCGCGAAGATCGACGCCGCGCTGCGGCGGATCGACGAGGGCGAATACGGCTATTGCGAAGTGAGCGGCGATCCGATCGGCCTCCAGCGCCTGATCGCCCGCCCGGTGGCGACGATGACGGTCGAAGCGCAGGAAGCGCACGAGCGGCGCGAGAAAATCTCCCGCAACGACTGAAACCCCCGTGCCGCGGGGGAAACTTCGGTAAAGCGGCGTTTAAACTTCATTAGGCTCTGCCGGGTTAGAACGGCTTTCGGGCCTCTCGTGGGCTCGCTGAATCGAAACCAACCGAGAGCCGAAGGTTACCTACGCTCCATGACTGCCATCGACACCCGATCGCTGAAGCGCGACAGCCTCTTTCTGTCCGCCGATGTCACGCTTGCCGACGGAGGCGAGCCCGTTCGCGTCAAGGTCCGCAACCTGTCGGATGGTGGGATGATGGCCGAAGCGGCGCTGCACGTCGAACGCGGCATGCGCCTCTCGATCGAACTGCGCAATATCGGCCAGATCAAGGGGTCGGTCGCGTGGACCCAGGATAACCGATTCGGAATCGTGTTCGATTCGGAAATCGATTCGAAGAAGGTCCGCGAACCGGCGGGCAGCGGCGACAAGACTCCGCGCTACGTGCGCCCGTCCACCGTCGCGCCGAGTTCGGCCCAGCAGTTGCGCCCGGGATCGCTGCGCAAGATCTGACGACAAGCGCGCTGACCGGCGCGCGCGGGCCTGCTAGGGGCCTTTTCGTGACAACCCGTTTCGCCTTTATCGGCGCCCTCCTAGGCCTCGCCGCGCTGGCGCTCGCTTCGTGCAGCGACGGCGGAGACGCCGACGGCCTGCCCGTCGTCACCATAGGCGAGCCCGAATCGATCTTCGAGGAAGGGCTGCGCCTGTCGCCGGGCGCGCAGATGATTCGCGATGCGACCAGTTCGGGGATCGTCGCGATCGACGCGGAGGGCGAAGTCGTCCCCGCGCTGGGCGAAAGCTGGATCGTGACCGAGGATGGCCGCAGCTTCATCTTCCGCCTGCGGCAGGTCAACTGGCCGGACGGCGAACCGCTGAGCGCGCAGGACGCGCGCGCCAGCCTGACAAGGTCCATCGCCGCCCTGCGGGGCACGTCGCTGGGGCTCGACCTGCGCAAGGTGGCCGAGATCCGGGCGATGACCACCCGCGTCATCGAAATCCGCCTGACCGGGCCGATGCCCGAATTCCTCCACCTGCTCGCCCAGCCCGAACTGGCGATCACCCGCAATGGCGAATCCATCGGCCCCATGCGGATGGAGCGCGAGGGGGACACCGCGATCCTTCAGCCCGTTCCGCCGGAGGAGCTGGGGCTGCCCGAAAGCGAGGGCGAACCGCAGGGCAAGGTGGTGCGCGTTCGCGCCCTGCCGGCCCGGCAGGCCAATGAGGCCTTTGCGGGCGGAGACGCCGCCGCGCTGCTCGACGGGACGATCTTCACCCTGCCTTTCGCCGATACCGGCCCGCTGTCGCGCGGCACGATCCGCCTCGATCCCGCCATCGGGCTGTTCGGAATGATCGTCACCAACGAACAGGGCTTCCTTGCCGAGGTCGAAAATCGCGAGGCGCTGGCCATGGCGGTCGACCGGGCGGCGCTGCTCGAACAGTTCAGCCTCGGCGGGTGGCAACCCTCCTCGCTGATCGTGCCGACGGGCCTGCCCGGCGATCCGGGCCTGCGCGGCGAGCGCTGGGCGGGGCTGACGCTCGACGACCGGCGCGCGCGGGCGCGGGCGCGCGTCACCGCCTGGAGCAGGGAAACCGGCCAGAGCGCCCGGGTCCGGCTATGGCTGCCCGAGGGGCCGGGCTCGGAGCGGCTGCTGAACGCCCTGTCGCTCGATTTCGCGACCATCGGGGTGGATCTGCGCCGGGTGCAATTCGCGCAAGGCGCCGATCTGGTGATGATCGACCGGACTGCCCGCTACCCCGGCGCGCGCTGGTTCCTCAACCAGTTCAACTGCGCGCTGCTGCCCGGCCCCTGCTCGCCCGATGCCGATGCGCTCGTCACCCAGTCGCTGCGCGCGGGCAATGCACAGGAGGCGGGCAATCTGCTGATCGAAGCAGAGCGTGCACTGCTCGCGCAGGAAGTCTATATCCCGCTCGGGGCGCCGGTTCGCTGGTCGCTGGTGCGCAGCGGGCTGGCAGGGTTTTCGGAAAATTCCTGGTCCCGCCATCCGCTTTATGCGTTGGCTGAGGTAGAAGCGTGGTGAAACGGGCATTCTGATACGGGCATTCTGGAACGGGGACGAATCGAATGGGCGATACGCAAACGATGCGCGTGCTGGGCATCGAAGTGCCGAGCGGCAATGATCCGGCATCGGTCTACCGGCGCATCCAGATGATCGAGCAGCTGACCGAGCGCAGCATGACCATCCCCGGCATCAATTACCCTATCGGGATGGATGCGATCGTCGGCCTGGTGCCCGTGGTGGGCGACATCTTCGGCGTCGCCGTGGGCAGCTACATCGTGTGGGAAGCGCGCAATCTCGGCATGCCGAAGTGGCACATGATGCGGATGATCGGGAACGTCGCCATCGACGGGGTGATCGGCTTCGTGCCGCTGGTGGGCGACGTGGCCGACTTCGCCTTCCGCTCCAACACCCGCAACCTCAAGATCGTGAAGAACTACCTGTGCAAGCATCATCCCGAGGTGCAGGTCGTCGATTGCTGATCGCGTTTTGCGCTGGGCGCACGAGGCGCTAGGGCTTGCCGCCATGTCCGCCGAAGAAAAGTCAGCCGAAGAAGAACGGGGAGGCGTAACCTACTCCTCCTATCTCGATCTCGACCGCATTCTCGCCGCGCAGCATCCCCGCTCGGATGCGCAGGACGAGATGCTGTTCATCATCGTCCACCAGGCGAGCGAGCTGTGGCTCAAGCTATGCCTGCACGAGCTGGATGCGGCGCGCGAGGCGATTGCCGCGGACCGTCTGCGCCCGGCGTTCAAGATGCTCGCCCGCGTGGCCCGCGCGCAGGAACAGCTGATCCAGAGCTGGAACGTGCTCAGCACGATGACGCCGCACGACTATTCGCAGGTGCGCCCGCATCTGGGCACGTCGAGCGGGTTCCAGTCCGCCCAGTACCGGATGATGGAATTCATCCTCGGCGGGCGCAAGCCGGACATGGTGACGATGCACGAGGCCGTGCCCGACGTGGCGGAGAAGCTGCGCGCCGAACTCGCCCGGCCCAGCCTGTACGAGGAAGTGGTCCGTCTGCTGGCCGCGCGAGGCTTTGCGATTCCCGAGGCGGTGCTGAACCGCGAGCCGGGCGAGCGCTGGGAAAAGTCCGAAGCGGTCGAGGCGGCGTGGATCGAAATCTACCGCAATCCGCACGACAACTGGGACTTGTACGAGCTGGCCGAAAAGCTGGTCGATCTCGAATACCATTTCCAGCGCTGGCGCTTCGGCCATCTCAAGACCGTGGAGCGGATCATCGGCTTCAAGCGCGGCACGGGCGGTACCGAGGGCGTCGCCTATCTCGAAGGCGTGCTGAAGGAGGTGTTCTTCCCCGAGCTGCTGTCTCTGCGGACCGCGTTGTGAGGCGCGGGCTGTGAGCCGCAAGATCCACGATATCTCGCAGGTGCTGCGTCCCGGCCTTCCCGTCTGGCCGGGGGATACCGACTTCGCCTTCGAGCGGACGTGGAAGATGGAGGACGGATCGCCCGTCAACGTGGGCCGTATGACCATGTCCACCCATTCGGGCACGCATGCGGACGCGCCGCTGCACTATTCGAGCGATGGCGCGGATGCCGCACACATGAGCCTCGACCCGTATCTCGGCACCTGCATCGTGGTCGATGCGCGCGGGGTGGAGGGGAAGATCGGTATCGGCGACCTGCCCAGCCTCGACTATGCCAACCGCGTGCTGTTCCGCACCTGGGATGCCTTTCCGCACGACGAGTGGCGATCCGACTGGCTGCCCATCGCGCCCGAGACGATCGAGTGGCTTGCCGCGCATGGCGTGGTGCTGATCGGCACCGATGCACCCTCGGTCGATCCGCAGGAGAGCAAGACGATGGACGCGCATCTGGCCGTGCACAAGCACGACATGCGCATCCTCGAAGGGCTGGTGCTCGATGATGTCGAGGAAGGCCTATACGAGTTGATCGCGCTGCCGCTGAAGGTCGGCGGCGGCGATGCGGGCCTGTGCCGTGCGGTGCTGCGGGAGCTGCCCGATGCTTGACCGTGCGCGCGAGCTCGATGCCGCCGACGCAATCGCGCATTTCCGCGAGCGGTTCGATCTGCCCGAGGGTGTGATCTATCTCGACGGCAATTCGCTGGGCCCGCTGCCCAAGGCCACGCGCGAGCGGCTGCATCGGGTGATCGACGGCGAATGGGGCGAGGGACTTATCCGTTCATGGAATGATGCCGACTGGATCGGCATGCCGCAGCGCGTGGGTGCGAAGATCGCGCCGCTCATCGGCGCGCAGCCGCACGAAGTGATCGCCTGCGATTCGGTTTCGGTGAACCTCGCCAAGCTGATCGGCGCGGCGCTCTCGCTCAACCCGGGGCGCAAGGTGGTGCTGAGCGAGCCGGGCAATTTCCCGACCGATCTCTACATGATCCAGGGGCACGGCGCGGTCGAGCAGCGGCTGGCCAATCGCGATGCGATGGTCGACGCGCTGGATGGGGACGTCGCGCTGCTGCTTCTCACCCATGTCCACTACAAGACCGGCGAAATGTTCGACATGGCGTCGCTGTCCAGGGCCGCGCACGATGCGGGCGCGCTGGTGCTGTGGGACCTGTCCCATTCGGGCGGCGCGGTGCCGGTCGATCTCAATGGCGCGGGCGCGGACCTCGCGGTCGGCTGCGGCTACAAGTACCTCAATGGCGGCCCCGGCGCGCCCGCCTATGCCTTCGTCGCCGAGCGGCACCACGGCCACTTTTCGCAACCGCTGACGGGGTGGATGGGCCACGCGCAGCCCTTCGCCTTCTCCGACGACTACGAGCCCGCGCACGGCGTCAAGCGCCTGCTCGCGGGCACGCCCCCGGTGCTGGCGATGGCGGCGCTGGAATGCGGGGTCGAGCTGATCGCCGAGATCGGGATGGAGGCGCTCGTCGCCAAATCGCGCGCGCTGAGCGCGTTCTTTTTGGAGTGCGTGGCCGACCTCGATCTCGACCTCGTCAGCCCCCGCGATCCTGCGGCGCGCGGCAGCCAGCTGAGCTTCCGGCACGAGAACGCCTATGCGCTGTCGCAGGCCCTGATCGCGCGCGGCGTGATCGGCGACTTCCGCGCCCCCGACATCCTGCGGCTGGGCTTCGCGCCTGCCTACCTGCGCTTCGAGGATATTGCCGAGGCTGCCCGTCACCTCGCCGAGGTGCTCGATACGGGCGAATGGCAGGAGCCGAAGTTTCAGGAACGCGCGGCAGTTACCTGACCCTCGTCATTGCGAGCGGAGCGAGCAATCGAGGGCCTGTACTCCCCTCCTCGCAATGACGAAAGGAGGTTGTCCCTAATCCCCGCTCTCATGCTTCGGGTGGATCACCAGCGTATCGACGGTGAGGGTCTTCAGCAGGTCGCTCACCGTGCTGCCAATGAGGGCCTGTCGCCAGCCGCCGTAACCGTGCGAGGTCAGCGCGCACAGATGCGCGTCGTACTTGGCGATCATCTTGTTGATGGCGGTGAGCGGCGAGCCCTCGACCAGTTCCATCGTCATCTTTTCGCGGCAGGCCGGGGAAACCTCCAGCTTCGCGGTGAAGGCATCGCACTTCTCCTGCGCGGAGGCGGCCAGTTCCTTCCGGACATATTCGGCGTTCTGGTAGGCCTCGTAAGGAACGTGGAAGGCATGGACGAGGTGCAGCTGCGCCTGCGGGAACATGCGCACCGCCGCTTCCACCCCGCGCTTCGAGGCATCGGACAGATCGGTCCCGATGACGATATGATCATAGCTTGCCCGGGGCCGCTCCTTGGCGACCAGCACGGGGTAGGGCGAACGGCGCAGGAGCATATCGACCGCGGTGCCGAGGAAGAAGTCGCCAACCGTATTGTATCGCGCGACGCCGATCACGAGGCAGAAGGCGTCCTCGTCCTCCACTGCCTGCGCGATCGCCGCAGGCGCCGATCCTTCGGGGAACAGGCAGCGATAGGCGCCCGCATCCTCCGGCATGACCGAGGCGACCCGTTCCTTGAGCGTCTCGCCGCCCCTGAGCTCGCTGTCGTTCTCGACCGCGTGGACCACTACCAGTTCGCGCCCGGTATCCCTGGCGAGCCGCGCGGCGCGATCCACCGCCCGGTCCGAACGGGGTTTGAAGTCGGTCGCGACGACGATCGGGTGCTGTGCCATGGTGCTGTCCTCCTTGCGAAGGACGATAAGTTTGTCGGCACAGTCCCGCAAGGATTGCGGTCAGCGGAGGGTCCGAAGCTGCCCCTGATGGACCGGGCTTGCTCCTCCAGATCCCTATTCTTCCAGCTCGATGTCCCAGTAGAGCCAGTCGCGCCAGGTTTCGTGCAGGTAGTTGGGCGGGAAGCCGCGTCCGTGCTGCTGCAATTGCCAGCTGGTCGGCCGGATCGGTTCGAGCATCAGGCTCATCCTCGCCTGCTTCGGCGTGCGCCCGCCCTTCTTCATGTTGCATGGCGCGCAGGCGGTGATGATGTTCTCCCACGTCGTCTTGCCGCCGAGCCGGCGCGGGACGACATGATCGAAGGTCAGATGGCTCGGGCTGCCGCAATACTGGCAGGTGAAGCGGTCGCGCAGGAACACGTTGAAACGCGTGAAGGCGGGAAACTCGCTCGGCTTCACATATTGCTTGAGCGCGATCACCGAGGGCAGCTTCATGTCGAGCGAGGGCGAATGGACCTCGCGCTCGTAGCTCGCCACCACGTCCACCCGGTCGAGGAAGATCGCCTTGATCGCGGTCTGCCACGGCCAGATCGACAGCGGGTAATAGGACAGCGGCGTGTAGTCCGCGTTGAGAACAAGCGTGGGGCACGCCGACAGGTTGCGTGTCGGGTCTTCGTCAGCGCTGCGGAACTGGGCCGCGCGGTCGATCAGATCGGCTTTGAACACGCCTTGTGTCCTCCCCTGATGCGATGGAAAGGACCATTTGCCCGCAAAAGCGTCAAGCCTGTGACAAAGCCGGTATCCACAGTCCTTTTTGGCGAGTCGCGCCAAAGACGTGCAAAACGAGTCAAGCCATGATCGTCACCCGCTTCGCCCCGAGCCCCAACGGCCCCTTGCACTGGGGCCATGCGTACTCGGCCATCGTCGCGCACGATCTGGCCCAAGAGCCGGATGCGGAAGCGGGCGGCAGGTTCCTGCTGCGGATCGAGGATATCGACGGGCCGCGCAGCCGCCCCGAGCTGGCAGACGAATTCCGCCGCGATCTCGCCTGGCTGGGCCTCGAATGGGAGGAGGTGCCCGCGCAGGGCACCAGGCTGGCGAGCTACGAGGCGGCGCTGGCGAAGCTGGAAACCCTCGGCGTGCTCTACCCGTGCATCTGCACCCGCGCCGAGATTGCCGAAGCGGCGCGCGAAACGGGCCCCGAGGGCCCGATCTATCCCGGCACCTGCAAGCATCGCGACGTGCCAAGGGACGCGCCCGCAGCGCTGCGGCTGGACCTCGAAGAAGCGCTCGCGATCACCGGGCCGCTCGTCTGGCAGGACGCCATTGCGGGCACGCAGGCGGTCGATCCGCAACCGCTTGGCGATCCGGTGGTGCGCCGGAAGGATCTGCCCGCAAGCTACCATCTCGCGGTTACGCTGGACGATGCAGCAGATGGCGTGACGCTGGTGACGCGCGGGCTCGACCTGTTTGTCGCAACCCCGATCCACCGCCTGTTGCAGGCGTTGCTCGGCCTGCCGGTGCCCCGCTGGCACCATCACCCGCTGCTGCTCGACGAGGAAGGGCGAAAGCTCGCCAAGCGGCGCGGCTCGCCCGCGATCTCAGATTACCGCGAAAGGGGCGAGGATGGGCACGGCTGGGCGGAAAAACTGCGTACCGCACAATGGCCATGTGGCATTTCCCTTGGTAAGCCCCACATCTGAGCCATGAACACGATCCTCATCATCGCCATCGTCATCCTCTCGATCATGGTCGTGGTCTCGCTGGTGCGCGGGATCATCGCCTTCCTGAAGACCACCAAGGTCGATCTGGAAAACAACACCGGCGAAACCGTGACCGAGATGCAGCTGATGCAGAACAAGGCCATGTTCGACCGGATCAAGTACCAGGGCCTCGCCATCCTGGTGGTCGCGATCCTGCTTGCGGTCGCGAACTGAACGCGGCACGCGCCGCCCCATGGTCAAGCTCAACAAGATCTACACCCGGACCGGCGACGACGGCTCGACCGGGCTCGTCGATGGCAGCCGCAGTGCCAAGCACGCCGCGCGGATCGAGGCGATCGGCGCAGTCGACGAGGCGAACAGCGCACTCGGCCTCGCGATCCTCGCTATCGATCCCAGCGACGGCCTGCGCCGCATCCAGAACGACCTGTTCGACCTCGGCGCCGATCTGGCAACGCCCAAGGGTGCGCTCGACGGCGAAGGGTTCGAGCCGGGCGAGATGGTGCTGCGGATCGTGCCCGCGCAGGTCGAGTGGCTGGAGCAGGCGATCGATGCGGCGAACGAAAGCCTCGAACCGCTGACCAGCTTCGTGCTTCCCGGGGGGAGCGAGGCGGCGGCGCGGCTGCATGTCGCGCGCGCAACCGTGCGCCGGGCCGAGCGCGCGATGACGGCACTGGCCGAGGCCGAGCCGGTCAATCCGGCGGTGCTGCACTATATCAACCGCCTGTCGGACTATCTCTTCGTCCTCGCGCGGGTCCAGAACGACCACGGCAAGGCCGATGTGAGCTGGACCCCCGGAGCGAACAGATAGCGCGCGCATGGCTAGCCAGCGCCGCGCGAGGTCGCTAGCTCACCCCCTTTGCTGCACATGCGAAGGACATTTGCCATGAAGACAATCGGCGTCATCGGTGCGGGCCAGATGGGCTCGGGCATCGCGCAGACCATCGCCCAGCACGGGCTGAAGGTGCTGCTGACCGACCGCGAGCTGGCCATTGCCGAGAAATCGCGCGCAGGCATCGAAGAATCGCTCGCCAAGCTGGTTTCCAAGGCGAAGATCGAGGCGGGCGATGCCGAGGCCGCGCTCGCCCGGATCGAGGCGGTCGGCGATGTCGCGCCGATGGCGGAGGCGGACATGATCATCGAGGCCGCGACCGAGAAGGAAGCGATCAAGCAGGCGATCTTCGAGGATGCGGGCAAGGTGCTGTCCGACACCGCGATCCTCGCCAGCAATACCAGCTCGATCCCGATCACGCGGATGGCGAACTTCTCGCCGGATCCAGCGCGCTTCATCGGCCTGCATTTCTTCAATCCGGTGCCCGTCATGGGCCTGATCGAGGTGATCCCCGGCCTCGCCACCGCGCAGGACACGACCGAGCGCACGACTGCTTTCGCGCAGCTGCTGGGCAAGGAAGTGGTGCTTTCGCAGGACGAGCCCGGCTTCGTGGTCAACCGCATCCTGCTGCCGATGATCAACGAGGCGGTCTTCGTGCTGGGGCAGGGCACCGCGAGCATCGAGGATATCGACAAGGGCTGCCGCCTCGGCCTCAATCACCCGATGGGCCCGCTGCAGCTGGCCGATTTCGTCGGTCTCGATACTTGCCTCGAAATCGTCCGCGTGCTGCACGAGACCACCGGCGACACCAAGTACCGGCCCGCGCCGCTGCTGGTGAAATATGTCGAGGCCGGGTGGCTCGGCCGCAAGACGGGCCGCGGCTTCTACGACTATTCGGGCGATGCGCCGGTAGCGACGCGTTAGGCGGCGTCGATTCGCTCACTGCGTTCGCCGCGCCCGGCTCCGGCCCGCACCCCCGCCCGGCCAACCCACAGGATACTACCGATGGGTTGGCCGGGCGGGGGTGCGGGCTGGCACCGTTCAAAAAAGCCTCAGGGTCGGGCGGGGGTGCGGGCTGGAACCGCGCCCCAAACAAACACGTTCATCGGTCAAAGGAGATTTCCGATGGACGACAAGAAAACAAACGCCCTGCCTTCCGATTTCGATGGCGAGCGTCGCCAGACCGACGAGCTTGCGCCCGAGAACGAGAATTCGGAGCAGGTCGGCGCCTACGATCAGGCGCAGACCGTGTCCGACCAGGCGCTGGACGTCTCGACCTCGATCCTCGGCACGAACACCGACCATGCGCCGAGCGGCCTGACCGCGCCCGACGCGCAGGATGTGGTCGACCACATGAACCAGATGGATCGCGGCAATACGGTCGACATGTCGGCCTATCGCGGCGAGCCGAACCACGACGACAATGTCGACAAGTACGGCAAGCCGTCCAAGCTCGACGGATTGCGGGGCGACGGCACCTGATTATCCGGCGTCCAGCGACCCGTCGTTGAGAATCCACAGGCCCGCCGTCAGGACGATTGAGCCGAACGCGACCGCATAGGCGAGCGCCTTGAAGTTCGGGGCGCCGATGCTTTCCATCTCGTGCGTGTTGAGCTTGGCGAGCGTCTTTGACGCCCGCCGCTCGGCCGCCAGCGCCAGCCAGCCGCCTGCAATGATGAACATCGTTGCGATCGCCTTGGCCAGCCATGGCGGATCGAAGGCCCCGAACACCGCCTTGAAGCCGAGGCCGATGCCGATGGCCGCGAAGGCCGTGCGCATCCAGCCCGCAAAGGTCCGCTCCATCGCCATGATGTTGCGGTCTTCGGCCAGATCCGTGCGGAACTCGGCCCACTCGGTGTTCTTGTCCGCGTCCGCGGGAGGATCGTCCTGCGCCATGGCTCGTGAACCTAGCGCCGGCGCGGCGGATGGCAAACTTCGCCTTTGTCAGCTTTCGCGCTTCAATTCGTAGAGCATGTCGAGCGCCTCGCGCGGGGAGAGCGCGTCGACATCGATCGCAGCGAGCTTGTCGCGCAGGGCATCGCATTCCTCCTCCTCGGCCTGCATCGCGGCAGAGAACAGCGGCAGATCGCCGAGCCCGGCGGCAAGGCCGCCGGTTTCCTCGCGGCCGCGCTCCAGCTTCGCCAGCACCGATTTGGCACGTTCGACCACTTGGGCGGGCACGCCAGCTAGCTTGGCGACCGCGAGGCCGTAGCTGCGGTCGGCGGGCCCTTCGGCGACTTCGTGCAGCAGCACCAGATCGCCCTGCCATTCGCGCGCGCGCACATGGTGCAGCGACAGTGCCTCGCAGCTCTCGGCCAGCCTTGCGAGTTCGTGATAGTGGGTCGCGAACAGGCAGCGGCAACGGTTGTTCTCGTGAATCGCCTCGGCCACCGCCCAGGCCACCGCCAGCCCGTCATAGGTCGAGGTGCCGCGCCCGACCTCGTCGAGGATAACGAAGCTGCGTTCCGTCGCCTGCGCTAGGATCGCGGCGGTCTCGACCATTTCGACCATGAAGGTGGAGCGCCCGCGCGCGAGATTGTCGCTTGCGCCCACCCGGCTGAACAGGCGGTCGACCAGCCCGATCCGCGCGCTTGTCGCGGGCACGTAGCTGCCCGCCTGCGCCAGCAGCACGATCAGCGCATTGGCGCGCAGGAAGGTCGACTTGCCGCCCATGTTGGGCCCGCCGATCAGCCAGAGGCGGTCGCTGTCGCCGAGCCCACAATCATTGGGCACGAAGCGCTCGCCCACTTTGGCCAGCGCCGCCTCGACCACCGGATGCCGCCCCGCGACGATCTCGAGGCACGGCGCCTCTTCGATTCTCGGAGCGCACCAGTCGCCTTCCGCCGCCCGCTCGGCGAGCCCGGCGGCGACATCGATCCGTGCCAGCGCAGCAGCAGTCGCCGCGATGGCTTCGCGCGCCGCAACCACATCGCCCACCAGCGCCTCGAAATGCGCTTCCTCGGCCGCCAGCGCGTGCCCGCCCGCTTCGGCGATCCGGCTCGCTTCCTCGTGCAGGTGGACCGAATTGAACCGCACCGCACTGGCCATGGTCTGCCGGTGGGTGAAGCCGCTGTCGGGTGCCATCAGCGCATCGCCATGCCGCGAGGGCACCTCGATGAAATAGCCGAGCACGCCGTTGTGCCTGATCTTGAGCGAGGAGACGCCGGTCTCGTCGCGATAGCGCGCCTCCAGCGCGGCGATGGCCCGGCGCGCATTGCCCGCGGTTTCGCGCAAGGCATCGAGCGCATCGTCGTAACCGCTCGCAATATAGCCGCCATTGCCGCGCTCGGTCGGCGGCGCGGGCACCAGCGCGCGCGCCAGCTCGTCGACCAGCGCGCCATGGCCGGTGAGGCGCGGCAGTAGGTCGTCGAGCAGAGCCGGGCGGTCGGGCAGGGCGGCGAGCGTTTCGTGCAGCACGCGCGC